>UNSQ01000001.1 GCA_900556885.1 Candidatus Saccharimonadota bacterium
TATCAAACTCTACCAAGAATTAGGGTATGAGTTGAAGAAAGTCCAGCCTGTAGATTTGTTTCCTCAAACGCACCATGTCGAGTGTGTAAGCTTGTTAGTGAAACGTAGCTAATCCTCAAAATAAAGAAATTAAAACTCCATTATTTTGAGATGACAACCTAAATTGGTTTTAAGGAGGTATTATATTGATAGAAAGCAGGCCTGAGTTTGATAAAGTCACATCCTTTGATGAATTTAATAAATACTATTGGTATCGGGATGAACTTTCACAGATATGCAAGTCATTAGGGCTTGAATATAGAGGGACCAAACAGGAACTTAATCATATTATTGAGCAGTACTTTAAGGGTAATTTGATTAAAAAGTCATCAGTAAAAAATGAAAAGAAGCAAGTTGAAAATATTACTTTAGAGACACCATTACTTGAATGTGGTTTTTCCTTTAACACAAAATTTAGAGAATATTTCTCCGCCGTAACAGGTATTACACCTTTTAAATTTACTGCTGATATGGCTACTGCTTGGAGAAAAGTAAAAAGAGAAAATGATTTGAGTTTTACGATTCAAGATATGCTGAAAGTTTATTATGGAAAATCGGATTATGCTAAATATGATAATTCGGTTTGTCAATGGAATCAATTTTTAAAGGATTTCTGTGCAGACGAAAATAGTCGCAACTATTCGAATAAGTTAAAAGTAGCTGCTATTCTTTGGAAAGAAGTTAGAGATTCAAGAAATGAAAAAATTTATTCAAAGAATCTTTTGACTGAATATGCAGGAAAAATAAAAGAGTATCACAATTAGGTAATTTAGGTAATTCCTAACTTATTAACACCCAATGAGTAGTTAGTAAATGGATATTGGAAAGAGATATTGGAAAGACAGAGTATACTGTAGGTGAAATGGTATTAGCTATCTAGCGCTCGGGTGTAGTATAATGACTTTCATGACAAAAATCACCAACGGACGTATCATTACACAGAATTTAGATGGAACGGACCATCTGGATTGTCTGTATCGCGTTTCCATAAAAGCTCTGATTTACAACGATGCTGGGCAGATTTTGGTTGTTAAAGAGGACGGGCGGCCGCTTTGGGATCTTCCTGGCGGCGGAATGGATTATGGTGAAACTTTTGAGTCGGCTTTGAAGCGGGAATTGTATGAAGAAGTTGGCTATAAGGGCAATCTTCGCTATCAGCTTTTTGATGCGTCGGACGAGATTTATATTGAGCGAATTGATGCTAATCAAATTTGTTTTTCTTGTCGTGTGTGGACGGAAAACTTTGATTTTTCAGCGGGCGTCGATGCGGACGAAGTGATGTTTATGGATCCTGAAGAGTTGCGACTCCAAGAGAGCGAGTCGGGTGCGCCGCTTCGATATAAAGTGCATTTGAAGTGGCAGAAATTGTGTGATTGACTTTTTCCATAAAATAGTATAGAATATCAGGCATGGAAAAAAGTACAGGCGGCGTATCTTTTGATATTAGATTTATTGACTCTGGTAATGGCTCAGAGAATTATTCCTCTGTTGAAAGTCGGCGCTTGATTGGAATCTATGATGGCGATTGGTATTTGGAGGAAGATGGGACTGTGAATGCGTCCATGGCGTTTGCTAGAAGAGTGGGTGATATTCGTAGTCATGGGAATTTGATAGAAAAGGTTCGCGGAATTGGTGAGAGTATGGCGCGAGTGTCTATTTCAGAGTGTCTGGCGGTTGAAGATGAGGTGAAGGTAAGTGGCTGGCTATTAGCTGATCCTATGTCGCATAGTGGAATTTCTTTCTTGCGCAAAGTAATACCAACCGAGCTTGTCGTCCCTGATTCCATTGAAAATAACCCTGACGACGATCAGAAGTTAGAGATCGTCAGGCTTGCTTTGCGCGTCGGAGCCGTGGCTTTGCATTGTGTAGGACTGTCATTAGAAGAGCTTAAGGAATCGCCTACTGAGAGTTTCTCTCCGGATAAAGTGGATGAATTTGTTTCTCGTTTTCATGGCAATGTGGATTTTGGCAGCAAGTGGAGAGAATATAAGAAGATAGCCAAAGATTTGACGTATGAGGAAAACTGATAATTACGGCGCCAGGGTTAATATCGAGAATATTATGGAGGGCGAAGTCAACGAGGATTTGTTATTTGCTTTATTGACTAGATTAGTTGTTAAGGACGAGGTTCTCGATATGGATGTAATGTTGGCTAGTCGCTGTCATGAGTATTCAGGACATATCATGTTAGCAGAGAAGCGCCTCCCTAGCCAGTCCACATCCATACAATCGCCATTTCAGTTTCCGTATGATAGGGTTGAGCTGCGAAGCTGGCGGGATGGGTGGGGTGTACATTCTGTTGGAGGGATAAGAGGAGGATTCAGGAAGAATGCTTATTTTTCTTCAGATAATGCGGAATATCTCATGAGACGAGTGGCTGCCGTGGCTGTTGGGCTTTGCTTGAAAACGCCTTTACAAGAGCTGGATTCTGTCAAGGAGTTTTCAGCTGAGGAACTGGTAGAGGCGTGGCCGAGGCTTAGATACGGAATTTACATTTAATATCGCCGTTGCTATAATAATCATATGCATATTATTCTTGGTGGGACGAGTGGGCTTGGATTAGAGATGGCGAAGCAGCTGCGGGAACGTGGTGAGCGTGTGCTGGTCCTGGGTAAGACTCATAATCCGCAGAAGCACGGCGAAGGTTTTCCATTGGATGTTTATTATTCGGATCAAGTGGAGTCGGCGTCGGCGCGAATTGAGCAGATTTTAAACGGCGATGATATTGATCAATTTGTGTGGGCGGCTGGATATGGCTGGCGCGGCAATTTTGAAGATCAGCCGAGCGTTCGCAGTATGGCGGAAGTCAATTTTTCGGGCGCGTTGCCGCTGGTTCAATGGGCTTGGCGTAAGATGTCAACGCAGAATCGCAAGTCTGTACTGACGATTATCGGGTCGACAAGTAGCGTTAAAGCGCGCTCAGATGAAGCTGTGTACGTTGCGACGAAGCACGCTCAAGCGGGTTTGGCGCGAAGTTTGGGAATGCAGGCAGATGAACAAAAACTTCCAGTTAGGGTTGCGCTATTTTTGCCGGGCGCCATGAAAACTCCGTTTTGGAATGGGCGCGATCTTCCGGCTGACTATGTGTTTTTCAACGATCCTGCGAAAATTGCCACGCACATTATCAACGCGATTGATTGTCAGCAGCAGCCATTCTTGGAATGGGCGTTGCCAAAAGGTACGTTGGTTTAGGCTTTCCAAGGTGCTATAATTCAAGCATGACAAATGGTTCGAATAATGATTATTTTGGGGTAAAAGTTGTAGTTATCGGCGGCGGAACAGGAAGTTTCACGTTGCTTTCTGGATTGAAAAAATATACACACAGTATTACGGCGTTGGTCAATATGGTCGACGATGGCGGCTCAACTGGCGTGTTGCGCGATGAATTGGGCGTGTTGCCAGCGGGCGACGTCAGGCAATGCTTGGTGGCGCTAAGTACTTCGCCGAAAGTTCGTGATTTGTTCAATTACCGATTTGGCGAGGGCAGCATGAAAGGTCACGCGTTCGGCAATTTATTCATGGCGGCGCTGGAAAAGATGACAGGGAGTTTTGCTGATGCAGTGGAATTGGCTAGCGAAGTTTTGGGCGTCAATGGTCGAGTTTATCCGATTACTCTGGACGATACGACAATGTCGATTAAGCTGAAGGACGGCACGGTTGTTGATGGTCAGCATGCGGCTGAGTCGCTAAAGATTCCACGTGGCGAGCGTCCGTGGTTAGAGCTTAAACCGCCAGCTACGATTAACCCGCGAGCTCGTCAAGCGATTTTGGATGCCGATTTGGTGGTAATTGCGCCGGGGCTTTTATATGGTAGTTTGGCGCCAGCGTTGTTGGTTCGAGGTGTTACTCGAGCGCTTGCTGAAACGAAGGCGAAGAAAGTCTATGTTTGCAATTTGGTTACCAAGCCAACGCAGACTGATGGATTTACCGTGGCGGATTTTGCGGATGAAATTGAGCGATTTTCAGGGGTGAATATGGATTATGTGCTTTACAATAATCATCGTCCGCCAGAGGAATTGATAAAGAAATATGCCCACGACGGCGAATATTTGGTCGAGTGGGATAAGGAATTGCTGAAGAAAAAGCATTATTACGCGTCGGGCAAGCGTCTGATTGCTGATGACGTGTGGGTCAATACGAACTCCAGCAGCGATCCATTGGCGGCTCAACGTAGCCTAATTCGTCACGATGCCGACAGAGTAGCGCGCGAATTGATGCGGATTTATTTTGCGTAGATTCCAGGGCTTGATAATTTCCCATTACTATGATATAATGCAAGGGTTGTGTCAAGTGAAAATTGTATTTTGAACGAAAAAGAGATCATACCTGCAGAAGAGGTTTTTCATGAATCATGTCGTAAGGTTTTAGACGGCTATATTAGTTGCACTGAAGGTGAGCGCAAGGATTTTAAGGAGCATGCTTACCGAGTACATAAAATCGTAAAAGCATATACGGGTGACGATTTACCACCAGAGGCGGCTTCGTTGTCATTGATTCACGACGTTGCTGATAGGATGTTTAATAAAAAGAGCACAAAATATAACGATACGTGGGCCAGGAATGCCGCAGATGCACTTTATGGGTTCATGGATGATGAAAAGATTAGCCATGAGCAGTTGGAGTATTCCGCAAGTTTACTGGCTGATATGGCTAAAATTGAACAAAGTGCGGCTCATCATCGCAGGCAGATGGCTGAAATTGCTAAAGAAGAGTCTAATGAAGATTATCGAAAAATATACCCCTTGGTTGCCGAGCGACATAGGGGCAAGGTTTCTCCTAAGCAGTGGGCGATTGCTCAGCCACTTCTAGATCTTGATCATATGAGATTAGAGATGGATAAGGTTAATATCGAGGCGTTTATAATAAAAGGCGCTGAGATAATGGATAATTTGCAATATCCGTCGTCAAAGAGGGAATCTGCAGTTTTACAGGATGTATTGGAAGCTGAGTCATTCTATGCTCCAATTCTTGAGGCGATGGGATATGAGGCTTTTTCTGCAGAACTACGTAGTGTGGCTAAAGTAAGGCGACTGATTGGTCAAGGCAAGGAAGGCCTTGTTAAAAGCGCTAAAGAGACACAAGACAAGGTTCTGCAGGTTGGTATAGAGAAAATTACAGACAAGATATTTGGTGTGAATGACGGTACTATCAATTACGCTATTCGTAAAGATGAGGATTCTGGTGAATATTCTACTCACATGGGGGAATTTGCGGCTGATACCAAATATGGCAATATGCTTGCTGGAAACTGGCGTATTAAAACTGTAGGATCGCTTGCGGATAAACTTAAGGGTGGCGACGGAATTATGGATATTGTCGGCATGATGGTGATATCCAAAGACCGTGAAACGACAGCTTGTGATTTTGCGCATTTTATTGCCGACAGGTTAAAAGAATTTAGGTCGGTGTGCGCTCGAAACAAAAACAAACCTATATATATTCAGGGAACTAAAGAGTATGTTGATATTGTGGAGCGTAATCTTCGCGAATTGGGCGTTAGTTCGGATGAGTATTTGGTAAAAATTGATACCGATGAAAAATGTGAAAAACGTGGATATTCTATCTATGAAATATCTAAAGTAACATTTGCCGTGGATGTTGATGGTGTTGAGATCCCAGTTGAAATACAGTTTATTACAAAAGACGAGCGACGCCGTGCGCGTACGGAGGAAGTGTCTCATATTGTTTATAAATATCTACAATCTCAAGGTTTTGGTAAGGATAACTTAGAAGGAGAGACGGCTCGTCAGCGTGTCGAGAGAATGAAAATAGTCAGTCTTGCGAAAGAGGTCTTAGGCGCGCTACACAAGCGACGTTATGACATGAAAAATAGCAAAAACACTGGCGATCTTGGGCTTAATCCGAAGTCTCTGTCTAATGAAGATAAGTTTATTGAGAGCCTAATTGATTTACGAGCTGACAATTAACAACTTGCGCGTGATATAATCATACTAATGACGACTTACTATACTGACGGCTCTGCTTCGCCGAATCCCGGTCCAGGTGGGTTTGCGGTTATTCGTGATCTTCAGCCTTATATTTTGGGATCGGAAGATGGCGAGACGACGAATATTCGCATGGAGGGCAAAGCTTTAATTGCGGCATTGAAAGATGCTAATGGCGCGCCGTGCGTGATTTATTCTGATAGTGAATTTTGGATTAACGTGGTCACCAAGTGGGCGCCGGGCTGGGAAAAGCGCGGCTGGACGAAGAAGAGTGGCGAGATTAAAAATCTGGATATTGTGCGTGAACTGTACGAATTATATTCAAACTCTCAGGCGGATTTGCGTTGGGTGCGCGGTCATGAGGGCGACGAAGGGAATGAACTAGCGGACGAATGGGCTAATCGAGCGCGTGAAGGCGAGAGATTGGCTAAATAACTGCTAGCGACATCTGATAAAAATTGCTATACTAGAAAAATGGAAGAAGTGAGGGAAACGACTGATATTTTTTTGTGGGCAAATCAAAATGACGCAAAAAAGAATGATTTACAGATAGAGCTGTTCTTATTTAGCAAAAATTACACGCCATATTTTATGCCGATAAAAGGCGATGTTGAGCAACAGCTCAGACCGTTGTTCTTGTTTGATTATATCAATCAGGTCAATTTGGGTGCGGGCACTGGACTGAGCGTTCGCGATTATGAATTGAGCGAATCGGAAGACAATGTTTTATTGAGGACTGATTTGGAAAAGGTTGGGCGAGCTGAAACGTTGATTCATCTAATCGAGCATGAACGTCACGACATCGTGGAGTTTTCGGAAACTGAGCACGAATTCAAGCGCATGAAGGGAATTGTGGCGCGATTTACCGATCCGAACAACCCTGACGCAATATTTTACACGGTTAAGCTAATCCAGCAAGGTCAGACGCTGAAGAGTGCGTTGGCTTGGGAATTTTCTGATGGCAAATTTGGTTCATTTAATGCGGAGGTTGGTTTTAAGGTTCCGGATGATAATCAAGTTTTGATTGTCGGTAAAGATATTTTTGCGTTTAATCCTGGAAAATTTGAGCGAATGTTTGGCTATGAATATAAAAAGCAGGTGATTGCTGATAAAAAAGTAGCGGAAATTGAGAAGGAATATAAGCTAAGTTTTCCGGAGGGAATGGATCTTAATGCGTTGGTGAAGGAGCGCAAAAAGACGATTAATAAATTGCAGAAATTGGAAATCGGCGCAGTTAAACAGGAAGATGTTTTGGACTATGCTGATGAGATGCAATTGGAATTGATGAGCGATGATAACGGCGCGATTATTATCATGGACGGCAATGATTTGGATATGTTCGTAAATCTCATCAATGAGGATTATATCGAGAGTAAAATCACGGGCAAGCGTTACGAAATTAAGTCGAAGAAGCTGCTCGGCGAGCCAGAAGGCGAGCCACCACGAGGCTAAAATGGATCAAGAATTAGCGCTGGCTATTTTGCTGAGCGGTCGGTCGGCGTTGCTGACTGGTGCGGCTGGAACGGGTAAAACTCACCTGTTGAATACTTTTATTGCGCAGGCACGAAAACGGGGTAAAAAGGTATCGGTAACGGCGACAACTGGTCTGGCGGCGACGCACCTTGGTGGTAATACTATTCACAGTTGGAGTGGCATTGGTGTGAATGATCATTTGCCGAACAATTTTTTTGAACGATTGTCAAAAACGCGGCGTGATGTGATTTCTAAAACTGACGTGCTGATTATTGACGAGATTTCAATGCTTCACGATTTTCGGCTGGATATGATTGATAAAGTTTTACGAACCGTCAGGGAAAATGATCAGCCGTTTGGTGGTATTCAGTTGGTGATGAGCGGCGATTTTTTTCAATTGCCGCCAGTGAATCGTCCGAACGAGCAGGGCGGTGGATTTGTGGTTTATTCTGATGCTTGGCAAGAACTTCAGCCGGCGGTTTTATATTTGGAGCGACAATATCGTCAGAATGATGAGCAGCTTTTGGAGATTCTGACCGCTCTAAGAACTGGCGATGTTAGGCGACGTCACGTCGAGGCGTTGCTGGCGCGCACGGAAATTGAGCCGCCAGATGGTGATATCACAGAACTGCACACCGTAAACGTCGATGTTGATGATATCAATATTCAAAAATTGGCGGAATTGCCAGGGGAAGAACGTTCGTATCAACAGACGACGACGGGCTCGAAAATTTATGTAGAGAATCTGCAAAGGTCAGTTTTGGCTCCAGAAAATCTGGTGATTAAGCTGGGTGCGTTGGTGATGGCGGTTAAAAATTCGCCGCAAAAATTATATGCCAATGGAAGTATTGGCACGGTTGTTGATTTCGAGCCGCTGACGGAATATCCGGTTGTTGAATTTCGAGATGGTCGTCGGGTGACGATGGTACCGGATGTTTGGGAATTGCGAGACGGAGAGCGCAAACGAGCGAGTATTTCTCAGGTGCCTCTGCGTTTGGCGTGGGCGATAACGGTTCACAAAAGTCAGGGAATGACGCTGGATGCGGCTAAGATTGACCTGAGAAAGGCGTTTGTCGAAGGTATGGGCTACGTGGCTTTGAGTCGCGTGCGAGATCTGGATAATTTGTATTTGTATGGAATTAACCGTAGGGCGCTGGAAGTTTCTCCTGACGCGCTGGCAATCGATGAGGTTTTGAGGCGGGCGAGTAGGGAGTTTGTCGAGAGATATAGGGATTGTAGCCTTTAGATCCCATTAATAGTTTCTTGAATAGAGTGCTGGAGCTTATCGCTATTGATTTATTGAGGATTATTTACTATGCTGATGCTAAGAGCCACCGGAACTAAATCGCCTTACTTGAGCGGTTCGCCGGTGTTCTTTTTATGTCGTTAAAAGCGTATACTAGTTTGTCCTTCAATTGTAGGCTGGTCTGAAATAACTTTAAGTGCTAGTCCATTGTCTAAAACCACTAATAGCGTAGGCTTACATCAACTTAACACTAGGCTTTTCCACAAAAATGTGGAAAAGTTTTTATTTGATGCAAAAATGGGTAAAAAGTCATAAAAAGGGCTTGCAAGTGGGTAGCTGTGGGTAGTATAGTGGAGTCAGTGGAACGAAAGTTGATGGAAAATCACCAACAAAAACAAACATCCACTGTAAAAAACAACTAATCTACCACGAAGGAAGGACGACGTGCAGACAGATTACTTTGAGCGTAAGTTGGACGACAAGCGACGCTTGACAATTCCAGCTGAACTCAGGGCAGAATTCGCATCAGGCGTCGTGCTAACTCGCGGGTTTGGCAAATATCTCCACTTATATCCACAGCAAATCTGGGATCGGGAAGTGGAAAGCGCTCTAACAGGAAGTATTCTGGATGAGCGGGTTGCCGACCTGAACGTTAAATTCCGACGAGGTAAAACCGCATCGGCGCTCGACCAAAAACAAGGACGAGTGACGATTGAGCAGCATTTGCTCGACTACGCTGGAATTGACAGAGAAGTCGTTGCTGTGCGAGCAGGGGAATATTTTCGGCTAATAGCGGCCGAGAATGCGGAATAGTAGATTAGCTAAGCACTTTAACAATTAAAACCTCTCGAGATCAACTATCTGGGTATTTGAAAATGGCATGTGGCAATTTGCTCCACATTAAAAACGGCAACGCACCTTCCTCAAACACCTCCCAAAAAAACTCCACCTCACACATAAGTCTCTTTGGAAAGCATGGTTGTTACTGACAATCAATAAATTTCCACTCTAAGACAACAAAAACAAACAAAACACAAATACAAAAAAGCCAGAATTAAATATCCAGTTAGGTGATCTCGAGCATTATTTCTGTATAATGGAATAATGATGAGTATTAAAGAACATCCACCACAGTCGGAAGAACTCCAAGCGAGCGAACCGATTCATGTTCCCGTACTTTTGGAGATAACCCTTAGCAAGCTGCAGCCAGTCGAAGGCGAGTCATATCTCGACTTGACGGCTGGCTATGGCGGCCATGCCAGGGCATTCTTAAATAGGACGGATAGTTACTTGAACTCAGTGTTAGTAGATCGCGACGAAAACGCGATTAAGACATTGGGTGATTTGGCTGAAAAAGGCGTAACTTTAATTCACAAAGATTTTGTGAGTGCGGCGCAAGATTTAGTCAAGCAGGGGCGTAAGTTTGACGTGATTTTGGCTGATTTGGGGGTGTCGTCACCGCAGCTTGACAGAGCAGAGAGAGGTTTTTCGTTTCGATTTGATGGTCCGCTAGATATGCGGATGGACAATCGGACGGAAATTACAGCGGCAGATATTGTCAATTCGTATTCGGTTGACGAGCTGACGCGGCTGATTACTCTTTACGGCGAGGAGAACCTGGGGCGAGCGAGGCGAATTGCACGGGCAATTGTCAAAGCTCGACCAATTCAGGGAACGACTGAGCTGGCTGATCTGATCAAGCAAACCGTTGGTCGCGGTAGCATGAAGCATCATCCTGCGACTCGCACCTTTCAGGCGCTACGCATTGAAGTCAATCGCGAACTTAAGCTGATTGAAGAACTATTACCACTTTTGCCACGCTTACTTAATAAGGGTGGGCGAGTAGGAATAATTAGTTTTCATAGCTTGGAAGACAGATTGATCAAGCGTTACTTTTCGGAGCAAGCAACGGCTGGCTATGAGGCTGAGCTGATTGTTCCAGAGAAAAAACCGGTGTCTGGAACTGAAGATGTTCACAATCCGCGTAGTCGAAGTGCAAAGTTTCGATACGCCGTGAAAAAATAAAACAAAAAGAAGGAGGCACAATATGCCAATCCACATCAAAGTAGAATTCCAGAATACAGACAAGGCAGAGGCTGTTTCAGTACGCCGCGGCTAAACTAAAGCGTATTCCGGAATATACCTTAGAGAAACCAGCCTGTCTTTAACGGGCGGGCTGGTTTGTTATGCTAAACACAAATATAAACATAAAAGATAGAGACAAATGACAAACTCCACCACATTTACTTCACGACGCTCACACGGTCAATTGCGCCGAAATCAGAATTCTACACGTTTTCAGTCTCAGGTCAAACTTGGTCCTGTTGCTCATACAGTGCTAGTTGCATTGATGATTACAGTACTGGGCTTGATTTATCTTACTCAGGCAACCAGGCTTACAGCTTACGGCTATGAAGCTCAGAGTCTGGATACAAAAATCACCGAACTAAGCGCAAAAAAGTCAGAATTGGAAGTGCAGAATGCGCGTCTGACGGCGCTAGAGAAGGTGAAGAATAGCAATGTCGCTTCAGCTATGACGACAACTGAAACGCATTACGCTCAATAGTGATATAATAGGATAAGCAATATGCAGCGGCTTATTCGTTCAAGAACTGGTTGGTTGGCCATCGCTTTACTGGTAGTGATGGCGGCTTTTGTGTTGCGATTATTTCAATTGCAGATTTTGCAATATGGCAAATATACGGAATTAGCGCGAGCGAGTCAGCAGCGCCAATTCATTATTCCTGCGGAGCGCGGGAAAATTTACATGATGGACGGAAAGACGCCAGTTCCTGTGGTGCTTAATCAGGCGGTCTATACGGTGATTGCGGATCCGCAGTCGATTGATGATAAAGAGCGGAATCAGCTTGTTGATAGTTTGAGGGAAATTGCTGGCGGTGAAATGACGGAAAGTGTATCTGAGCGACTCAGTAATAAAAAGTCGCGTTATGAAGTTTTGGCGAAGAATATCACCAGGACTCAAGCAGAAAAATTGAAAAAGAAAAACTTTGCGGGCGTGCTGTATCAGCAAAGTTCTATTCGAAATTATCCTGAGGGCGAACTGGGCGCGCACGTGCTTGGATTTGTGAATGCGGCTGGCGAAGGTCAATATGGCGTCGAAGGCTCTTTGAATAAGCAGCTTAAGGGTCGGGACGGGCTATTACAATCTGTAACTGACGTAAGGAATATACCTTTGACGGTTGGAAAAAATAATATGCGAATCGAGGCGAAATCTGGTGACAATTTAGCGCTGACGGTGGATAGGAATATTCAAAGCCAGACTGAATTGGCGCTGAAAAAGGGAGTCGAAGCGGCTGGCGCCACCGAGGGAAGTGTGATTGTTATGAATCCGAAAAACGGTCAAGTTCTGGCAATGGCGAATTACCCGACTTATAATCCAGCGGATTTTGCCAAGCAGAAAAATGGGTCGGTGTTTGTGGATAGCGCGTCGATGGTGCCGTTTGAGCCGGGCTCGATTATCAAGTCCTTTAGCTTCGCTACGGCAATTGACAAGGGCGTTATTACGCCGTCTAGCACGTATAATAATACCGATTGTATTAAAGTCGCTGACCGCACGATGTGCAATGTCCTGAGAGGTTTGGGCGGTCCAATGACGATTCAAGGTGCGTTTAACAATTCGCTCAACGTCGGCACGATTACTGCGATTCGAAAATTAGGAAATGGTTCGCAGATTAATTTGCCTGCTCGTCAGACTTTGTATGAATATTATCACGATAAATTTGGCTTTGGCGCTAAAACTGGAATTGAGCTGGGTGAGGCTTCGGGTTATATTTATCCGCCAGATAGCGTTGAGGGAAATGAGGTTCGTTATTCGGCTATGACCTACGGGCAAAGTATGAACTTGACTATGGTTCAAGTTGCGGCTGGATTTTCGTCGCTGGTTAACGGCGGTCAATATTACAAACCGACCATTCTCGTTGGTACAATTGACGAATCTGGCAATCTGAAATCGTCGGAAAATAAAGTTATTCGCCAAACCGTAAGCGGCGGCACGTCGTCGCAGATGCGAACTATGCTAACGACTGCGCGCCGATCTTTATTCCTGTCAAAGAGTGACAAATCTGGCTATGAAATCGGTGGAAAAACGGGTACTTCTGAAACGGTGGTTAATGGCGCTTACACTCAAAAAGAAACGATTGCTACATATATTGGTTATGGCGGTGGAAAAAATGGCGCCGAATATGTCATAATGGTACGTGTAGCGGCTCCAGGTAAGGGGATTAACTTACAAGGAAATCTTCACGCTGGACCAATTTTTACAGATATATCCAATTGGATGATTGATTATATGAAAATAGCACCAAAGGAATAAATATGGGAATAGCTTTACAAACAATGACCAACGAATTGACGCACGTATTTTTACTCAGCGTCGGCGCGTTTTTACTAGCGATGTTTTTAACGCCAATTTATACGTTTTTCGCTTATCGATATCGCTTTTGGAAGCGTCAAAGGTCGGAAAGCACTGATGGGAAAAAGCTGAAAATTTTCGCCAAATTCCAAGCGGCAAAATTGCGGCGAAACATTCCGACGATGGCTGGAGTAATTGGCGTAATTTCAATCTTTGTGGTGACGATTTTCTTCAATTTAGACCGAGCTCAGACCTGGCTTCCTCTGGCGGCGTTGGTTGGTGGCGGAATTGTTGGGCTAATTGACGATATTATCAATCTGCGTGGTTTGGGTGGCGGCGCCGCTGGGCTTCGTAGTCCAGTGAAGTTTGCGCTGATCACGTTGATTGGTGTGGTGCTTGGTTGGTTTTTCTTTGCTAAACTGGGCGTGGCGAGTTTCCATGTGCCGTTTGTGGGCGAGGTGAATATTGGTTGGTTGATAATTCCTTTGTTCGCATTTGCGGTGGTGGCTACCGGCAACGCTGTTAATATTTCTGACGGGATGGATGGACTGGCGGGTGGGCTGCTCAGTATTAGCTTTGGGGCGTTTGGTGTGATTGCCTTATTGCAACAACATGTTATATTGGCGGGATTCTGTTTTACGGTTGTCGGAGTGCTCTTGAGTTATTTGTGGTTCAATATTTATCCAGCTCGATTCTTTATGGGTGACGTTGGAAGTTTTGCTTATGGCGCGTGTTTGGGCGTTGTGGCAATGCTAACCGACTCTTTGCTCTTACTTCCTGTGATTGGCTTGCTATTTGTAATCGAGGCGGGATCGAGCTTGACCCAAATCGTCAGCAAGAAGCTGTTTAAGAGAAAGATTTTCTTATCTGCGCCGATTCATCATCACTTGGAGGCGATTGGTTGGCCAGAAACTAAAGTGACGATGCGCTTCTGGGTTATTGGCTGCGTGATGGCGTTTATCGGCGTGATGCTGGCGCTCGCTGGAGGTCATATTGCGTAATTCGGTCGCCAAAAATCGTCAATCTATCGCTCAGCCGGTTCGAAGCCATCGACCGATGTATCAGATTGTGCTCTATATGGGACTTTTGCTACTACTTGGGCTGATTGTTATGTATGCGTTGGGACCGCAGCGCGCTAACGTGATGAATTATGCTTACGGCACGAGTTATAGTGATACGTATTTCTTTGGCAAGCAGCTGACGAGTGTGTTTATTGCCATCATAGCTTTTTCTGCGTTTTATTTTACACCGTACAAATGGTTTACTGGCGAGAGATCAAAATACATTCTTTACGCTGGATTTGCGCTATGTATTTTACTATTTCTCTCGGGCGCGGTGCTTCATTTGTCATTTGCGCAAGAAACCAACGGTGCATATCGATGGTTCCAGTTGGGCGTACTGGGAAGTTTCCAGCCGTCGGAATTGCTCAAATATGGCGTGCTGTTGTTTTTGGCGGGATTTTTAGGGCGTCGCTCGCAACAAGGAAAATTGAACGACATCCAGGAAACTATTATTCCGTTGGGCATTATTTCTGGATTGTCGCTACTGATGATTGTGTTTTTGCAAAAAGACTTGGGAACGGGAATTTCGTTGATAGCGATTATTTTATCAATGATTTTGGTGGCTGGAATTGATTGGAAGATTTTCAAGAAGATTCTGGCGATTGTTGCACTTTGCGGCTTGGTGATGATTTTTACGTCGCCGCACCGAATTGAGCGCGTGATGACTTTTGTGCAGGGCGATAGTCACAAAGGGACAAGCAGTCAGGAGAATAAGAATTATCACATCCAGCAGGCTAGAATTGCGATTGGTTCTGGCGGGCTTCTGGGACTTGGAATTGGCAAGAGTGTTCAGGCGACAGGATATCTTCCAGAGGCGACTAACGACTCAATTTTTGCCGTCATGGGAGAAACGTTTGGCTTTGTCGGCTTAATGGCTATATTGGCGCTATTTACAGCGTTGCTACTATCAATTTTGCACGTAGCTGCGAGACTTCCGAACGTGACGTTGCGGCTAATTGTGGCGGGAATTTTTGGCTGGATTGCTTCTCACGTGATACTGAATATTGCCGCAATGACAGGATTGGCGCCGCTTACTGGAATCCCATTGCCATTATTAAGTTATGGCGGTACAAGCATGTTGTTTATCGCGGCAGCGCTCGGTTTAGTTTTCCAAATTTCCAAATATACATCACATAAAGCATTAGAGGAGGGTGAAAGTGGCCAAGATCTTAGCGGTCGGCGGCGGCTCAGGCGGACACGTTACGCCAGTGGTAGCCGTATTTAGAGAATTACAGAAAACTGGTGATCACGAGCTTCGTTTTTGGTGCGATAAAAAATTTGGCGTCAGCGCACGCGGGATTTTTGCTAAGTTTGATGAGAATATTCCGGTCGATTTGATTATTGCTGGAAAATTACGCCGATATCACGGAAAAAGCATCTCGCTTCATCTACATCCGTCAATTTTATTCCCAAATTTGCGCGACGGTTTTAAGGTGTTGATTGGATTTTTCCAGAGTTTATTTAAGCTTATGAAGTGGCGTCCAGACGTTATTTTCATTAAGGGCGGATATGTTTGTTTGCCAGTTGGCTATGCGGCTCGGCTATTAAGAATCCCGTTGGTTCTGCATGATTCTGACGCGCATCCAGGTTTGACTAATCGCTTGCTGAGTCCCTTCGCAAAAGCTATCGGTACGGGCGCGCCGCTTGAATATTACAATTATCCACCGGAAAAAGCTTCATATGTTGGCATTCCAGTTGCGCCAGAATTCCATCCATATTCTGAGGCTGAGAGGAAAGAATTGAAGGAAAAATTAGGCTTTAATGTCAATAAACCGCTAGTTGTTATTACTGGCGGTGGACTCGGAGCAGGCCGAATTAACTCTGCGATTGTAGCAATTAGGGAAAACCTGCTTGCTGAAGCTTCGGTGTTCTTGATATCGGGAAATCAGCAATATGAAGAAATCCTCGAGCAAACCGATGAGCGAGAAGGCTGGCGGCTGCAGGCGTTTGTCCATAACGGAATGGCGGAAGTTTTGGCGGCGGCGGATATAGTTGTGACCAGGGCAGGGGCGACCACCCTTTTGGAATTGGCGGCGCTACATAAACCGACAATCATCATCCCTAATGGTCATTTGACGGGCGGGCATCAATTGAAAAACGCTAAGGTTTATCAGGACGCATTGGCGGCGTTGATAGTTTCCGAAGATGAACTGGATAAGGACAATCAAATCTTGGCACGAAAAATAATTGGCGTATTAAAATCTCAGAAAATTCTTAAAGGTCTGGGCGATAATTTCGGTAAATTTGCCAAGCCAAACGCGGCTAAAGATATGGCGAAGATTATTCTTACTACGGTGCGAAGGCAGGGCAGGCGAAAGTGAAATTCCCCTTCTCTAAGAAAAAATCGGACGAGAATCTAAGTCGTCGAGAAATCGCGGCGCGTCGTCGGACTGAGAATTACGATGATTTGCCCGCCCAATCGTATCGTAGAAACAGGACGCTCAATAGCCGCCAAACATCCTCTCCTTTGGAAACTTCTGAGAGGCTTGAGACTCACGAATTGGTGAAAAAACGTCGCCGTGTAATGCGGAAAATGTTTGCGACTGCGGTAAGTCTGCTTGTTGTGATATTCCTTTTGTTTCAATTGACAATCAATATTTCAATCCAAACTCCCGACGCAAAAAGTTCCAGCAACGCCAATAAATACATGGGCGTTCTTAATGAATATTACAGCGCTCATCCAGCGGAGAGGTTCCGGTTCTTCCTCAATAATAATGACCTAAAGCAATTCTTTTTACAGAAATCTCCTGAGGTAAAAAACATCCGCGTGGAGGGGGATTTTCTAGCGCGATCAGCTGTTAAGTTGACGTTTAGGCAGCCGGTAGCTCAGTGGTCTTCCGGAGATAAGATTTATTTTGTTGATGATAGCGGCGTTACTTTTGAGCAGAATTATTTTGCTGCGCCTACGGTTGCTGTTCGTGATGAGAGTGGCCTGCCGACTAGAGGCGGTCAAGAAGTTATCAATCGTCAATTCTTGAGCTTCCTTGGTAAAGCCGTGTCTGAATTCTCGCAACATAAAATGAACGTTTCAGAGGTTATTTTGCCAGCTAATACTGTGCGCCAAGTTTGGTTTAAGGTTGAGGGCAGGGAAACCCAGATCCGTATGACGGTAGATAGGTCTGCTCAAGCTCAGGTCAAACAGATGATAGCTACTTTGAATTATTTGGATAATAACGGCGCGAAGCCAGGGTATATAGACGTCAGGGTAGATCAGAGGTCGTTCTATAAGTAGGGCGGTCAACTTCTCTTCTGGATAGAGTAAGTTCTCTTTTTGTTCTATTTCTGTATGGCGTAGAAAATATATATAACAATATAAAAATATGCAAAAGTCAAATAATCGCAAAATGATAAGCTAGGGGAGTAGGGCAATAAAAATATAAAAATGTCAAATAATATAAAATGCATTGTGGAAAACTTAACGAGCTTACGGCGCGCATGCTCAGAGTTTATATTGATGTAAAAATATCAATGCAGCACTCCAGTATGTGTAGTGCTGGAATTAAAAAATATTTTTTAAGTTCGTATTTTGTTGGTGTATATTTTTATAAAAGACGGTATGTTTTATGAGGCTGTATATAGTAGAGAATCCCCTAGCCGAATTACTGGAAAAAGTTCGTTTTTTAAGGTGTTAGCGAATATATGTAGACATATGTATATTCATCTTTGTACGGCATTTATTATTGCGTAAAAGGTACATTGTGCGACATTAAAACTATATCTAAAACACGATTATTCCATCGTCTTTCTTCGCGATAAATTTATCTCATTTTTACCAAATTTAACCTACTTGTAGTTTATTGTTTTATAAACCGCCCTATTTGCTGGCTTGGCGAGTTTTATGTTGTATATTGGTTTATCTGCATTGGCTCGGATTTATAATTTATGCTTGTATTGTGCAAAATTTATTAATATAAATACTCAGCCGGTTCGGCTTTATGCACGCTTAAAAATTAACTAACAATTAGTTCGTATTTTGTTCTATTGTTTTTTAATCGCTAATTTTGCGAAAGAGCTTGGGTGATTCTGTGCTTAATTATTTCACTGTTCCATTCGCCTGCCTTAAATCGCAGTAGGGGCATGTTAGTATTGGCCATGATCGAATTGACAAAATCGTCGCGCGTTTTTCGATCGGGCTGGTTGTGAGTACTATCATCAAGCTCAATAGCTATGAGAGGTTTCATATCATTGGTGCAAATTAGAAAATCTACAGACTTACCGTTTATTCTCGCGAAAGCCGCTTTCCAACTTTGCCCTTTTATCTCATGATCCAAAAACATGCTTAAATGAGCCTGAGGTATAATTACACATCCGTTTACCGCTTCATGTAGTGTTTTATAAAACGATAATTCACTTGGCGTCATTGCACAAGATTTTTTAATATATACGTATTCTTTCTTTATTGGGGTTTTAATTGGGCTTGTGTCGCCGCCGGTCCCCTGCCTTGCTTTGATTGCCAGAAAAAATAATTGCGGCTACTACTATAGCTATAAATATAAGCGTTTCCATGAGATTAGTTTATCATATGTTGATAATAAATGCTTACGATTTTTAGGCTTTATCGTTGAGGTGATATAATAAGAGTGATAATTTTATCGGAGATATTTATGGCTTTTTTAAATTATAATAAAGATGAAAAGTTGGAATTCAATTATAAGAGAGCGTGCGGGCTGTGGCTAATTGTAATAGCGGCGATTATCTCAATAGCTACTTTAATAGGAGGAAAACAAATAATAAATATGCAAGTATTTAGCATTGGATATGTTATTAGTTTTTTATCGATCAACATGAATAAAAAGGTGCTGAATAGGTTGTCTGATGGATCTTCGAGTGAATTTCAAAAGAAAGTATCTTTATATGCCGTTATTTTATTATTTATCTTGATGGTTTTGCTGGGCGGACCATTTTTTGCGACTGAAAATTGGAGATTGATTTGGCTGGGAGCACTGATGGCAACCGCACTGCATTTTTTCCCGTATTATTTTGTACACGGAAAATCAATGATATATCTAGGTCTTATTTGCGCTATTAATGTTTTTGTAGGGTATGTTTTTATTGATATCCCATTAGAGGCGATAGCATATATTGACTCAGCAATTAAGCTTGTATTTGGAATATATTTACTATTTTTTTCAAAGCCATCAAAAAAGACACCTCGAAAATGAGGTGCCTATACAGCAACGACTGCAAATCACAACAATCGCTCAGCCATCATACTACTTTTTAAGCGATTGCTCAAGCCTCCAGTTTATCTCATTTGCGATTTATCTTGATATGGTATATCTTCTAATTGTTAATGTGCCTCGCTTGAGTGTTTCTGTTATGGCAAAGTTGTATGCATAATGTAATCATTTCGCGGACATTTTGTATACTTTTTATGTAAAATTTATCCTGAAAATGATAATTTACCATATGGCGTCGGCCGCACATAAATAAAACCCGCCCCCATTTTCAGAAGGCGGAAGTAGGTCACATGGATGCTCAAACCATGCGCTTGCAGTTTATCACTATTTGTTGGATCTCGCAATATGCTTAAATATACAATAAAATAAGGCGTATCGCTTTCCGAGACCAGGCACACACCTTATATTGACACATTACTACAACCGCCATTGAAAAATCAATAAAATAGTTTAAGGGTAGTAAATCAGTCAAAATAAAATAAGACAGCCCGCGTTGCTCTAACATAAGAGGGGCGCTGCTGTCCTACACTGTCATATTACCACGACCGTCATTAAAAAATCAATAAATGGTTGTTATTAATATTGTCTTTGGTTATAGTTCCCTAACGATTTAGATATTTATACAGTTCTGGTGGTGTTTAAGGGTAATGCACCAGTCAAAATAAAATAAGACAGCCCGCTGCCCTAACGTAAGGGGGCGCTGCTGTCTTATAGTCATACTACCACAACCGCCATTGAAAAATCAATAAACGGTTGTTATTAATATTGATATAATTCACTATAAAAATAAAGCCCACCCCGACAAAGAAGTAAGCTTTATAACTTAGAACTTAACATAAACTAAACAATCAATCAACCCCCACTACGCCGCCTGGTTATAGTTCCCTAGTAGTACTATTCAATATAACACTACTGTAAAACGCAACATAACGCTTGTGAAACTCTACCTGAGTTTCAGTACTATTCAATATAACACTACTGTAAAACCGTCTAAGCCCGCAGAGCCGTCGAAAGATGGT
The DNA here is from genome assembly GCA_900556885.1 of Candidatus Saccharimonadota bacterium. Lineage (GTDB taxonomy): Bacteria > Patescibacteriota > Saccharimonadia > Saccharimonadales > Saccharimonadaceae > Nanosynbacter. Next base: position 20,336 of record UNSQ01000001.1, read on the forward strand.
TTCAGTACTATTCAATATAACACTACTGTAAAACACCGAATACTATTTTGTGTAGATAGTCTAAGTTTCAGTACTATTCAATATAACACTACTGTAAAACGACATGCACGAAAACTGTATGTATGAGAGGGTTTCAGTACTATTCAATATAACACTACTGTAAAACCCGATTTCAGATCGACGTTTTCAAGCATTCGTTTCAGTACTATTCAATATAACACTACTGTAAAACCGTCAATTATTACTGTGGCAATGGACATTAGTTTCAGTACTATTCAATATAACACTACTGTAAAACTAATAAGCAAATGCCGCCGCTTCGGTTGGAGTTTCAGTACTATTCAATATAACACTACTGTAAAACACGAACGCACCAATCAAAACGGCGATTCCGGTTTCAGTACTATTCAATATAACACTACTGTAAAACAGACGGATACGACGGCGATACTTTTGTTGGGTTTCAGTACTATTCAATATAACACTACTGTAAAACTGCTGTTCGTAAACAAGAATGATTTCTCGAGTTTCAGTACTATTCAATATAACACTACTGTAAAACATGCAGGAAGCCCAACGTGCATTCTAATTGGTTTCAGTACTATTCAATATAACACTACTGTAAAACAGTCCGGCCGCTCCGCTGCTTAGGCCTGAAGTTTCAGTACTATTCAATATAACACTACTGTAAAACCAACTACAATTACAGATGAAATGATTGCTAGTTTCAGTACTATTCAATATAACACTACTGTAAAACCTCATATGTGCGGTTTTACAGAGGTAAACGCGGTAGCGCTTACCTGGTATTATCGTGAATTAGTACTAAAATCATAAAAATCGTCATCTATGGACAAAAGTCCTTCGCTGTCTAGCTTGTCTTTACAGATTTTTTCAATAAAAAGTACTGAAAAATGATTATCTTCTACGTATTGTAAAAGAGCCCGCAACTCGCTATGTGATAATAGTTGGCGCTGATTGACCAAAACTACTAGCTGTTTTGATAGTAATTGTTGCGCTGAATCTATGATACCATAAAGTCTGTCAATATAGTTATTCCTTAAATTTACCTCCAGCCCCACATGTGCCATCTTTAAGATGTCATTCATGGAAATGGTTGATTGGTAACTCAAATTTTGTGAGAAATCGATATTTATATTATCAAGGACATCAAATATGCTTGATTCTATCTGCTCTATTTTTGTCTGATCTATATCGCTGTTGTCCTGAATGTTTTTATATAACGCCGCAGTAATAGTTCGACTGGATAGATCGTATGAATATATGTCGGTAATTATTAGTGAGTCTTTTGTTATATCTAGCGGGTTACAATTATCATCGCAAATTACAATGCGATTATTCTCTTCTCTTTTTGTGTATGCATCAAGTATATTTTCTATAATTTTTCTAAAAAACAAATCATTGTGAATGGCTAGTGTCGCAATTCCACCATTTTCTGGTATTGATGCTGCATTGTCGAATCCTGAAACTTTAATTCTCATAAAATTACTGTCCTGTCTGTATTTTGAATTGATAATTCATCATATTTTCCAGCCAGATATTCCATTGATGCGAATTGATTTTCGGTTACGGTCAATAATTGAACTATGCCGTTTTCTGGTATTATTTTTTTGATTCTGTCGTGGGTTGATTTTTCATTTGTGGAATTGAGTACCAATTTAGTGTAGACGGATTGTTGCATCATAACAAATCCTTCTTGAGTGAGTCTTTTGCGAAAAGTGGTGTATGTTTTACGCTCGTTAGCATTGGTCATTGGTAAGTCGAAGAATATAATCATTCTCATATAGCGCACTCTCATAGTTATATTAATTCATACTCAGGTAGCTCGTCGTCCCCTGTTTCCATTGTCCTGAAAAATAGCTTCACGTAGATACTGATAGCGTTTGACAGGAACTGTTCTTTGCCGAGGACAACAACTTTATGGTTAAGAATTTCAATCAGTCTACTCTTAAAGAAGTCGTCAAATGCAAAATTGCGGCATTTGTAAACTTCGCTGTCGACTATGGGTCTGAACGACTCCATAAGGTCGCAAGTAAGATTGAACGGGTTGTATTCATTGCAATGATTGACGCCTATAGTTGTTGAATATCCAGCAGCCGTGATCTCTCGATTGAAGGCAGACAAAAGAATAGCGTAGCCATAATTCAATGCCGCATTTATATCATTAGAACTGTCTCGTGAAAATTTTGGACCAAACAATTCTTTGAAGTAGAGCTTAGCTGCATGGGCTTCCCTGTTGGTGAGATCTCCGGGAGATACGTTTGCGGCGAAGTTCATTAGCGCTTCGCAAGCAGAACTATTGCCGGTTTCTCTATAGATCGTCTGAGCTTGCTTAATTATCTTTTGAGTAACGATTGTCTTCCATAAACTGTTTTTGGCTGATTGCGACCACTGGCTTTGTTTTGACATTTGTTTGCTTGCGTTGTGAGATCCGTAATAAGGAATTATCTCTCCATATGGATTACGCTGATGATCGCAGAATATCACTTTGACTTTATAGCGAGATAATTCGCACAGTAGATAAGCCGTCAGATTAACAGCGGTATTTTCAATTATTAAAGTGCCAATTTCACTTATGTGGAGTGTTTTTTCGTTGCCGTCGCTAGTAATAAGCATATAATCATTTTTATAGCTTAATTTACAGCGATTTTTGACGATTACAGTTCGCCAAGACATATTTTAACGCTTATGTCCTAATGATTTTCCGTTTAGTTTTCGACAGTGCAAGCCAGTTATAGACTCGTAGACGAAGGTAACATTGAGGGGGTCTATAGCCTTTCCTGACATGCGACCAAATGAATTCGGTAGACCTAACTCTGGGAATTTAGGATTCTTCTCGCTACCTTTCATGTCTACGCGACCAGATCCAGCGCTCGTAGCCACCAGAACTAGTTTAATAACCTCTATTTTGTCGTCTATTGATAGTTTGTCATATTCTGGTGCTGCATTGCGAGCATTATCCCCCGCCTTTCTGAATTGTTGATATTGATTAGCGAGCTTGTCAGAGTAAACCTTCCAAAAGCGATTTATTCCATCAATAACCTTAGTTCTTTTTTCGATTTGTCTATTGCGTTTGTCGCGTAATTTATCATCTTCGTCGGCTTGTTCTTCTGAAATCGTAACGCGTGGAATTCCGCGCTTTAGCGCTATTGCAATGGCATATTCGATATCGTAAGGAAGTTTTAATTGTTTGGCGTTAGTAACCTCGCTACTGCCAACTATAAATTGCTCGTTACCGTCATACTCAATTTTTTGGTTAATCGGTATTTTAGGCAGAAGCACTACGGCATCTTTATAATTATCTCGGATATATTTATCTATCGATCCTGGGTGAGTCTTCTCTAAGGTGTATATTTGCGCTGGAATGCTGATTATCTCAGTTGCGGGAGATTCTTTTTTGTTTGACTGCTTTAAATAATTGATCACCGCAAAGTAAGCTGCTTGCACGCCAGAATATCCACCGTATCTATTGGTTGGTAGATTTGCTTTTATAGGTATTGTAGGTTTAGGGTCGGTTGATTTTTTGCTATAAATAGTTTGTTTATAGAATTGACTATCACCAGTCTCGGTTTTTTTCGTAATCAAGCAGTCATTATATTTCATCGTTTTATCAATGATTTCGCAGGATGATTTACCCTGCCAGACAATTTCACCAGTATTTGTGTTGGTAAAATCATATTTCATTGACGATAAGATGAAGCTGCCGTATTCCCTGTTCTTCTTTTTGTCCGACTTGAATTTCTTATATTCTCCGTAGATAAACTCCTTGTCAAGCTTTGGATAGCGAACTTTTACATATTGGGCTAGAGTTGCTGCTAAGTAGGCATCTTTTGCGTGGTGGAGGTCGTTTACTTCGCGGCATTTTGGCAAGTCGTGGATGCGGCGATATTCGGAACTCATGCCAGCGCGAATAGTAAACACCTCTGTTGATGAGTCTTTGTATTTTTCGGTTAGCATTCTAGCCAGGTGTTTGGTAATTTGTCGTGTCTCAACTAATTGGCGATTAATGAAGCCATATATCTGGTCGTCTGATAGCTGCTTCTGGCTAGTTAATCGCTGGAACTTGAGCTGTGACATAAATTTGGCGTTTTTTAAAGACATCCAGATTGGCAACATCTTTTTTTGAACGTCGGGCGATATTGGATAGTCGTCAAGCTTTAGCTGATTCTCTTCTCGCAATACCAAGACGGTGTTGTCTAGAGAATCATCCTTTGTCAATGAGCGTGGCAAAATATGATCGATTTCGCAATCTTTAAGTCCGTTTTCAATGTCTAGTTTTTTACCTGAGTATGCAGATTTGCCATTTTGCAAGAAGTACAGGTAATATTTTTTCTTATCAAGGCAATCTTTATAATTTTCCAGTTGAGGCTTTATATCAGATTTATTATATTCTCTTCCGTATAATTCTTTATACATTTTTTCCAGTTGAGAATATCGATTTTTTGTTCTGACTTTATCCTCTTCACTTCTCGCCATTTCAATGCTAATCAATTTTGGACCATAGCCGATCGTATCGACAATCTCATCTATAATCCGAATGCTTCGCCAGAGGGCGCGCTTAATTCCCGGAGATGCTGCGAGATTTTTAATATCATCATAAGTGATTTCTGGGGTGGCATCTTCCAAAAGAGCGTCTTCTATAATTTTTTTGAATTCATATCGGTCACTTTGGATAATTTGCATAAAATTGTCAGAGCATTGACGCATTACTTCAATAACTGTCATTTTCCCATAACGGGTGTGTGCTGTAATTCCGTCAAGTAGCTCGCCAGATAACCTTCCCCAGCCTGTATATTTTAGCTTCAAAATACTATCGATTTGGTCTTTGCTAAAAATGTCACTATATTTTTGTAGTTTTTTTGACAGGATTTTCTTGTCTTCGAACAGGGTTATCCATTTTATTACTTCCTCAATTGCTGCTTTGTTTTCTGGTGTAATTTCAATCCCAATTTTATTAGTGAAGTCTATGTACGATTTTCGTGACGACATGAAAGATTTATCGTCGGCTGTTCCGGAAATAACTAGCGAACTAGTGTCGTATATTTGATTATCGTAAAGGTATTTTGCAAGTTTTTTATAGTTAATGGAATACTCTTTCGTGAATAGCTCGTCAATTATGCGATTTTGGATATCTGGACTTAACCTTTTTCCGTTAACTGTTACATTTTTTAGTTCATTTCGGCACTCATATTCTTGATAAAGTAATGAATTCTTAGGAAGCACATCTTTATCTGGTAAATATGTACACTTGTTGCGCATTCTCCCGATAAATTCTTCAGCTGAAGCTTCGTCGTCTATGATTTCATTAAAATTCCACGGATAAATTACGCCGTCTTTCTTTTTGATTGACCAGGCAAAATCACCACCCGTTTTTAATGGTCCGATGTAATACGGCAATTTAAATGTGAAAATGCTAATAATCTTATCGCGATTTTGCGCCAAGAATGGATAATGGGTTGCTTGATTATCTATAATCTTCTCAAGCTCGTATTGATGAATTTGGTGTGGTATGGCACCATTGTCACGTATTCGCTGTCTGGATAGAAATTCGCCCAATTCCGCCCGTTTCTCAAATCTTTGATATCGCGCATCATCTTTAGCCGATTCGCCTAAGTGTTTTTTAATTGATTTATATAGATCGTCTGCGTCAATCTTGTGCCTGTTGTATAAATCAAATTTTGAAGCATCTCCGTGAAAAAATGATTTATATTCTTTTTTAGAGAGAAAATCTCGGAATAGCCCTTTGAGGTCTGATAAATCCTGACGGTAAGCGTCATACTTTTCGACCATGATGTCAGACAGGCAGCTATCTTTCCTGATAAACTGACTGAAAATTGTCCATTGATAGACCGATTCTAAGGTTTCTATCAACTCGTATCGATCGTCGCCGATTGCTGCGGCTATGTCGTCTCGCTGATCTTCGTAATTCTTATCAGAAAATTCTCCTTTTATTTCAAGGGATTTATCATCAAACAATTTTTCTGCATTCCATTTTAGTCCAATTGCTGCACCGACAGCTTCGCTTATAATGCTTTTATTGTCAGCAGAAGGTTGTAGCAGCTGAATTATACTTGATTTTCGAGCGCTTCGCGTTTGAGATTGATTCAGTAAGATGGACTTAATCTGCTTAGCTTCTTTATCGCCAGCTCCAATAAACTCCATGAATTTTTGCAAGTTTTGGCTATCGAATGACGAGATTACGCCGTCTACTCCTCCTTCGATTAAGAAATTGCCACGATATTTAATAATGTGATGTAACGCCAAATAAATTAAGCGAATATCTTGTTTTCCTGGGTTGTGAAATAGTTCGCTGCGTAAGTGGTAAATTGTCGGATATTTTTCCCTATATATCTTATCTGTAAATGTGTGATCCGAGAATAATATGTTGGCGTCAAGATCTAAGGACGAGCTTTTGTCATCTATATAGAGCATGGATTCTGTCAGACGTAGATAGAAATTAGGATCGACGTTGCAGATTTCATTGTTGAATATTTGTTGCAATAGCGTGATACGCCTCTTTCTTCTGGCAAGTCTTCTGCGTGATGAACGAAATGAGCGTCTTAGCTCAGCCTTTTGGGCTTCATTAAATAAATTTGCTCCCCACATGTTCTGATGTTTATGTCTGCGCAGACTGAAATCTTCGTTGATGACCGCCCATCCTACGCTACCTGTGCCGATGTCTAGACCTATAGAATACGATTGCTTCATTGTGATATCCTTGTTTAATTATTCTCAGTATATCGTTTACTTTTGGGGTTTACAATATTGCTTTAGTTGTATATACTTCTACTGTACCGTTTCGGTACTTCAATATAACACTACAGGTTAAAATAAAGCATTAGCTAAAATGTTTCTGCAAAAGATTCAGGCGGTAGGCCTGTTTTTTTGTTGTATCTATTTTGCCAACTGGCATATGAATTCATCCACCATGGATTGACTGAACGGTTAAGGGATGATGCGGTGTAGCCATTAGATTTTTGTTCTCCGACAGTTTGACCTTTATTGTTAGTGCCATTGCCCATCAGGAAGTAGCCGTTAAGTCCACCGTCATCTCCAGTAACATTTAGTAGGGCTTGGGCTTCTGCTCGTTTGGTTGCTGATGGGTGGTTGTTTGCGTGATATTGAAGGTACTGACGATATGATTCATTTCCTTGCATAAGAAAAACACTCCTTTTTGTAACTTGGAGTGTTATTGACAAATCTGATGATTTCAGTTATACTGTCGGCGTGAAAAAGACTAAATTTATTCTTGTCATTTTTGTTAGCATCGCAGTAGTCGTTGGCGCAGTTGCTGCCTATTTATTTGTTGCTCAACGTAATACAGAGATAACAAAGACAACTCCTGTCGTAGAATCGCCTTCGTTTCAAAATCCCAACAAATTATCTAATAGCAAAAAGATAGAACCGCCGACAGAGCTGTCAATACTGAACGCTGTCAATACTGAACGAGCCAAAGTCGGCGTTGCACCATTAAAACTGCACCCAAACTTATCTAAGACCGCTCAAATGAAAGCCGACGACATGATAGCTAGGAATTATCGCGGACACTACATGCCAGACACGAACCAACCGCTTACAGAAGAAATGAGGAGACTTCAAGTTGCCGCTTGCACAAACGCCAGCGAAAACTTGACTTGGAACGATAGCGGAACAGATACAAAGCAATCTATAGATTGGTGGCTTAGTTCACCGCCGCACAAAGCTGCCATGCTCGACCCTAAATATACCTACACCGGTATCGGTGTAGGTGATGGTAGGGTTGTAGTGCAGCATTTTTGTGTAGCGCGCTAGAATAACGCTATATACAGAAGAAATATAGACACTGCAATAATGCCGATAAGGGATAGGACCATCCCATAGGTATATTGCATAAAATGGCGAATGGTAAATTCTATCCATCCTCCATTACCAGTTGCATCCTCCGCTAAGTATCCATACTTTTTGAGCCTATAAAATGCTTTTTCTGGTGCCGAATAGCTACGTCCAAGTGTATATATTACTGTAGCAATAACTAAAGTAAATGGAACAGTAACAAACTCTATTGGAATACTACTTATACATTTTTGACCAAGCAAAATGAATGCTGGTATGGAAAAGGTACTGGCAGCCAACTGACGCAGAGCACTCCATGAAAACATCTTTATAGCAACATCGTTATCATCAACTCCATATGGTGACGCCAGCGTATATAGCCACATTATTTGTTTCCAGGTTATGACTGAATATATAGAAATAAATGCAGCGGTGCCATAGAAAAACCACACGTGCCAATCACTCATACAGCCACTCGCTCACTCCATCAAAACAGTTTTTTAAGCTCTTTTGCTGGTATCTTACATTCATCTCTTAAATACTCACAAATCTGCTTTGACGTTCCAGAGGATAGTACGTGGTGTCTTGGCACGATGATAATCTTATTGTCTGATTCTCTGACATACTTACCGTGCTTTGACCCCAGTTTGCTAATAAACCCGTAACATATCAGCAACGCGATAAGTTTCTTTGTTCTGATTGAGCGATAAAACTCAGACATCTATTTTGCCAATACAAGCTGTTTACTTTTGATTAGCTGATTTGCGTAGTCTATGTCTTCTGGCAATAGTCTCGGCATACTTGGCTTAATTCGTTCTGGTATATCCAAGTAGGTAAGTAGTAGGTCATTTACATTTTCGACAAGTCTTGCCGCATCACGACTTTCTGTAATGAGCAGCGCGGTGACCTTTTTCCTGTCAAGGCTAGTGATAGTTGCAGTATAGAACTTCGTCTTTTTATCATAGGAAGTCTTAACATAAATACTCCCTGGCATTTTATGCTGATATGCAGCGACTTCTTCAATAGATGGAATATCAAACATTCGCCTAATGTGGTGGTAAAGACGGTTAATCATGCTTATAGTATACACCACAAACCCCAAATCTCCAAATTGTAAAAATACTATTAAATTGGGTAGGTATTATGTCCTATTACCTGTCTTCTAAGAAATTTACAGGCTATTGATCATTGATGTCTTGAGGATTGTCTGCTATAGTGGAATTAGAAGAATCCCCACTTAAATCCCGGTAATGGGATTCGGGGATTTTTTCTGTATTATTTGGCTATAATGCCCCAACAATCTAAATACCGACATTCCCTAAGAGCCGCGTTTCACCTTTACCCCTGGCACCCTAGAGGTGATATAATTACTATAATATGCATGCGTCCGCGGTCCAATCTATAACCATAAAGGTGAGCGAAGTTGATTCTGCTTTGCTTAATGACGCGGATGAGCTGCAGAAAATGTTAAGAAATGTTACGGAATTGGCGGACTTGCATTCTTTGGAATCGGTAACGCATCAATTTTCTCCGCAAGGAATCAGCGCTGCCCTGCTTTTGTCGGAGTCGCACATCGCTATTCATACGTGGCCAGAAAGCGGCGTGGCGTATATAGCGATGACAACTTGTAAAATGCTGGATGATGATAAATTGCAACAAATAAAAGAGCTGATTGCACGGCTGCTGGGCGCAAAAAACATAATTATGAAAGAAATGGCATTGTAATATGAAACGAACCAAGGCGCGACTTAAAATTAATCAGATTTTGACCGGCAAGAAGACTAATTTGCGAGTTGTTGGCTGTTTGCTTTTTCGCGAATGGGATAAGAAAGATAAGCAATTTTACTACTGGGAAGAGTGGGAGATTACGGGGCTGGCTGATTATGATAGCTGGGTGGAATATGATCACAGCGATCAAACCGTTTCTCTGTATGAGCCGATTCGTTTTACTCAGGCAATTGATCCAACGCAATTGAAAAAAGGTCAGTCATTCACCGTTTCTGAACAGGACGGCAAGGATCACGTTGTAGTGGTTGACGAGGTTGGAATTGGCGAAATTATGAATATCAAGGGCAAAAACACGTACCAAGTTTTTCCGAAAGAACTGATGGCGTACGCTACTTTGAGGGATACTGGCGCTCCAAAAAACCGCCAGTTGATCACGATTGAGAAGTATAATAATCGCGAGTACGACGCCTACCGTAAGGTTCCGTTGAGCGACAAAGAGCAAAAGGAAATGTTTGGCAGAACCATTAAACCGATTGACTGGACGACGATTATAGTCATTGCTATATTTATCGCTATTATTTTGTTTGCGTTCATCTTCGACAACAATTCCGACAGCAGTAACGGCGGAGGTCACGGCGGATCGCGCAGTGTTTACGGTGGCAGCAGCGGCGGGCTTGGTAAATAAAAGGAGTTATAATGTCACGATCAAGTACGAAAAAACGGGAGCAAATTGCTTTATTTGCGGCGGCAATTTTAGTAGCAATTGGCGGAATTATTTACGAGCTGATTTTAGGCGCGGCTGCGTCATATCTGGTGGGCGATTCGATTTTGAGTTTCAGCTTGGCGACGGGCGTGACGCTGTTTGGCATGGGAATTGGCTCATTGCTGGTCAATTACATCAAGCTTCATCCAGCGACCAGCTTCGCAACGAACGAAATTATTCTGGGGCTAATTGGTGGAAATTCGGTGATGCTGATGTATTTGGGATTCGTTTTTACGCGTTCGCATTGGCTAATTTTTGCCGTCATAAGTCTGGCGATCGGCATTTGTATTGGGCTGGAAATTCCGCTTTTAATGAAGATGTTTCAGGAGTTCGGGCGCAAGTCTTCGGTGAAATTATTTAGCAAGATTTTAGCGCTCGATTATTTTGGGGCGTTAATTGCGTCGCTATTATTCCCGCTCGTTATGCTTCCGTATCTTGGTTTGATGCGCAGCGCGTACCTGGTGGCGGCTTTGAATATTGGCGTTGCGGTTCTGATTCTTAAGCAAATGAAAGCGTCGAAAATTGTGATGACAATTAGCGTTATTGCGACAATGTTGCTGGTGGGATTTTTCATTTTTGCGACGGAAATTGAGCACGGAATTGACAAACGAACGTATAAAGATCCGGTGATGTGGCAGCAGCAGACGCCATATCAGAAAATTGTCCTGACGAGATATAAGAATGACACAAGGTTGTTTTTGAATCGTAATCTGCAGTTTTCCAGCCTTGACGAAGCGCGTTATCACGAAACGCTGTCCACTTCCGCTCTGTCTTCAGTTGTTAACCCGAAGCGCGTGCTGATTATGGGCGGCGGCGATGGCTTGCTGGCTCGAGATGTTTTGAAATATCCCAGCGTTGAGCATATTGCGTTGGTTGATATCGATGAGGTGATGACTAATCTGGCGAAAACTAATCATCTTCTCGCCGATGTAAATCAGCGTTCGTTGCATGATCCGCGCGTTTCCATCGTCAATCAAGACGCTTTCCAATTCGCCTTCTCTACCAAGGATAAATATGATGTTGTATTGATTGATCTGGTGGATCCGTCGAATGAAAAATTAGCCAAGTTATATTCCGAACAATTATATCGTCAAATCAGTAATATTTTAACGGAGCGCGGAGTTATGGTGACTCAGGCGACATCTTCGTTTTTCTCTCCGCACGCTTTTTATATGGTAGCAAACACCGTCAAATCATCTCATCCAGAGCGATATGTGACGGCGTTTTCGGTCAATGTGCCTTCGTTTGGCGAGTGGGGTTTTGTGTTGTCTACGCCGCGAGCCGAGGTCGTGGCTAGTCAGCCATTGCCGAAAAGCCTGCGATATCAAAACCAGAAATTGCTCACCTTCCTGACTAAACAAAACGCCATATCGGTGCCATCTGGACCGACTTCTACGTTGGTTTCTCCGCGGATCACCGATGTTTACAATTCCGATATGCGCCAGTGGCGATACGAGTAGTTTTTAAGCTGTGCTCTTTTTTCGTCGGCGACGTCGTCTTTTTGGCGTGGCTGAAGCTAGCGGTGTAACTGTGCTAATTGCGGTTTCTGTAGGTGCATTATCATTGCCGCGAATTTGCAAAACAACTTCACCATCGTTTTTTGCTGCGGGTTGCAGCTTTTCCGGTTGGCTATTGACCGCTGGAGCGTTGTTTGCGGGCTGCGATTGAGATTTGGCTGGTTGCTTTTTTTGGTTGCGAACAGGCTTTATCGCGGCATCAATTTCTTTCTCGACATCTTCCCTGTTTCGCGAATACATGCGACGCGAGTGTTCAATAATGTGCGGCGTGTTGTCGGCTTGACTTGGCGGAAGTTCCAATGTGCGAGCAGAAAACGCCGGAGTTTTTTCGCCGCCAATAACCATATTGACAACAAAATTACGATTGTGCATTTGAAGCAGGTCGATTGCTTCGAAGTTCGGCTCGAATTGCTTGGCAAGAATCGGCGCATCGTCAGCGGAAACTCGGAAAGAAATCATGGTGCCGACGTTGCCGAAAACCGCATCGCGAACCGTGTCGCTCATCTGGGAAATGTACTGATTGGCAACGGTCAAGTTAAGGCCATATTTTCGAGCCTCAGACAGAATAGTCGCAAACGAATCGGTGGCGAAGTTCTGGAACTCGTCGACGTAAAGATAGAATGGGCGGCGGTCGCGGACGTCAGGAATGTCACTTCGAGACATAGCGGCAAGCTGAATTTTCGTAACCAAAAATGAACCAAGTATGGCGGCATTATCTTCACCGATAAGACCTTTGGACAGATTGACAATTAGAATCTTTCCTTCGTCCATAATTTGTCGAATATTGAAAGTCGACTTCGGTTGGCCGATAATATTGCGGATGATTGGATTGGCGGTGAAAGCTCCGACTTTGTTTAAGACTGGCGCAATCGCCTCGGCGACAAACTTGTCATTCCAGCTGGCAAATTCGACATTCCAGAATTGCAAAACCACGGTGTCTTGGCAATAAGTCAGCGTTTCTTTTCGGAATTCCTTATCTGTTAGCATACGAGTAATATCAAGCATCGTCGCCTCTGGTCGATCCAGTAAAGCCAAAATAGTGTACCGTAAAATATACTCAAGTCGCGGTCCCCACGAATCGCCGAAAATGCGCTTCAAAACGCCGATGATTTCTGATGAAATGTTGGTTTTTTGATTAGGGTTCGTGACTTCCAGCGGGTTGAATCCCAGAGGATACGCGGTGTCGGCTGGATTAAAATAGATCACGTCGTTCAATCGGCTGCCGGGGATAAATTTCATGTTGTTGATTGCGAAGTCGCCGTGCGGGTCGATGATGGCATATCCTTGATTATGGAAAATGTCGCTTAAGGCGAAGAGCTCTAATAGTCCACTTTTTCCGGCGCCCGTTTGCCCGATTATGTAAACGTGGCGTGAACGGTCATAGCGCAACATGCCAAATTGGTGGCTGATGCCGCGGAAGTTGGTGACGCCAAAGGCGGAAATTTGGTCGTCGTTGACGTCTTCGCCGGTTAAGACTGGCAATTTGGATGGCGGTTCTGCGGTTTTGGAGCTCGCCCAAACTATATTTGGCGTTTCAACGTTGGTGTGCGGCAAGTGAAAAACTGACGCCAATTCTTCTATGTTTAAGATGAAACCGTCGCCGATGAACGAACGCTTGCGATATTTATCAATAAATTCTTTGCCAAACGCGCCCTTAACGGCGTGAAATCCGTTGAGATTTGTCGAGTTGAACTGCTTAAATGTGCCGACAAGCGCCTGCATGCGAAGCTTAGCGTTTGTCTGACTTTCGCCCATATAAACCAAGCGAATTTTTACTTCATAGCCGAGCTTGGTCGCCTTTTTCTCTGCTTCAGAAATGCGAGTCTTATCGCGGTCTGACAGCTCAACGGCTGTCGATTGATTTGCCCCCTGCTCTGGTGGTTGCCATAACGCGCCAAGCACACCAATTAGCCATTGCATGCTGCCGCCGAATCCTGGCAAGGAGAACATTCGTCCGTTTTTTATACTATTGATATATCGGTCAGCGGCGTTTTGCCAGTCGTCGGGGATTGGTCTGACTAGTACCTGAATCCACAATTCTTCACCGGTGGTTTCCAATTTCGCCAGCGTACCCGTAATGCCCGCCAGCGGGTCGACTTCGAAGTTTTGGAAGGTGCGAATCGGGAGAAATTCATCTGTGGTTAATGTCAATTCTGTCGAATAAGCAACTTCGTGGTCGCGCTCGTGCTCGGTGTAATCTTCGTCGGCTTGGTGAATTTGAACGGTTGGGTATTGGGAATAAATCTGTCCTTCGACAAAACTTTGCAAGGTTTTTGGCACCCAAACGTAAAAGCGAATTTGTCCATCGACTGAGGCGATTTCAAAGCTAATATGCTCTTGGTGTCCGCCAGATAATCGCAATTCTTTATTATCGCGAAGAATTCCGTGTAGTGAAGCGAATAGCTGCTCGGCGGCAAGCTCTTGCTTATCGTTGGTGCGTGGGATTTCCAGAACCAAAAGTACGCTCTCAACTGGTGTAAAATCTTCTATCTTCCGATAATTCCGCCACGTCAAAAACATCAGGACTGCCACGATTGGCATCCAAACGTACCATTGTAATAACGTACCGATGATCCAAGAAATAATCTGCATTATGTGTAAATTATCTCACCTCTAAAAGAAGTTTGCAACTTGGCTTAAGCGGCTTCTTCAAAAACGTATGTGGCTTTAGCGACGCGTTTGAATTGTGGCTTTGATTGAAGGTTTAATAGAATGGTGGTTTCCTTGACTTGTCGTTTGTCGAGGACTTGACGGACGATTTCATCGCGGTGAAGCGGAGTTTCGGAATTCTTCAAAATATCAGTAATGATGTCTGCTACAGTTCCGCGGCTATAGCCCCAGCTAGCGAGCGCGTAAATGCCGCGACCGATTAGAACAAAGCGCTTGTCTTTAATGAGTTCGTTGTGAATTGCCTGCGTCGTGACGCTTCGGCGGTTAAATTCGCTGTCCCGAATTCCTTTGGCGATGTCGGAAAAATGCATCGGCGAGCCGTTGGTGTCCAGAACAACGTAGATTTTATCGCGGATGTTCTTTGGGTTAACGGCTGGCCATTTGGCTAGTCCCCACTGATCGTTTAAGCTGGCCAATTTTTTACTAACAGTAGCCAAGGCTGCAATGTTTGAAGGATGTTCATAGTCCAATTTTTTGTGCAATTCTTCCGCAGTAACGGGCTCACCGTGTTTTTTGATGGTCTTTACAACTTCTTCGACTCGTGCTCTAATTTGCTTTTCGTTGCCGAGAGTGTCAATTGCTGCCGCCTGGTAATAATCGTCATTCTCTGTAACAATCGTGATGTTTTCTGCTAGCTCAGAAATGAACGCCACACGAGCGCGGTCAATTGCAGTAGCTTCTTTACCGAGGAAGTGTGATGCCAAATCTTGCATACGCGCAACTCGTCCCATTTCAGACAAACTCGAAGTAATTTCTTTTTCCATAGCAATAACCGAAGGAAGTTCTCCCTCGGCGACAGCTGCACGTAGACGCGTTAAAATTGCTTTTTCTAGCTGACGAACGCGCTCGCGAGTAATGCCGAACATATCGCCAATTAACTCTAACGTTTCTTTTCGGTCATACAAACCAAATCGTCGAGAAATAATTTCCTTCTCGCGCTCTTGCGGAATCTTAGAAATAATAGTATCGACGACAGAATTTAATTTGGCGCTTTGCTCGGTTTTTGCTGTCTCGCTCATGCTACTAGAAACATCCTCTCTGCCTCACCACAGGTTATATTGATTGAAAATATGTTTTTAATTATACAATTGCATTTGACAAAAGTCAATAGATAAATGCCATAATTGCTGATATAAATTATAGCATTTATTTTACGTTTTTTGCAATAGATTATATGAAGAGTTTTTATTATCCGGAATTATTGGATAGTATGAAAACGCTATTTCTTTTTAGCGGATGTTTTGGTGGCTTTTTTAACTACGCGTTTGCGAGTTGGCTTTGCTGTTGTGGCGCTTAATAGCTCCAGAGCTTTTTCGTGAGTAATAGTTTTCGGATCCGTGTCTTTAGGGATTTTGACATTTTTGGTGCCGTTGGTGATGTATGGACCGAATCGACCATTGAGAACCTTAACTCCATCTGGAAATTCGGCAATATTCTTAGCGGCTTCGGCTTCTAATTTAGCGGCGTAAAGTTCGCGCGCTTTTTCTAAAGTAATGCTGTGTGGATCTTCTGGCTTAATGGAAACGAACAATTTGCCGACTTGAATATACGGACCGAATCGCCCAATATTCGCCTTAATATCTTGCCCGTCCTCTGTTTGTCCAACGACGCGTGGCAATTTGAGCATCTCCAGTGCTTGTTCCAGAGTAACTGTTTCAATTTTCGCGCCCTTTGGCAGCGGTGCAAAACGCGGCTTTTCGTCGCCGTCAGTTTCGCCAAGTTGCAACATTGGACCGAATCGTCCAAATCGCGCAATAATCGGCTTATTCGTCTTCGGGTCAATTCCTACTTCGCGATTAGCGCCGACTTTACTTCGGTCGATCCCGCCAGATTGCTCGATCAATTTATGGAAAGGCGTGTAAAATCCGTGCAACATTGTGCTTTTTTCCAGATTGGCACCAGCAATCTTGTCAAATTCTGTCTCAACGTTGGCGGTAAAATCGTAATCGACAATTTGCGTAAAATGGTCCGTCAGGAAATCGGCAATCAGTTCGCCGCTTGGCGTTGGAATAAGCTTGCCGCGTGTCGAGCCAGTTTTTTCCTGGATAATACTTCGACTAACTTCCTCGCCGTTATAGTTCAGGACAATCACATCTCGTGGCTGACCTTCGCTGTCGCCCTTTTCAACGTAGCCGCGAGTCTGAATAGTGTCGATAATCGTGGCGTATGTGGATGGACGTCCGATTCCAAGCTCCTCCAGTTTCTTGACTAGCGAACCTTCGGTGTAGCGAGCTGGCGGCCTAGTGAATGTTTGACGAGCTGTAATATCGTGAGAATTGACTTCATCGCCAGACTGTAACTTCGGTAGAAGCTCATCTTTATTGCCGCCGTAAACGCGCAAAAATCCATCAAACGTAATAACTTCGCCCTTTGATTCAAACTGAGCGGGTTTTTTGCCCTTAGGTAAATTGCTGCCTTTGATATCAATTGTAATGGTTGTTTTTTCTAGTTTCGCTGGCGACATTTGTGACGCTAAGGTTCGGCGTCGAATCAGGTCGTATAATTTCTGGTCATAGCTATTATTAGACGCGGTTTCCAGGGTAATGTCTGTCGGGCGAATGGCTTCGTGAGCTTCTTGGGCGGACGCGGATTTGGTCTTAAACTTACGAACCGTTGAGTAATCTGGACCGTAAAGACGCTTGATAAAATCGTTAGCCGCCGCGATGGCTTGACCGCTCAAATTCACCGAGTCGGTACGCATGTAGGTGATTTTTCCATCTTGGTACAATTTTTGCGCCGAGGCCATGGTCGCTTTGGAGCTGAAGCCGAGTTTAGAGTTGGCTTCCTGTTGCAGGGTTGAAGTGGTAAAAGGCGCCGCTGGATTGCGCGTTCCGGGGGTTTTTGAGATATCGCTAACAATAAATTCGGCGGGTTTCAGACTATTCAAGAACTCGTTCGCCGCTTCTTCTGTGTCGAATTTTTGATTAAGCTCGGCCTTGAATTCTTGATTGTCGTGAATAAAAATGGCGGTAACTTTGAACTGAGAATTGCCCTCAAACTCCATAATTTCTCGTTCTCGCTCGACTAGTAATCGCACCGCCGGGCTCTGAACGCGACCAGCCGATTTTCCGCCAGGGACTTTCTGCCAGACGACTGGACTGAGTTCAAAGCCAACCAGTCGGTCAAGAATTTGCCTGGCTTGTTGCGCCTGAACCAAATTCATATCCACGGTTCGCGGATTCTTAATTGCATTGGTTATGGCATCTTTGGTGATCTCATGAAAAACAATTCGCCTGGTTGTTTCAATAGGAAGATCCAGCACCTTACACAAATGCCAAGCAATAGCCTCTCCTTCGCGGTCTTCATCGGTTGCGAGCCAAACATTTTCCTTGCCAACTGCCTTGACATTTCTCTTTAGTTCGGTGATAACTTTCTTTTTTTCAGGGTCAACTTCGTAAATTGCGAAAAAATCGTTAGCCACATCAATCGGCGGTGTTCCATCCTTCGTCTTTTTAACAATCGAGCGAATATGTCCCACGCTAGACAGGACGTGAAAATCCTTGCCGAGATATTTCTCGATGGTTTTAGCTTTGGCTGGTGACTCGACGATAACGAGATTTTTCATAACTTTATATTATAACAAATCACTATCTGGCTACAACCGCAAAGTGAATTATTACGAGCGACCGCTGAGGCGACCAAGCATTGCCATTGATCCGAGAGTGCGATTGACATCTGTTATTTGGCATGGCTCTTCTGGCTTTTCTTTTCCCGCGTTGCCGTTAATTGCGCGTTCTATATAGGTGCATGTTGCGTGCGCGGCGGGCAGAAGCGAAGCAGCGAATGCTCCAGCTCCTAGTTCGCGTAGAATCTCGGCGGGCTTTGAATTGTCGGTTCGCTTGTCTACTAATTCGGCGGCGGCATAAGCGACTAAGGCTGCTGTCTCCATAGCTAGCCCCACCTTCCCTGATTTGGTTGGTCGAGTTTCGGCTTTCTCCTTGCTACGTAAATTGGCAATTCCAGTAGCCATGGCGTTTATCGAGTTTAGTACCGCAACAGTGCCAAGAGCATACTTCGGAGCCAACCCTTTTTTGTTCATTTCATAGAGAATTTTTGCCATAACTATTTTATCTGTTGTGGCATCTAAGGCTGCTCCAAAATTGCTAGTCTGTCCTGTCATGCGTGCTACTTTGCCGTCCAAGACGTCAGCTAATCGCCCGACCGCACATTCCGCCAATCCTTCAGCCGTATCGATTTTCTTAGATCCGTGCATCACCAAAGCGGCGCCAATCATGCTTATAGAATTAGGGATGGTAAAAACGTCCTTGGCGACTTTACAGACAGTAGGAGATGCTTCTCGGGCTTTTTTCATAGTCCGTATAGTAACATTAATTTGTCAAAATAGCAATATTATCGTAATGTCCAGTTGTTCGCCCCGAGAGGTTTGATAACACCGTTGATTTCTAGCATAGTTAACGCCGTGGCAAAATCTGACGCGGATAATCCTGATTTTTGTTGGATTTCATCGCCGTCACGCAGCCCTTCTGAGATGAGTTTTATGATGATCGCTTCTTCAATTGTTGCGCTGGCTGCTAACTCTTGATCGTTGTTTTTTTGTAATTTTTCTGGCGCGATGATTGACAAAACATCGTCGGCGTCCGTCACCAAATACGCCCCCTGCTTCAATAAAGTATTACAACCCGCCGACAGTGGGCTGGTTATGTTTCCGGGAACTACAAACAAATCTCTTCCCTGATTTAGCGCGTGCGAGGCTGTGTTTAATGTGCCGCTTCGCTCGGCGGCTTCGGTGATAATAATCCCGTCAGCTAGCCCACTAACCAGACGATTTCGCTCCAGAAAACTCCAGCGATTGACTATTTTATTATCGCCCTGCATCCATTCTGAAATGACCGCGCCGCCCTGCTCTATGATGCTCATGGCTAGTTGATAATTGGTCCGCGGTGAAATATCAGGAAGCTCGTTTGGGACGACCGCCACGACCGTTCCGCCAGCTTCAATCGCAGCTTTTTGGGCAATGCAGTCCACACCTAGCGCCAGCCCGCTCACGATTACACATCCGGCTTTTGCCAGATCTGTTGCCAATCGCTCGGTTACTTCTTTTCCGTAGGCAGACGGCTTACGGGATCCGACGATTGATACGACGGGCGCACTTGCTTCTGGCAATTTTCCCATATAACATAAGCTTTTTGGTGGATTGGCAATATGTGCTAATCTCTGGGAGAAAATATGCTCATCTGGTGTAATTCTATTGATTTCCATAAAAAATGTGGTAAAAAGTATTGACACTTTGTCAAATGTTTGCTATAATCAAGGACGATTGGTTAAGTAATCATTAACCAAACGCACCTTATACCCCCTATTCTAACTATATGTTAGGTTGCGCGCAATGGCATTAAGTATTCTTACCCTCCACTTTTTGCGGTTCAACGTTACGCGCATACTAACCCCTTTAACTGCCCTTTTTCAAAGGCGACCTCTGTTAATGTGAGTACAAAGTTGTATTGATAATCATCAGGCGCGGACTTTTGGAGTTTTAGTCGCGACGCTTCACTGATACGGTAGCTCGGGTGGGTTGAAGGGTAAAAAAGCGTCAGGTGATGCCCACCCTTACCTGGCGCTTTTTTGTTGGGAAAAATTATTTATTTTCTATAATATGTCGGCACTTTTCGCAAATACCTTCCAGCTCAAAGTGGTGTTTTGTGACTATGAAATTATGTTTTTTACCAATGAGATCTATGAGTTTTTCGAGCTCTTGTGATTGTATAGGTTCGGCATTTTGACAATTGATGCAATACAGATGGTGATGATGCGGTATAAAAGGTTCCGCTAACTCGTAATAGTTCTTCCAGCCAATAGCTATGGTGTTTATAATGTTCAGATCATCGAACATTAGCAGTGTGCGGTAAATGCTAGCACGGTTAATGTTTTTGCAGTTTTTCGCAATATCGCCGACCGTAAGAGGCACATCTGAATTTCGCAGGATATCAAATACTTGCTGGCGAGGTTTTGTCAGGCGAAGATTGTGGCGTTCAAATATCTCATTTAGCATAGTGCTACCAATAGTTTATAACTTATTGCAACAAGTGTGCAATAGGCTTATATTCCGAGTAATTCATAAGGATATTTGGGTTGGTTGATTTTTGTGATATGCACGTCGGTTATGACGTATTCAGCTTGGCTATTAACGATTTTTTGCGACAATTTGCCCTTGACGATTAGCCATGTTCCATCTGGGTAATCTGTTGAAAAGTTTTTCTCGACCAGGATTTTCATAGGCACGCTGTCAACAGTGCAGCAACTTATAACGTATCTGGCAATATTGAAGTAATTATAGCCGTAGTTTTTTAACAGATCATTTGAAACGAAGCCGGTTATGGTAATATCTTTGCCGTTAAAATAAGCGGCTTCTTTGCAAGAATTTATAGCGGTTTTCCAGCGATTTATTGAGATTATAGAAGAGATCTCTTTCGGCTGAGGTGTT
Organism: Candidatus Saccharimonadota bacterium; assembly: GCA_900556885.1. Classification (GTDB taxonomy): domain Bacteria; phylum Patescibacteriota; class Saccharimonadia; order Saccharimonadales; family Saccharimonadaceae; genus Nanosynbacter. The sequence continues at coordinate 41,289 of UNSQ01000001.1, forward strand.
TCACAACGACTTTCGGGCTCAATAATCATAGGGCTTTCTTTTTGCGCGAGACTACTCGGGGAGAGTGGCTTTGGTGGTAATATATATCCGACTGATAATATGATTATTGCAAAATAAGATATTGGGGTAATTTTTTTCAAGCTAATTCCAGATTTGTCTTTTGCGGGTTTATTTTCTAATTGCAACATTATATCAATAAGCAAAAGTATAACGCCGATTACGCTAATTATGACCGCGAATGTGTGATAGCGTGGATGAACGTAAAAGCCGAGTTGGTCGCGCCAAGCTAATAGCAAAATATACGCGCAAACGAGAATTCCGCCAATTGATTTGGTAAGATTAGCGTACATATAAATTAACTCCCAGTCCGACAATTAGAGATAAGAAGAATACGGTTAAGGTAATTGTTGCAATAAATTTCCAGCGAAAAGTTGTTTTTAACAGCGTAATCATTTTAATGTCTATCATCGGTCCGAATAGTAAGAAAGATAAAATTGAGCCTGTCGTGAAATTTCGCACGTAAGCCAGTACGAAGAACGCGTCGATGCTGGAGCATATCGAAATGACGAAACTTAGCGTGATCATGGATATGACTGATAAGAAAATGTCGCCGCCGACAGCGTTTATGATGAATCGCGGAACGAAGATTTGTGTGGCGGCTGCGATGCTAGCGCCTAAGACCAACATAGTAAATAATTGCCAGAATTCATTGCGTGATGAGCTGAATATGTTTGACAATTTTGAACCGTGATTATGAGAGTCGCAAAGTTTCTCAAACTCTGGATTAATAACGGAATCTTCTTTAAAAAAGCTGACGATAAAAGCGGTTATTTGTACGATAATTAGCGCAAAAATAATTCGCCACCAAACCATTCGGGTGTCAAAACTGAAGGCGGTCATGGTTGAAATTATGGTTATCGGGTTTAAGATTGGCGCGGCGAAAAGAAAGCTAATAACGTCGGCAGGTTTTAATCCGTTCGCTATTAAGCTGCGTGCAATTGGCACGTTACCGCATTCGCATACAGGTAAAATGAGCCCGATCATAGAGAGCGCAATTCGTCGAAGAAAGGCGTTTTTTGGCAATATTTTGAAGACGTCTTTTGATGATAAAAAGTATCTGATAAGCGCGGATATGATAATTCCTAAAATTAAGAATGGGACCGCCTCGACAATTACGCTTAGCGTCAGCGTGATGAAATCTTGTAATGACGGAAGTAATTTATTGCACCATTCTGCAAATTCTCCGTTTAATAACATGACGCCGAATCGTGAGCTGAATTGATAAATAGAAATTATAAGGACGCCGAAAACTACCCAACCGATCAATTCACTGTTGGCTGATAAAAACTTTTTTATGCGACCATCTGGCGATTTTTGTGCCATATATAAAATTATACTCCATGCTTATGCTATACTAAATCAATATGAAACATCTTTTACATTCACATCATCCGTTTCGGATTTTTTGGTTTTCGGTCCTATTGACCTTAGGTTTGGGTAGTTTGATTTTTAGTCATATGGGCGTTAGCGGTCTTTGGCTATTTACTATTTTGGTGGTTTTGGAAGTTACGTTTAGCTTTGACAACGCGGTGATAAATAGCAAGGTTTTGGCGGGAATGAGCCAAGTCTGGCAGAAAGTCTTCCTGACGGCTGGTATATTTGTGGCGGTGTTTGTCGTTCGATTTATATTGCCAATTGCTATTGTGATGATTGCGAGCGGCCACGGATTTATGGATGTTGTCAATCTGGCGCTTCATAAACCTGTTGAGTACGGTAAGATCCTGCACGAGGCGTCGCCGATGATTGACGCGTTTGGTGGTGCGTTTTTGATTATGATTGGGCTTAGCTATTTCATCGATTACAACAAGCGTGTTCACTGGATGCGACATGTTGAGCCGATTTTGGCGAAGGCTGGGCGATTTGAGAATTTTAAGGTGTGCATAATGCTTAGCGTGGCGGCTGTTTTGTATTTTACGGTTGAGGCGCCGCATAAATCTTTGGTGTTGATTTCGGCAGTGCTTGGGATCGTGTTGCATATTGGGTTGGAACTATTTGGGTCATTTTTCCATGAAGATGACGCGAAGTCCGTTAAGATTAAAACTGGCTGGGCGGCGTTTGCTAGCTTGCTATATTTGGAAATTTTGGACGCCAGCTTTAGCTTTGACGGTGTGATTGGTGCGTTTGCTATTACCAACAGCGTGCTACTGATCGTGGCTGGGCTGGGCGCTGGAGCGATTTGGGTCCGATCGCTAACCGTATATTTATTGCGAACAGGTGCGCTTAGCAAATATAAATATTTGGAAAATGGCGCTCACTGGGCAATTATGGCGCTCGGCGTGATGATGATTGCCAAATTATTCCACTTGGAACTACCGGAATGGGCGACGGGTGGCTTGGGCTTGTTGTTCGTGAGTTTGGCGGTCGGCAGCAGCATATTGGAAGCCCGATCGATCAATCTGCAAGAAGCTGCGGCTGCAAAATTACATCAAGCCGAAGAGCAATTGAAGAACGGCGCTTCAAAAATTGTGCCGCGAAAACGACGTTAGAATCCGGTTAATATTTTATACTGAACGGCTCGATAGTTCCGTTAATAAATTTATCGATCAAATTAATTGATTCGGGCAATATCCAGCTTTGGAGGATTTTCTGCTCATCTGAATTGAACTTGCCTAGGACAAAATCTACGTCACCAACTTGGCGCCTAAGCAAATTATCTGTGCCAATACGAATATGCCAAAAGTCTGATCCGACGTGAGAGTGGAGCGACTTTAATCCATTACTGCCCGCGTCTCGACCGCCTTTGCGGGTTCGAATTTTACCGAAGTCTAGCGCTGTGTCGTCGTGAATAATTAGTAAATCATCCAATGTCAATTTGTAAAAATCTAAGATTGCTCGGGCGGAAATTCCAACCTCGTTGTAAAAAGTAGTTGGCTTAACCAGCAGGATTTTTTCTCCAGAAATATTGAGTTCGGCGATATCCGCGGAAAACTTCGGCTTACTTGAAAAGGTTTTCCCCTGCTCTGATGCAAATTTATCAATAGCCAAAAACCCAGCATTATGCCTCGTGTTTGTGTATTTTTCGCCTGGATTTCCCAATGCTAAGATGACTTTCATAGACTTAGTATATCACCTTGTGAAAATGACGTATAATAAGCATATGGCAAAACGTGACGATGATTTGGAATTTAGCATTAATGCGCCGTTTGATGATGGGCGAGCGGTTATCGATAAAGTTCCGTTGTATTTGGTGAACGGCTCGTTGGGCGCTGGGAAAACTAGTGTTCTTGAGTTCTTATTGCAACAAAGTGACTATAAGGGTTCTCGGGTGATTGAGAATGAATATGCTAATGAAAACGTTGACGGTTATCGATTGGAAAAGTTGGCGGATATTGTGACGACTTTGGCTGGCGATTGTGTTTGTTGCTCGTCGAAGCACGCATTGACACGAATGTTACTTGACTTTTGTCGCAATTCTCCCGCCCCAGTGTTTATTGAGGCGACTGGTGTGGCGCGAACGATGAATTTGGTTGAGAAATTGATTAATGCACAAATATTCAATAAGTACGAGTTGGCGCAGAGTTTTTATGTTATTGATGCGCACGAGATTTTACGTGGAATTGAGCCGGCGCATGAAATTGAGTTGCAAGCGGCGGATATGATTTTAGTGACCAAAGAAGATCTGCTAAGTGACGACGAGCGATTGCAATATGAGTCCAAGCTAGGTTCCCTGCCTTACGGAAAAATACTGAGCGCGCCACGAGGTAAATTTGATATCAATAAAATGACGACGCCGTCGGGTTTGTTGTCGTTTTTTGATACGTATGACGGCGAGTTGGTCGTGCCGGATAATCCGACGTATGCCGTGCTGGATGTTTCTGGTATGAAAATTGCTGCGGCGACTCTGGAAAAAATTTGGCCGGAACTTTTTGATGCTTATAAACTTAGGCGAATGAAGGGTTGTTTTATTGATGATAATGGCGTGCGGCATCATTTGGAGGCAACGGAAAATCAGATTCAAATAGCTAATTCTGCGGCGGAAGAGCCAGCAAAAATTGTGCTAATTGGTGAACGCGCGGACGAAATTACGCGTGAGGTTTTGTCTGCGCAATTGATGATGTTTGAATAAATTGTTCGCTTTCGTCGTTTCCGACTCATCAGCATAGATACACATCTATGGAGCGAACATGACAAGTGAGAGAATCTGACGGAGAGTCTACAGACTCGCCATGTTTGCGATGCTATTGCCTGCTACTCCTGGTTGTTGGAGAAGTAGACGACAGCGGAATAATAGGAAGTAATTCCCCGCGAGTAGTTGGGTAGTACTGTGTGTTTGAATTCAACGTCACAAACCTTCTCTTCGAGGTTCTGGAGTTCCTTAAGGAGCGCCCTACGACACTCGGGATTGTTTGCGACTGCTGAGGTGATTAGAGGATCATAGATATAGATCGTATCTAGAAGCTTACCTGTTCTCAGGTAATGACTAATTACATCTTTCCTGACTGTCTCGCACAGTGTGGGGATTCCCTCTTCGAAGAAACGGGATACTTCATTCCTCATGAGCGTACTCTCTCCTCATCTGAGCGAACGCCCGTGCTGGAAACACTGATCAACGCCCGGATGGCATAGATCGAAGATGAGGTTTCGAGGTACTTATTAGAATATCGCAAAATCTCACCTTCGTCTTATAGATTCTCTCAACTTGTCAAAGTGCGCTTTCAGACAAGGATTTGCTCAACTTGTCAATGAAAGCCAATGTTATTTATATCACGCGATAATATTTAAGTCAAGAGAGATTGGCGTAAAAATAGGATTAAGCGAGTTTTTCGGCGTTTTTGGCCTGCTTGTAGGCTTTGGTGACTGGCGCCAGACCGCGCGCAACGCGTTCACGATTGGCTTTTAATTGCTTTTCATCGCGGAAAGACATTTTAATTGGCGTTCCTGCAAAATTGAAAGCTTCACGTAAAGTTCGCTCCAGATAACGTTTGTAGCTCCAGTGGACAAATTTCAGATTGCTGCCATATATAACAAACCATGGCGGAGCAACGTCCGTCTGGACAATGTAGCGCAGCTTCGGGTGTGAATTTTTCAGACCAGCTGGCGGATGTGCGGCGATGGCTTTCTGTAAAATGTCGTTTAAGGCGCGAGTTTTACATTCTTGGCGACGACGCTTATAAATATCAAGCGCTAGGTCAAATAACTTAGCGACATTCTGCCCAGTGACGGAAGAGGTGAATATTAACGGCGCGTACGGCGTGAACTTGAAGTTATAGCTGATTTGTGGCGCGATTTCATCGTGTGTGTAAGCATCTTTACCTTCGACAGAGTCCCATTTGCTGACGACTAGAACAAGCCCCTTGCCCGCCTCGTCAATAATTCCAGCTAGGCGCTGATCCAATTGAACGTTAAGCTCATTGACGTCCATAAGAAGCAGACAAACGTCGGCTTCGTTGATGGCTTGCATGGTGCGAAGAACTGAGAACTTTTCAATTCCCGTTTCTTGCTTTCCTTGGCGGCGAATTCCAGCGGTGTCGAGCAGTTCAATCGTCTGACCGTGATAACGAACTTGAACACGGTTTACATCGCGAGTTGTGCCGGCGACGTTGGCGACGATGGCTTGCTGCTTGCCCGCCAAAGTATTGAACAGATTACTCTTTCCGACATTCGGGCGACCAATTAGCGCGACGCGAATGATATCGTCAGGTGCGGTTTCGGTGGCTGGCGGAATAAGTTCGGCAATGCTGTCAAGAAGTTCCGAAATGCCAATGCTGTGCTCGGCGGAAGTTTTTATGATGTTTTTAATACCGAGTCGCTTGAATTCGTCGATAGAAAGAGAGCCTTTTAAGTCTGCTTTATTTGCGATTAAAATGACTGGCTTGCCGCTTTTTAGAGCTTTTTTGGCCAATTGTCGATCAGCGTCGGAAGGATATGCGGTGGAGTCGACGGTTACGAGGATTACATCGGCAGCGGCAGATGCGTCAGCGATTTGGTCCTGAATGGTCGCCTCAAATTCGTCCTCGGCAGTCTTAAGTCCGGCTGTGTCGATGAGCCAAAATTGCGAATAGTCATCTGACGGTGCAGAATCTACGTTGCGTCGTTTGTATGAGACTTTACCAACAACATTGTCGCGAGTTGTTCCAGCTTCTCTGGCGACTATGGCTGTGCGAGAGCGCGTCAAGCGATTGAATAATGAGCTTTTGCCGACGTTGGCTTGCCCGATGATAGCGACTGTTGGTAATTTAGACATGATTATATATTATAGCAGTTTTAAGGCATTTTGGCGAGCACGCTATTTATATAAGCCTCGCATGGGCGGACTATTTTCAGGAAATCCTCAAAACAACTCAGGCCGCTTTTTGCTACGAATTTCTCGGTCTCTACGACTCGCCTATATCCCCCGTTATCGCTATTATATTTGTGGATGTAGGCCTTTGGAGATTCTTCGTTAATTGGATTTGGGTAAAGTGTTATGTAGTAATTTTCTTTAGGGTTATTTATACAATAATAAACGTTATTGTCGTCATCTTCGAACGCTACGGATATAGGATATTCAAATTTCGTAGTATATTTCTCAACCTCTTTAATAAGCTCGATGTAAGCGTAGATCTGGTTTTCTAGGAATTTTGGTAAAATCTTGGACTTATCCTTCTCATAGAACAGTTTTTCTATGGTATCCGATCTTTCTTCCTTAAGGTTATGTATGACTGCTCTTAGTTTTTCTGAGGGCAAAGGCTCAGACTCGCGCCCTAGCGTTTCCATTTTGCAATTACACTTTCTATCAAATTTAGCACAAAAGCTATATTACAATATTTATCGTAAAATGTAAAGAGCCGCGGAGTAGATTATGAATTCGTGAATTTCTCTTCTCGCCATTCGCCTCTCTTGAGGTCGCCGAGCGAATAATTGCCAAAGTTTGTTCTGTGGAGTTTTTTAACAGTGTAGCCTAACGCATCGAAAGTTCGCCGAATTTGACGATTTCTTCCCTCGCTCATTTCCACTATCCAGCGATAATCATCGCCTTCGTGTTGTCTTTCTAGCGTCAATTGACTGCGTCCGTCAGTAAGCTGTACGCCAAAATCATTGATCATTTGGCGATGTAGAGGCTGCAATGGCTGGTCGATTGTAACGAGATATCGCTTAATTTTATAAAACGACGGATGTGTCATGCTGTGAGCAAAATCGCCGTCGTTCGTCATGAGAATCAGCCCGGAGCTGTCTTTATCCAGGCGACCAACAGGTTTTAAGTGGTGAAGATTCTTCGGTAGCAATTTGTAGATTGTCGGAATGCCGCCCTGAGAGGCACGCGAACAAAGATATCCAGTTGGCTTATGTAGGATAATGAGCTGTTTGGATTGTAATTCTAGCAATTTGCCGTTGTAGGAAATTTTATTTGCGTCAGAAATTTGTTGACCCAATCTGGCGGGCTGACCGTCAATAGTAATCTTCCCTTTTTCTATCAATTCGTCGGCCTTCCGCCTGGAAATACCCAAGCACAGCGCTACGAATTTGTTGAGGCGCCAGGATTCTTGCTTTGTGTCTAGGTTTATCATTGTTGTGGAGCTATCGGTGGAAATTGTGGTGACTGAGGTTCTGATGGTTGATGTGGGATACTTTGCTCCTGAGGTTGTGATTGGGCGAGAGGCGTTGAGTTAACCTGTTCGATAGGATTTGGTACTGGTTGAGGTGTCGGAATTGGTTGCGGCGCTGGAGTCTGCACTGGTTGGGGCTCTGGAGTTGGTTGAGAAATTCTCTGTGTATTGTCCAATTCTTGCGCCATAAGCTTGGAAATATCTACAGAATTCTGAGAGTCGTCAGCTGGTAAAGGTTGAATAATGCGGTCACCAAGCCCTGATGGTCGTGGTGCGGGCGATGAAAACGGTGCCATAGGTTGCGGCAGAGTTGTTGTTTGGGGCTGAGGCGTCGGAATTGGTTGCGGTGTTGGAGTCTGCGCTGGTTGAGGTAGCGGCTGCGGCGCCGGAGCGAATACCTGTTGCGGATGTTGCTGTATAAGTGGATTTACTGCGGGAGTTGTTGGCGTTGCAGCGGGGGCAGCTGGTTGCGGCGACAATGAAGAAATATCAGGTCTAGTAACTGGCTGTGGCACTGTTGGAGTTGGTTGAGGAGTTGGAGCGACTGGCTCATATGTATGAGTTGGCTGTGACACTGGCACTGGATTTGTGCCGACTCCCGGAAGGTCGCCCAGGGCTTCGTGGACTGCTCTCACGACGTCCTCTATTCCCACCTGAGACTTCACCAAGTATTTATCAGCGCCAAGTTGCTCGCCGCGTTTTCGCTGATCTTCTGATGACAGTGCGGTCATGATAATCACCTTAACGTCTTTTGTTTCTGTAGTCGAGCGTAAAATGTCCAACATATCAAATCCGGAAATCTTCGGCATCATCACGTCGCTTAAAATTAATCGCGGACGTTCTTTAATTGCCATGGCTAGAGCTTCTTCGCCGTCGCCCGCCGAAACGATATCGTAGCCCTCCGCCAAAAGTCGTACACCGTAAATTTCGCGTAAACTTTTGTCGTCCTCAACCAATAAAATTTTTGTCATATATTTATACTATACTGAAGTTTTGACAAAAAATCCATAGTTCTTATGGCTATTATTCGCGACCAGGTATGGACAATTGCTGACGCTTTTTGCGCAATTCTTCCTCAATTTCAGCCAGCGTCGGCTCGGAAGAATTTCTGGCTGGTTGTGAAATTTCTGGCTGGACTACTGGAGTGGTCGGTACGGCTGGATCTGTATTCTCTGGAATTGCGATTGCGGCTGGATCTGAATTGACAATCTCGCTATTATTTTCAATTGCTATATCTTCCGTCTTCTCTTCTGTGGCAATTTCAATTTTTTCTGAAGCCAAAGAGTCTGGCGTTGAGTCTTCAGGCTTTTCAGCTTCCGCAGATTCTAATCGCTGCTTGGCTTCCGAACTATTCATACGAGGAATTTCCAGATAGAAAGTACTCCCCTCTTTATATTTGCTTTCAACTCGCAAGTTTCCAGACATCGCCTCGGCTAAGCGGCGGCTCAAATATAACCCTAAGCCAGTTCCGCCAATTTCTCGCGTGTCAGAATTGTCCACTCGATAAAATTTTTGGAATAAGTGCGGAATATCTTCGGCGGGAATGCCAATACCGCTGTCTTTTACGCTTACGGAAATCTGTTTATCGTCGCCGGTAATATTGACGACAACTTCGCCCGACGGCGTGTACTTGATGGCATTTTCAATCAGATTGCTAACAACTTCCCTAAAATGGTCGGGGTCAATATTGGCATAAAAAATCGGCTGCAAGGACTTCTCTTTACTTTCGCCAACAATGTCTGGCATAAAGATGTAATTGAGCTGCTTTTCATCAGCTTTTGTCGCCAAACCATCAAAAATATCCTTCAAAAATTCGTTTACATTGATGACTTTCGGGTTATTTTTCATTCGCCCGTCTTCAACTTTGCTAATGTCGAGGAGATCTTGGAATAATCGTCCCAGATGTTGCGCCGATTCGTGAGCCTTGGTGATGAAATCGCGGGCTTTTTCGTCGATGTGAGCGGTGGCTGGATTTAACGCCAGACCCAAATAGCCCTCAATTGATGCAACTGGCGTGCGCATCTCGTGGCTGGCGGTGGAGATGAACTCGGCTTGCTCGCGTTCCTCGGCTTTTTCTTTGGTGATGTCGCGGAAAACTACGATAACTCCTTCGCCTTCAGTGCCGACTGGAGAGCTGACGATTGACACTAAAATTCGTTTTTCGGAGCTGGTCAATAGGAATAATTTATCGTTGTGCGTTGGTTGGTTTTTTGATAAGGATTGGGCTATTGGATTTTCGAGGTCTTCTACGTCTTTTCCGTCTGAGGTGACGAGTTTTAAGACGCTTTTCCAGTTAAGTCCGAGCGCGTCGCCTTGGTCCCAGCCGATGATTTGTTGGGCGGATGGATTTATCAGTTCGATGTTGCCGTCTTTGGAAATAGCCAGAACGCCGTCGTCGATGGCATTGATCACTACGTCAGACTTGCTCTCAACTGCGGAAAGTTTATTCTCCAAGCTGGATGTGTTGTCGTCAGTTTTTTGGCGGCGAATCCATAGAACGAGGCTAAAAATCAAAGGCAAAAATCCGAAGAATAGGTAGCCGATGATGAATTGCACGTTTATTCCATGTTGAACGCTGGTGGCTATAATCTGCAAAATAACCAAAAGTCCCATTATTCCTAAGATTATTGCGCCGAAAAATCCTGCAAAAATTGCCACGATAATCCACATAACTAGGAATGGTGAAACGACTCCGCCGCTGGTAATTATGGTGGTTGTAGCGACGGCGACGGTTAACAAATATACGAAAATCCCGATCTCGGTTTCGTGTTTTCTGGGAAGCCAAAAACATAAAATCAGCACAATTAAGCTGCCGATTCCTGCCACGCCAGCCGCCAAGTCTGAGACAGATAATCCGATTGGCAATTGATAACCGGTCGGTATAAATCGCGCCCATGCATATAAAAGAATAATTGTGAAACAACTCAGTAATGCCACTTCACACAATCTCCTTAGCCAAAATCTGGAAATTGCGTGAGGCTTAAAGTAAATCCCGCCCTTTTTCATGCTTTTATTATGGCGAATTTTCAGAAAAATCTCAAGTGATAAATATGACGTAGAGGTTGTATGGATGCGGAAAAGTAGACAAGCCTCCCCTTCTCGTGGTATAATCCATGGAGTTATGGCCCTATCGTCTAGCGGTTAGGACACCAGGTTCTCATCCTGGCAACCCGGGTTCGATTCCCGGTGGGGTCACCAAGAATAGTTAACTTATTAAAAAACATCTATATGAAGGTGTTTTTTTAATTTGTGAAGCAGTATGCTTCAATCCTCAATATTCTTCAACTTTTCGTATAGACACATACTACAAACCGTACGTAGATGGTCTAGTTGACGATCTGTATGGCTTTATAGCTAGGGGTGACTTAGAGTTTATAAAGTAACAAATCCACCTCGTCCCATTCCTCAACCACTGTGGTCAAAGTATACATAGCGATGGTTTTGGCGTTGTCGTATATTTGTTCTGATGTAAGCTTCTTTAAATCTCTCAAGTTAAAGAGGTTGATGTTGTTGGATTCGCCGCTAGCTATATCATGTATCGGATTTTCCGAAGTAATAAACGCATAACTTATGTCCGTGTGATAATGCCCTCCACCAGCAGGATATGTGTGAATCGCGATCGGTTGAGGATGTAGTTTCACTCCAGGCAATGAAGCAAGTCTATTGTAATGCGGCTGCAATAACCTCAGCTGGTTTTTGTCGTAGCCAGATTCTTCGGCTATTTCCCGTAAGACCGCTTGCCACGGTGTCTCGTCCAGCTCGACATGTCCGCCAAATTGCAATAACTTGTTTAGCTTGCGGTGCTTATGCAAAATAATCCGGGGCTCAGCACCCTCTGTTATTTTCACAATATATCCGCTAACGCATATATCGTGCTGGCCAGGCTGGTTATGTATATGAGGCATACTATAAATTTTACTTTAATTGTGGCGTGCGGTCAAAAGGATGCGCAAGGGTAACCTTTAGAGGGCGGGCAGGTTATAAATTGCGCTATTTGACACAACGCAGCTACTCAGTTATTGTCTAGTAATAGAAGAGAGATTTCGTTATATCTTCGGAGAGTACCTCTGGGGATATTTGCTTGAGGAGTTCTTGACCGCTAAATATAAAGTAAACTCCAAAACGGTAGGCAGCCATGATAAAAACTACTGTATTCAAAAAAACAGTTGCCATTTCTTGATGATATTTGAAGATTGCTTTATTTTTATCTCGTCTCTGCGTTGCTGACTTCCGTTTTTGTTACGTTTACGAGCGTCGTATTTAAAATGCTCAAGACCATATACTGTTTTATTGTATTTAGTGTATATGTCTGGACTCTCGAATGAATGCCAACCACTTAATATCCTTTCTGCTTCACTAAAGCTCAAACCTAGCGGAGAGCATTCCAGATAAGAAGACGTATTGTCATAGTGTAGACACTTTCTACGAATATCCTCAGTTTCATTTTTCATTGCGTCAAAATATTCAATCGTCGCTACTCATCTGCTTAACGACATCTATCAAATTCCGCGGCGTAATGTCAGCCTTAATTAGATATCCGTCAACACGACTCATGACAGATTTACGCGAAGCCTCGTCCTGCTCAAAATTGGTCATAATTAAAATCTTACTATTCGGAACCAAATCGACATTGTTATTTCTCAGCGCGTCTAAAATCTGGTCGCCGCGTTGCTCTGGTAGCATCAAATCTAAGATTATCAAGTCAAAGTTCTGGTTGCGCGCCGCCACTAGCCCGTCATTTCCGTCAACCACCCACGTCACATCGTAGCCTGCTTTTTGCAAACTTCTGACGTACATTTCGCCAATAAATCGGTCATCTTCCACGCATAAAATTGTCTTTATCATAATTCCTCCTAGCCCTTATACATAGCGTGATTTTTTATCCAGCCGCCGCCTTTTCGTATCAATTGATTATTCAGTTGCCCGTCTTCTAACAATTTATCTTTAACTGTAGCATAAATTGGCAAAGTGAACGAGAAGACCGAGCCTTCGTTTTCGCGGGATCGAGCGATTATCGAGCCGCCGTGAGATTCGACAAAGGCTTTGCAAATATAAAGCCCAATTCCCGTCCCAGCCACGGCCTCGCGTGATCTGTGCGATCGATAGAACTTGTGGAACAAATTGTCCACGACATTCGCCGGCATACCAATTCCGTTATCAGCGACAGACACTTCCACGAAGTCACCCTTTTGCTCGGCGGAAACGGTTACGGACCCGCCCTCAAAACTGTATTTGATGGCATTGTCGATCAGATTACCAATTACTTCCCCGATACTTCCGTGATCAGCGGCTACTGTCGGCAGATCATCTGGAATATTGACACTGAGCATTCTGTGTTGAGTCGAGGCGCGAAGCTGCATATCATCGGCGATCGAGGCGTAAATATTAGCGACAGTGTCTTCCAGCAGATAAACCTTCAAGTGGTGCCTATCATATCTGGCAACGTTAAGAATGTTGTCAATGTAACTAGACAAGCGGTTGGACGAAACGACCAACCTATCAAGAAGCTGTCTTTCATCACCCTGCAAGCGTCCAGCAAACTCTTCGTTGATAATGTCCAGATATCCACGAATAACTGTAATCGGTCCGCGGAGTTCGTGAGCAGCAAATGAGATGAAATTAAGGTCCTCTTCTTCTGGCAAATATCCTTTAGACTTGTCGATGAGAAAAATGACAGTTTCGGCGGCGGCGCCTTTCTCAAACGAAGCTACGATATCAAAAATCCGCGTTTTTTGGATGATGTCAGGGTCTGTGCTAATGCGTTGCCAACGGCGTTCGGCTTTAATTTTCTCATTGGCGATTTCGTGAAGCCAATCGGAAATGCTCGGTTCGTTTAGAAAATCAAGCGCCAGAAAATCCTCGCCTTTTGCGTTCCTGGAAATCGGGGCGGCGGAATTGGCGAAGATAATCTTCTGATTGGAATTAAGAATTACTACGCCAGTGCTGGCTTGATTCAGGGCTTGAGTGAGCGGGATTTTTGGTTTGTCGTTGTCGCTAGCTGGTTTTTGCTCTGGCTGATAATCGCCATAAATTGCCTGAAGTGCCGTCTTAAATCCGGTTTTTTCGTAGCGTTTATCGTTGGGATTTGGCGGAGTGTCGGTCGTCGGTTCGCCAATTTTATGAGAAAGTGCCGCCAGAATTTTATTAAGCGGCGCAGCGATGATCTTAACGATAGAAATTGAAAATAGGATTTGCAAGATGGCGGTAATTAAAATGATAATCCAGAAATTTAGCTGGAATATGGAAATTGCCGTGAAATGGAGTGCGATTCCCAGCCCCAATATAATGCAGGCGCTCGCTGATAATAAGACTAATGTGACTTTTCGGTAATAATATTGTTTGTACTCGCGCAAAGTTTTAGATGCCGGATCTATTGCCATGAAACACTTCCCCTTCCTGGCGTGAAGGCTGCAATCCATGTTTGTCCGCGATTTAAGGCGACGTCTTTTCCGGATTCGTCTGTCAATTTAAGCGGCGAATTTATGTCTGCTTTTGACCAAGTGGCAGTGGCGACTGTGCCGTTTTGGAAAATGTAAGCTTTGCCGGATCCCGTCGTTTTAACATCTTCGTAACCATCGTAATTTTGAGCCCGAGCTTCAACGCCAACTTCCATAGCCACAACGGTGTTTGGAGCAATTTGCCCATCTTCCCTATCAGCGTGTGGCGCGCCAGCCATGCTCCTGAGGTAAGAATTCGACGCCTTGTCGTAAGTGTATGAAGTGTTGTAGAGCGACCCGCTGAGGTCTATGTTTACAGATGTGGCGTTTGGCGATTCTACGGGCTTGCCGTCTGCTCGCGCGAAGCTGGTGAATTCGGAATTGTTATAGCCTTTTGTACTGTTCAATTGGTCAAGTTTTTCTCCTGAAGTGTAGACGTTGTGTGGCGCGTAGCGGTCGCGAGATCGCCAATATGATCCGTCGTTAAAGAACTGGTCGATGTCGCGATAATTGCCGTTTCTGACCTGAGATAAAGCGTTGGGACTTCCGCCAACATGCGCGATTGATGCATGATATGGCGCCGCCCAGCTCAAATAGTACAATCTCAAGCTTCGTACTGGACCGATCAGCGCGGGTTTATCTCCCTGGTACAGCGCCAAAAACCTAGTAATTCCGCCCTCCGCCACGGCCTCGTAAACCACGCCAGCTTTCTTCAGTCCTGACTGCGGTCTGGCGGCTGGACTATTCTCAATCATCACGCCAGTTACAGGCAACTTCGCGGCGGCTTCGTTCGCGATTTCCATTCCAGTCAATGGCGAATAAAACTTCTTCGGCGCGGGTTTTTTAGTTGGCAATTTCAGATCCACGCTAGCGGTCTGCTCGTATTTTATGGAGTGAATTGCAATTATGAAAACTCCAGCAATAACCGCTGCGCTCACCACGAGTACGATTGCCAGAATATGCTTTTTTACCCATTCTTTGAACGACTCCCAGCGAGCGTTCTTTTTTTGTCCTGATTTATCTATTTTTTCAACATTCATGCTTATGCTTAGTATAGCATTTTCGGCGCACGAATAAACTATTTTTGTAGATAATTATCGATTCTTTGCAGAGTTTTTTCTTTGCCAATCAGTGCCAATGTGTCGTTAAGTTGCGGACTAAACGGCGCCCACGTCGTCACAATTCTCACCAGACTAAACAAAATCCCCGGCTTCTGCCCTGTCGTTTCCAGTAATTCATTAAGGCAATTCTGAATTGTTTCTGGAGTCCAATCTGTAATTTTCTCGAATTCTTGGCGAGCAATTGACAATAAATCTCGTCGTTCGTCGTCGGTCAATTTGCGAAGTTGTTTGTTTCCGTCAATTAATTCCGTGTCAATTTCAGGCTCGACGAAGAAATAACTTGTTAATTTTGGTAAATCTTGCAATGTCTTCAAGCGATCTTGCGCCAATTCCAGAACGCGCTTTTTGTAAGATTCATCGGCGTTTTTGGCTTCTTCGCCCCAGAATGATTGGCAGCGAGAATAAAGATCGTCCAAGCTAAGCGAGCGGATCCATTGACCATTCAGCCAAATGAGTCGCTGTTCGTCAAAGCGTGCGCCAGATTTTTGAACGCGATCAAGCGAGAACTTTTCAATCAGTTCGGCTTTGCTGAAAATTTCCTGTTCCGTGCCATCATTCCAGCCAAGTTGCGCTAAGAAATTAAGCATCGCTTCTGGCAAAATTCCCTCTGATCGATACTCAGTTACGCTTTTAGCACCGTCACGCTTGCCAAGTTTTTTATTTCCCGATGGCGCCATAATGTGTGGCACGTGCGCCAGAATTGGTGGTGTAATTTTAAGCGCCTCGTAAAGCGACAGATATTTAGGTGTACTTGCAATATATTCCGAGCCGCGAATCACGTGTGTGACTTGCATCTCGAAATCGTCAATGATGTGTGCAAAATTGTAGGTTGGCAGACCGTCTGCTTTGATCAGAATGAAATCGTCCAAAGCTTCTGGGCCAGCCGACAACTCACCCATAACGGCGTCTTTCCAAGAATATCGCTTAATTTCCGGAACTTTGAAGCGCAGCGGCATCCCGAGCTGCCACTCTGGCGGATTTTCTGGACGATGGTCGCGATATAAAAATGCTCGTTTTTCAGCCTTGGCTTTGTCGCGGAAAACTTGCACTTCTTCAGTCGTGTACGGATCGGCGTAAGCTAGCCCTTCGCTAATCATTTTCTTCGCCCATTTTATGTAAATGTCGCGGCGATCTGTCTGGTGATATGGGCCAAAATTGCCAGACTCTTCTTTTGGATTGTTAAGAGTTGGCCCCTCATCCCAATTCAGTCCTAGCCAATTTAAGGTTTCCAAAATCATTTCTTCTGCGCCTTCGACAAACCGAGCCTGGTCTGTGTCTTCAATGCGTAAGATGAAATCTCCCTGATGTGCTCTGGCGACAAGGTATGTGTATAGCGCGGTGCGAACGTTGCCTAAGTGAATATAGCCAGTCGGACTTGGCGCAAAACGAGTTCTAATAGTCATGAGTAAATTATAGCACGTTATCTGATGAGTTACAGACTAGTGGCGATTTTTTCAATTTGGCTGCTTGAGAGGTTCGCGTCGCCGCTGATTTGATATAGGATTCCGCCGTTCACCCAAGCCGCTTCTTTCCCGCCGCTGTAAATTGTCAGTCCGTCGATCATCGTGGTGTTTGGATTCTTGTGTTTCTCAGAGAAGAATTCTTTCACTGCTGATGAATTCCAGCCGCTTTTTTGCTGAGTTATGGTGTACTCTGAACTTCCGTCGGCGTAGGCATATTTCATAGAGACCTCGCCTGATTTGAATTTGATAGGTCCGTTCAGCGCGTAGCCGTCTGGCTTGTAGCCTGGATATTTGGCATCAATTCCTGATTGAACGGCTGCCATTTTTATGGAGATATTTGGCATACTCAGGTATGTCAAATAGCCACCGAGTAGCATTACTGCAAAACCAACAGAAAACGTATTCAACCAGCGTAATGCGCCGCCTTTTTTCTGGCGTCGACGTGCTTTTTTATTGCTGATAACCTCATTTGACAGAGCTTTCTCGATTGCTTCATTTTTCAATTGATGAGCGGTTTTCCTGGCTGGCTTTTCTATTTTTTGCGGAGTGACGGCGACAAGCGGATTGTTATTCATGGTCAGAGGCTGGCGTTCTTTTCGCAATTTAGTGTTGACGCTAAGAGGTCTTTGCTGAGCGCGACGAGTAACGGGGTGAGTTTCGGCCGGGCGGTTAATAGCAATTTTCTGAGGAGCTGGCTTGCTGACAATTGGCGTAGAAAACTTCTTCACGGCGACATGTTGCTTCACGTCGACGCGAGCTTTCTGGGGTTTGGCAGCCAATGGCGTACGCTGCGGCATTTTAACGTGCCGACGATTCAATGTGCTGGATTTCTGAACGTGTGCGGCGTGAATATTTGATACAGATGTACCACGCTTACTGATTGATTGTTCTTTTTCTATTTCAGATTTTTCAATCTTAATATCATCCATTACCATTCCGGTAACAGTATTGTAAGCTCGTCCATTGATAACCACGTAGTTTTTACTTGCCATTAATCCCCCTAATGTTTATTCCTATATATTATATTACAAATCGCCTAAGGTTTTTTCAAGTGTAAAAATATGTTATAATTTCCATAATTATGTACCAGAAAAAGAATCGCACTAAAGAGCTCGCGCGGCGGACCTTTGTGTACACGCTGATGACATTATCACTTATAATTCTTCTTACGTTTTTGACGTTTAGAATGCTCGGCTATACGTTTGATCCAAATACGAAAGAATTGCAACAAACTGGGCTTGTCCAATATGAATCACATCCTGGCGGGGCGCTGGTTTATGTTGACGATATGGAGCTGCGCCGCACTCCGACGAAAAGCACCGTTCTTCCTGGTAAGCACACTTTTTCGATGAAATTGGATAAATACGAACCGTGGCAAAAAACGCTGAGTATTAAATCTGATACCGTTACGAATTTGAATTATGCCAGACTGATTCCGACGAAACGCGAAACTACCGAGGTAAAAACGTTTGACTCATTGCAATCCGTTTCTCTGTCGCCAGCTGGTAATTTCTTGATGGGATTTGGCACTAAAGATAAAACTCCTATTTTGACAATTGGCGACATTCGCGACACGAACAAAGATAAGGAAAAATTCACGGAACACGCATTAAGCACAAGCGTTTTGGCTGGCTATTCCCTGTCTTCTGACAATCATACGTTTACCCTGTCGGAGTGGGACCGCGATTCTCGTTATGCACTAGTGAAGCATTCGTATTCGGCAGAAAATAATGCTACGGGCGTGCAGTGGCTAGTTTTTGATAGAGAAAATCCAGAGAAAATTACCGACGTAACAGCGATGACTGGTTTTGGAATTAAGCAAATCGGCTTTGCGGGAACTGGCGCGCACACGGTTTACG
>UNSQ01000002.1 GCA_900556885.1 Candidatus Saccharimonadota bacterium
CAAGCAACCACTTTCTTCAAGCGCAACGCTGAGTCGCAAGCCAATCAGTCAATCCAACTGTACTTTACCCACAGTCAGCTGCGCGGGCAAATCAATAACGACAACATAACCGACGGTGAGAAGACTTATACTAACGGCACGCCAGAATGGGTTGATCTGGATAAGATTGACAATATAAACTTTCGCCACAGCGTGGATCTAAAAACAATTTTACAGGCGTATATTTCGCAATCTCGCACCCGCTAATAGTCGAATAATAATGAAACTATCCAAACCCGTAATTATCACCGGCGAATAATTATGTTCGAGGAGTCTACTATGGCGAGGGTAATTATGCTATAGCCCATATATATCCAGAAATTAGAGGATATCATAAGGCTTGCTATGGGAGTAGTAAGAATGTTGGGAAGATTTATCTTAGTAAAAAAGAGCGTGCGAAATATGCACATAATATGGGAAAAGATGTCGGACAGATCAAGTCTCGGATAAATGCTTTAAATAATCAATAACATCTATATAATAAGGATCTGCGCCCTCTGGAATATTAGTATCTAATAATTCCGATAACGTCATCCAGCGGTATTTTTTATGTTCCCAGCTCAATTTAACAGAAATGTCAGCCTCAGTCTTATCTATGACTATCTCAAAAAGTACATGTTTTGTGTTTTTGTGCTGCTTAACAAATAGCTTTTTTAAGTCATTTGGATATATACATATGCCAGTTTCTTCCTGTACTTCTCGCGCGGTCGCCATCCTGGAGGTTTCTTCAGATTCTACTTCTCCTCCAGGAAGATCAAGATGCCCAGGGAAATTAGGGTGTGTATCTCCCCTATAAAGCAGTAGATATTTACCATTTTTATTCTTAATAAGCGCTTTTGATACTGTTTTAACCACATTTCAATTGTAATGAAGAGACAATATTTGATCAATGTTGATGTACTGTGAATAATGAAAAGCGCCAAAAAATCAACTTGGAGAGGAAGTCACTTTTACGAATCGAGAAAACACCAGTCAGAAAGTCGCTGTAAAAGTGGTTGGTTTATTGCGTTGCCAAACCCTTCAATAACCTTTTCATTCATAATAATCCTGCAAAATTTGGCGGCGTTAATATTTCCTCCTCAGAGTCCTTTCTCTACTAGAAAATCAGCTAGAGCTAATAATCCAGAACTATCGTCGCCTTTACTTGTTTTAGGATTGCGTTCATGTTTGCGACGTTTATAGTTTTTGCTAGGTCATTTCTGGTTAATGGCGTAGCGGTTTGTTGATAAAAATATATGGGCACTGAAATATAAAATGGGTCAGACGTGAAAGCTTCGGCAAGGTTTTTTAGGTCGGTTGCGTGCGAGGATATGTTAAAGCTTTGTAGATATGTCTGTATAGTTTCACTTGAGCTCAGTCGAGCAAGGTCTGTATTTTTTACGGTGTAGGTTTGGCTGGTGTAATTGCCATCATAGTACGCTATAAACTTTCCGGGGCTGGACGGGTAGGATGAGATTTTATCGAAACAAATGTCGCGCACTAGATCTAAAAGTATTGGGTATGTGCAGAAAAATGCGGCAGTCAATTCATCGCTGGCGTCAGCAATTTCTACAGCAATCTTAACGTCTGTAAAATCCTTCGGACTATGGCTGATTTTAAGAGGAGAAATCTTAGATTTTGGGTGTGAATTGCTGGGAGTGGTTTTTTGACTATCGATAAAATATTTTTGACAAAGAGCGAGCTGTTCTTGTAATAGCGTCATGTCTGCTATATCAATGTTGGATTGCATCTCGGCTTCTATGTGTGCGATGGACTGCTGAATAAGAGACTCCTCAAAAGGCGTAATATCGTTGATGATTTTTTCAAATAATGCATTAGACTCGCTTGTGAATAGTGCGGACGTAAAAAATACGCTTGATTCGCTAGTCGTGCCATCCAATTCTCCAACGAAAGCCCGGTTACCGCCAGCTTTTTCCGTTTCCTTTAAGAATCGCCTAATAATCAGATGCTCAAACAGGTGACATGTGTCGTGGTCTGCTGGTAAAGAATATGCTGAATACAAGTTGTGGATCATGAGTTTATTATATCAGTATGAAAGTTAGCCTAAATCTTATAAGCTTGGTGGCGTGTTCGTACGAAGAAAAGCTTTATTTATCATAGTCAAACAAGCTTCCAGCTCCCGCCGCTTTATATAAAGCATCTATCGCTAAGAGTATATCATTCTGAAGTGCTGGTTGGTTGTCAATATTCTTATCATAAAAATCCCGCAATGACTTCGGATAGTGTTCGTTGGGCGCATCGTACAGGAACGTATCCTGCAGTAGCTTCTTCTGCTCGGGCGAAATATCATTAAAAAACTCTGGGTGAAAATCATAAAACCATTCTAGGCGGGTCTGTAATTCTAGATATCTATCGTAGTTCATAGCTATATTATAATTCAGGGAATGACCCCTCTCCAAGTCTGAAGAGAGGAGTGTCTTTGAGGATTATCTCCCGCTTATTCAAGGACGGCTGTATTTTGCCCTAGAGTAATTTTCACCTTTGTTATTTATAGTTTTCTAAGGTCGATTACTTGCTGGTAAGATGATATAATTATATTAGTATGAAAGTTAGCTTAAATCTTATAAAACAATTGATTAATTTTGAGTTGCCGCCAGTTGATGAGCTGGTGTCGCGTGTCAATCAGCAACTTGGTGGTGTCGAGGAAGTGATTGACCTGAAGGCCAAATATGGTGGCGCGCGCATTGTGCGAGTTGTTGAGTGCGAAAAGCATCCGAATGCGGATCGTTTGAGCGTGACTAAAATTAACGATGGTGGCGTAGCGGATGTTCCAAGGGATGATAATGGTTATGTGCAAGTGGTTTGCGGTGCGCCGAATGTTCATGCTGATATGTGGGCAATTTGGTTGTCGCCAAAAAGCACCGTTCCAGCAAGTTTTGATGACGCCGAGCCGTTCGTGCTGGATGCGCGACCGCTGCGTGGAATCTTAAGCCAGGGCATGCTGGCGGCGGCTGATGAGCTGGCGATTGGTACGGATCACGAGGGAATTATTGAGATTAATGAGCGTGATATTCCGGCTGGCGTTACACTTCAGGCTGGCGCAAGTTTTGCGGAAGTGTTTGGGCTGGACGATTACGTGCTGGAAATTGAGAATAAGATGTTTACGCACAGGCCGGATTGTTTTGGGCAACTCGGTGTGGCGCGTGAAATTGCTGGCATTTTTCATCAGCAGTTTAATAGTCCTGACTGGTATAATGCTATTCAAGAATTCGCAGATAGCGATGGCTTAGAGCTTGAAGTGTTTAATGAAGCCAATGAGCTTGCGCCCGCATTTTCTGTGATTGCTATAAAAAATGTAGATATTCATCCAAGCCCGTTGTGGTTGCAATGTCAATTAGTTGCAATGGGTGGCAAGCCTATCAATAACATCGTTGACGCGACAAACTACGTGATGTTTATGACGGCGCAGCCGACTCACGCTTATGATTACGACAAGTTGCGTGGACATAAACTTGGCGTGCGAATGGCGCACGATGGCGAAAAAGTCGGTTTGCTTAACGGCAAGGAATATGAATTGACGGCTGATGATATTGTGATCGCTGACGGCAAAGGTGTGATTGGGCTAGCTGGAATTATGGGCGGCGTTGATACGGAAGTTTCGGCTGAAACGAAGAATATTGTCCTTGAATGTGCCAATTTTGATATGTACGCGCTACGTCGCACGGCTATGCGTCACGGAATTTTCACCGACGCTCTGACTAGGTTTAATAAGGGGCAGTCGCCAGCACAAATTGACCCTGTCTTAAAATGGTTAATTGGTATGGTTGGTGGTGAGCAAGCTAGTCCTATGCTATTTAAGAATCATTCTTCATTGCGACAAGTGTTGGTCGATGGTAAACACTGGCACGGTGGATTGTTGATTCCTAAAAGGTTTGTCGAAGAACGTCTGGGTATTGACTTTGCCGAGAATGAGATTGAGGCACTACTAAAGAATGTTGAATTTATCGTTGACGATGGTAATAAATATGGCGAAGCTGGCGTGATGGTTTACAGTCCATTTTGGCGAACAGATATTGAGCTTCCTGAGGATATTGTTGAGGAAGTTGGGCGATTATACGGCTTTGATAGACTGCCGCGTCATTTGCCAGAGCGTAGTATTAAATCTGCACCGAAGAATGAGCGTCGTGAATTGAAACAGAAGATTCGTCAAAGTTTGTCGCGAGCTGGAGCGAACGAAGTTTTGACATATAGCTTTGTTCATGAGCGAGTTTTGAAAAATTCCGACCAAGATCCGAGCCGTGCATATCGCTTGAGCAATGCGCTTAGTCCAGACTTGCAATATTACCGAATTAGCATTTTGCCGAGTTTGCTGGATAAAGTTCACGCCAATATAAAATCTGGGCATGACGAATTTATGCTGTTTGAAATTGGCAAAATTCACGATAAGAAATTAGGATTTAACGATGAGAATTTGCCGATTGAAAAGACTTTCATTGACGGAGTTTATGCGAATAAAAAACCTCAAGCTGGCGCGCCGTTTTACAAGGTGAGGAAAATTGCTGAAAGGCTGATGAAGGATTTGAGCGTTGAGGCTGATTTTGTGAAGATTGCGGAATCTGACAGCGATGTTCCAGCGCCATTTGACGCGAAACGCAGCGCTTGGATTGTGGCGAAGAACGGCGACAATTTGGGGATTGTTGGCGAGCTGGTTTCATCTGCTCGACGTAATTTCAAATTGCCAGATTACACCGCGGCGTTTTCTATTGACATTGAAAAATTGCAGGAAAATCTGAGTAAAAATCAGGACTATAATTACCAGCCGTTAAGCCGTTTTCCATCGACTGCCAGAGACATTTCATTGAAAATGGATTCGAATGTTGATTATGCGAAGGTTTATGCTTGTGCTGAAGAAGTTGCAAAAAAACACGGTGAGTTACAAATTAACATAACGCCGATTGCGATATATCAGCCAAAAAATGACGATTCGACAAAAACTGTAACTTTGAATGTAAAGCTTACGAGTGCCGAGCGAACGTTGGAAGATAAAGACATCGCGCCGATTATTGAGGAGATCGCCGCGATGGCTGCGGAAGAATTCGACGCCGCTCAGGTTTAATGTGATTTGTTGCGCTTGATAAAAATTGTTATAATTGAAAGGTAAATAAAGGAGGAATATGGCAACTACAAAAGGCCAGAGAATAGGTATTTGGGTTATTGCCGGCATGATGTTTTTGGGGACCGTTGGCGGATTTGTCGCTATGATGGTGGCGCCTGGAAATGAAGCCAAAGACCAAGCCGCGTTTAAGAAAGCTCAGGATGAATACACCAAGGCTACTGACGAGCGAAAAAAGAAAGTAGAGGCTCAGGCTAATGAATTGAGCCAAAAATATTACGGCAAGTTTTCTGAGTTCAGCTCGCGAGTTGGCGCGTTTGAAGCTAGTGGAGTCAAAGAGCTTGTTAAGGAAGATTTGGTTGAAGGCGAAGGTGCTGAGGTTAAGGATGACACCAAGCTGGCAGTTTACTATATTGGCTGGAATGCCAAGGGCGAGATTTTTGATCAATCAATTGCCGACGGTAAACTGAAAGCTCCGCTAAATATGGATGGTCCAGCAAATACTGCAGTCATTCAAGGCTGGAAAGAGGGTTTGATTGGTATGAAAATTGGCGGTGTGCGCGAACTAACAATTCCAGCCAACAAGGCTTATGGCGACAAAGCTCAGGGCGATAAAATTCCTGCAAATTCTCCGCTTAAGTTTGTGGTGATGGCTATTGAAAAGCCAGCCGATATTCCAGAGCCAGAAATGCCAGAAGTGATGAAGCAATATTATCGATCGCGAGGTTTCAATGTCTAAAGATGTTGTTATTGTTGGCGCTGGTCCAAGCGCGTTAACGGCGGCGATTTACTTGTCGCGCGAAGATGTCGACACGACGTTATATGAGCGTGGCGTGGTTGGCGGAATGGCGGCGATTACTGATCAAATTGATAATTATCCTGGATTTGCTGAAGGTGTTACGGGAATGAAGTTGGCGTCTGAATTGCAACAACAGGCGGAGCGATTTGGCGCGAAGATTGAGTATGGCGACGTGACGGAATTGAAGCAAGTTGATGGAGAATTAGAGCTGACGATTGACGGTCAATCTGTCCGCGCGAAGTCAGTTTTGCTAGCGACTGGCTCAAATCATCGCAAATTAGGCGTTCCGGGCGAAGACGAACTATATGGTCGAGGCGTGCATTACTGTGCGACTTGCGACGGCGCGTTTTATCGTGATAAAAATCTAATCGTTGTCGGTGGCGGAAATTCAGCAGTTCAAGAGGCGATATTTTTGACGCGATACGCTAGTCATATTGATCTGTTGGTTCGCAGTAAATTGCGTGCTAGTGACATTTTGCAAAAAGATTTGCAGAAATATGTCGATGATGGAAAAATTACCGTTCACATCGGCGCAACGACTGATGAAATTATTGTCAAAGACGATAAGTTTTACGGCGTTAAATCGACCCAAAACGGCGAGCAGAAAGAATTTACCGCTGACGGATTGTTTGTGTTTATCGGGCTAATTCCGAACACACAGTTTTTGGCAAATTCAGATGTTGAATTAGATCTGGGCGGGCATATTATTACTGACGAACATCTGCACACTAATATTCCTGGCGTTTTTGCTTCTGGCGATGTACGCTCGGGGGCAACTATGCAAATCGCTTCGGCGGTTGGTGAAGGTGCGGTGGCAGCGCTGCAGATTCGTGAATATTTACAAGAAAAAGCCAGAGAGGAGTAAAAAATGGCAGATTTTAATCAAATTTTAACACCTGGCGATGTCGAAAATGGCATCGTAAATGTAGTTGTTGAGATTCCACAGGGATCAAGTCATAAGATCGAGTGGAACCGCGAGCTTGCAGTGATGCAGTTGGATCGTGTTGAGCCAGCTATTTTTGCAAAGCCAACAAACTACGGTTTCATTCCACAAACTTTGGATGAAGATGGCGACGAATTGGACGCGCTAATTATCACCGACGAACCGCTGACGACCGGTATTTTTATGGAAGCAAAAGTTATCGGTGTGTTGGAATTCGTTGACGATAATGAAGTTGACGACAAGGTTATTGTTGTGCCAGCCGACGACCGAAACACTGGCAACGCAATCAACTCACTAGAAGATCTACCTTCACAATTGTTGAAACAAATTGAACACCATTTCAATCACTACAAGGACTTGAAGAAGCCTGGCTCAACTGTAGTTAAGGGCTTCGGCGACGTAGAAAGAGCAAAGCAGATTATCCGCGAGTCGATTACCCGTTGGAACGAAAAATAAATCACGTTTGATTATTGATTAAAATCGAGAGACTGGCGAGCGTTACTTGTGTCGGAAGAACGAGGAAACGCCGCCAGTTAATTGTTGTAAGATGCCGTTTGAGCGAGATAATTGTAAGCGCAATTTATCTTTGGCGTGTGGCGTAATTATGACGTCCCGCCAATCTGGTTTTGGACGAGCGGATTTGCTTGTTAAGACTTCAATTGTGTCGCCGTGCTGCAATTTGTAATTGAATGGCTTCATTACGCCGTTGATCTTAAATCCACTTGCGCGCGCTGCGATGTCGGAGTGAATTCGGTAGGCATAATCCAAGGGAAACGCTCCGCGAGGCAAATCGTAAATGTCGCCCTTTGGTGAGTACACGAAAATCCTGTCAGAAAACAGCTTCATTCGGAATTTGTTGGAGTCGAATCGCTTTCCTTCGCTAATTAAGGCAGCAGCTTCCTGAAGTTCGCGAATCCACGACAAATCGGCTGGCATAGTTCCGATTTTTCCTTTTTTATAGGCGTCGGTCAATTTTTGCTCATTATAATGGAAGCTGGCCGCTAATCCACGCTCGGCATATTCGTGCATTTCTTTGGTTCGAATCTGGAATTCAACAATTTGCCCACTTGGTGTTTGTACGGTTGTGTGAAGACTTTGATAGCCATTTGGCTTTGGATTGGCAACGTAATCCTTAATCCTCTCGTACATCGGCTGATACATATCGTGTAAGATTCCCAGAACCAGATAGCCGGTCGATAAATCATCAACAATTATCCTCAGGGCAATCAAATCATAAATCTTATCAATATCACCAACTTTGTCCAATTTCTTAAACAGACTATAAACGCTCTTAACGCGCCCGTCCATCTGAAAAACTAGCTTTTCCGCCTTCAGCCGCGCTTCAACTTCGCGGCGAACGTGATCCAGTTTTCGTTGCGATTTTTTCAATCGACTGTCCATCAAATTTTTGGTTTCCTGAAAAGCTTTCGGCATCAAATATCTAAAACTCAGCTCTTCCAACTGAACGCGAACTCGTCCCATATTTAAGCGGTCGGCCAGCGGCGCAAAAACCTCAATTGTTTCTCTGGCGATTTTTTTCTGCTTTTCTGGCGTCATAAATTGCAAGGTTCGCATGTTGTGCAGACGGTCGGCTAGTTTGATAATTATCACGCGCACATCTTCGCCCACTGCAATCATCAACTTGGTCAAATTGTCCTTCGTGTGTGGTAAATAACTATCCAAATTTCGCATCCCGGCGCGAGCTTGTGAAACTTTAGTTACGCCATCCACCAGAAACGCCACATCGCGCCCAAACAAACTTTCCAAATCGTCCAAAGTTGCGTCGGTATCTTCAACAGTGTCGTGCAGAACTCCCGCCACAACCGTATCGATGTCCATGCCCCATTCAATTAGAATTCCCGCCACCGCCAATGGGTGATTAATGTATGGCTCGCCACTTTTGCGCTTTTGTCCAGCGTGCTTTTCCGTGGCGTAATCGATTGCGCTCGCCAAAACCAATACTGGCACTTCGTCGTATTTTTGTTCAGCGATTGATAATAACTCTTCGCGCGTCATATTTATATTATACAACTTTGTAGTATAATTAAGAAAAGCTAAAGCGAAAATATCTAACAGGGAGGGCGATATGGCTGTAACGAGAATAGCAATTAACGGCTTCGGGCGAATCGGGCGCAATGCGTTTAAGATTGCGAACGAGCGAAGCGACTTGGAAATTGTTGCGATCAATGATTTGACTGACACAAAAACTTTGGCATATTTGTTGAAGCATGATAGCAATTACGGTGAGTACGGACGTCAAGTTGATTTTACGGAAAACGAACTGATTATTGAGGGAAAGTCGGTTAAGGTGCTGGCTGAGAAAGATCCAGAAAATCTGCCGTGGCGAGATTTGGGAATTGATGTGGTGATTGAATCGACAGGATTTTTCACTGATAAAGATGGTGCGGGCAAGCACTTAACGGCTGGCGCAAAGCGTGTGGTTATCAGTGGTCCAACGAAGTCTGAGGGAGTCGATACGATTGTTTTGGGGACAAACGATGATAAGGTGAAAAACGCAACGCCAATTGTTTCTAACGCTAGCTGCACGACCAATTCTCTGGGTGCGGTTATGGCGATTTTGGACGCGGAGTTTGGCGTTGAAAAGTCAATGTTAACGACGATGCATAGTTATACAGCTAGCCAAAAGCTTCAGGATGCGCCATCCAAGGATCTTAGAGAAGGTCGCAACGCTGCCGAAAATATTGTTCCGACTACGACTGGCGCCGCAATTGCTGTGACTAAAACCTTACCACAACTAACTGGAAAATTTGATGGGCTTAGCGTGCGTGTACCAACTCCAGTGGTGTCGCTTAGCGACGTGACGGCGCTTCTCAGGAAAGACGTAACTGTCGAGCAGGTAAATGACGCGTTCAAAAAAGCCGCCCAGAGTAATTTCTATCAAGGCATTTTGGGCGTTTCCGAGGAACCTTTGGTGAGCCGCGACTTCATTGGCAATTCATATTCTGGAATTGTCGATCTTCCGTTGACGAAGGTAGTTGGCGGTAATTTAATCAAGGTTATGGTCTGGTATGACAATGAATGGGGCTATTCGAACCGGCTGGTTGAACTGGTGGCGGATGTGGCGTATTATCTGAAAAAGAGTGAATAAGGACATCTCCCAAAAAGGAAATAACCCCGCACCGTGATAGTGCGGGGACGCCGGTATTTCCGGCGGTTTTACAGAATATTTATCTTAGTGCGCCTTCTGCTGGCGCGTAGCATCTCAGTCCTCAGTCCTTCTCGGACTCATTCTCCTTGGACTTATCGACCCCAAGGATGTCCATCAGGAAGGCTGCCATCTCCTTTTCGGCGACCCTCCTGCGCTTCCATTCAATGGCTCCGAGCACGACGCTCGCCATCAAGAAGACGACAGCCGCCCAGGCGGTGGAGTCGTACGCCACCGTGGGAAGCGACGAGATTGGCGGCCACGCCGCCGATTCCATCGTCGGCGCGTCCAAGTACGCGACCGCCGCCCCCTTCCACGCACTCATGACAAACACGATGTGCGCAGTAGCGCACGTCGCGAACGCGGACAGCGCCGCCGCCGCCAGTCGGCGCCGGTACAGTTCCACGATAGTGATGGTAAACAGTCCAGCGATGAGTGCGGTGCTAACGACCACAGTCAAGATTTCGGTAGACATTATTTTCCCTCCTAGGGAAGATTTTGAGGTGCGGCCTTTCAGAACCGCGACCTCAACCGGGGTGAACTCCCCGGGAGTCACTTTTCACGGTTTGAAAAGCTGATATATATATCATACCAGCCGCGAAATGTCAATACTCTTTGTCAAATAGCTACACCCTACCCCTGATAAAATACCTAACTTTTCCTTGCAAAAATCACCGAAAACGCTTATACTAAAATTATGAAAATCTACCTCGGATCTGACCATCGTGGCTTTATGTTGAAAGAAAAAGTTTTTGCCTATTTGGTTAAAAATGGCTATGACGTTCAAGACGTTGGCGGTGTAGAATTAAATCCTGATGACGATTTTCCGCAATTCGCGCAGGCGGCGGCGTTGAAGGTCATTGGTGATGATAGTAAAGATCCGCGTGCGATATTAATTTGCGGCGGTGGACAAGGAATGTGTATGGCGGCGAACCGCTTTAAGGGAATTCGAGCTAGCGTGATTTGGGATGCGTTTGAGGCGAAAATGACGCGCCAAGATAACGATTCGAATGTTCTATGTTTGCCAGCGCGAGTTTTGGAAGACAACGAATCGGCGTGGAAAGGAATTGTGGAAACATGGCTGAACACCCCTTATGCGAATGCTCCGCGATTTAATAGGCGTAATGCGCAGTTGGATGAATTGTCATGAGCAGTTCTGTAATCGCACCAGCAATTTTGGCGGAGAATGCTGATCAATATAAAGAGCAGGTTGATAAGATAACTGGTCTTGT
Organism: Candidatus Saccharimonadota bacterium; assembly: GCA_900556885.1. Lineage (GTDB taxonomy): Bacteria > Patescibacteriota > Saccharimonadia > Saccharimonadales > Saccharimonadaceae > Nanosynbacter. The sequence goes on from UNSQ01000002.1 coordinate 11,233, forward strand.
TGAGCGTGTGCATATTGATATTTCTGATGGAGAATTTGCCCCGACGTTGACAGTTGGAATTCCAGAATTATGGGCGCCAGAGGGTTGGATGATTGATATTCATGCGATGGTTAATGATGTTGCTGAATATGTTCCGAAGTTGATTGCCCTAAGACCTCATATGATTATTATTCACGCAGAGGCGACGGGAGATGTGAAGACTGCGCTTATGCAGATTCGTCAAGCTGGAATTATGGCGGGATTAGCGCTACTAAAGCCAACGGTTCCGCGAACGGTTGAGGAATTGATAAAAATAGCAGATCATGTGATGATTTTTAGCGGTGAACTGGGGCGATTTGGCGGCACTGCTAGTTTGATGCAACTAGAAAAAATACGACTTATTAAGGCTATTAATCCTAGTGTTGAAATCGGCTGGGACGGTGGAGTGGCGGTAGATAATGCGTACAGCCTGGTCCAGGGCGGCGTTAACGTTTTGAACGTTGGCGGCGTTATTCAGAAATCGTCAGATCCGCGCACCATTTTCTCCAGATTGCAACAGGAGATTAATAAAACGAGCGTGCTTTAATGGATGTCGATCAAATAGCGAAATTGAAGAAAATATCGCAACAGCTGCGAAAGTCTGTTATTCGCGAGCTATCTGAGGCTGGTTCGGGGCATTCTGCTGGGTGTTTGGGTTTTGCTGACGTTATGGCGGTTTTGTATTTTCACGCCATGCGACTAGATCCTGAGAATCCTAATTGGGAAGATCGGGATATTTTCGTGATGAGCAACGGTCATTATGCGCCACTTTTATATGCCACGCTGGCGGAGCGAGGATTTTTCGATAAAAAAGAGTTGGCTAATTTGCGAAAATTTGGCTCTAAGCTTCAAGGTCATCCAGAACGCGGCAGTCTGGCGGGAATTGAAACGACTAGCGGTCCTTTGGGTTGCGGTCTGAGTCAAGCGGCCGGCATGGCATACTCATTGCAATATTTGGGCGGCAATTACGAGCGATTCGTTTACTGCAGTTTGGGCGATGGCGAGCTGGATGAAGGGAATATTTGGGAAGCGGCGATGTTTGCGAAAAAATATAATCTGTCGAATTTGATTGCGATTGTTGATAGAAATAATATTCAGATTGGTGGCGATACGGAAAAGGTGATGCCGCTAGGGAGTTTGGCGGACAAATGGCGAAGTTTTGGCTGGGATGCGCAGGAAATTGACGGACATGATCATTTGGCGATAATTCAGGCGATTGACAAGGCGAAGAATTCTCGGCAGCCGAGCGTGATAATCGCGCATACAATTCCTGGTCGTGGCGTTGATTTTATGGAATATGATTACCGTTGGCATGGAAAATCTCCAAACGCCGAGGAGGCGGAGCGGGCGCTTACTCAATTGAGTGAAGGAGGCGGCGAATGAGTTTCTTAATGGAGAATTGGCAGTATTCGGAGCTTGCGGCAATTCGGATGGGTTTTGGCGAAGGCTTGGTGGATATTGCGAAGAAAAATAATTTGGTAGTGGCGCTGAGTGCGGATTTGATGGAGAGCGTTGGCTTTGGTAAGTTTTACGAGGAAATCGGGAGTCCACGGGCAATTGAAGTTGGTGTGGCGGAGCAAAATTTGGTTACCGTGGCGTCTGGACTGGCGGCTATGGGAAATATTCCGTTTGCAGCCAGTTATGCGGCGTTTAGTCCGGGTCGCAACTGGGAGCAGATTCGCACGACTGTTTGCTTAAATAATCAGCCGGTCAAGCTGGTCGGTTCTCATGCAGGGCTTAATGTCGGTCCGGACGGTGCGACGCATCAAATGTTGGAAGATATTGCGCTGATGAGAAGTTTGCCTAATATGGTGGTGTTGGCGCCCGGCGACGCTAATGAAGCCAAGCTGATCGCGGCGGCAATGGCTGGAGATAAACGCCCGAATTACGTAAGATTGCCAAGAGAAAAAACACCGCTATTCCTGAATCAATCTACTTTTGAGATTGGAAAAAGTTATACGTTGAGGCGCGGTAAAGATGTTGCTTTGTTTGGAACTGGCGTGATGACTTATCAATTACTGTTGGCGGCGGAAAAGCTCGCGAATGAATATGACATTCAGGCGGAAGTGATTCATTTTCCGACGATTAAGCCATTGGACGAGGATGCTGTACTTGATGCAGCTCAAAAATGCCAAGCCGTCATTACGGCGGAAGAGGGGCAGATTGCTGGTGGGTTTGGCTCAAGTGTGGCAGAAGTTCTTAGTGAGAATTTGCCGGTAAAGATGAAGCGAATTGGTGTCAATGACACGTTTGGAGAGTCGGGCAAAATGTCTGAATTGTGGCAAAAGCACGGTTTGGATGTCGATTCAATTGTTTGTAGTGTTGTCAATTTTCTCCAGTGAAAAACCCGCCAGGAGCTACTGCCAAGATCTAATTAAAGACCTCAAAGCAAGTAGTCCTGACGGGTATGCGCTCATCTACGGTGTTGTTGTCGCCTCCGCCGCTGTTGTTGGATCATCCCATAGATGATCGAAGGAACTGAGACGCTAGCCAGCGCGAATAGTGCGCCTTCGGGCAGTCCGTAGGTTTTGACAATGTAAATGAGCGTCGCCCACCACACCGCGCAGAGCAGTGCAATGATGAGCAAGAATGACTTACCTGCGAAGACGGTTGTCCGTACCACGGGGCTCATTTTTTTCTTCCTTTCTGAGAAGAAAATGCTCAAGACCAAAGGGCTCTTTCGCCCTTAGGGGTAAGCCTTGGGCAAAAGTCATTTTATATTATCACTAATTACGTATAATGTCAATTCTCTTGGCATAGCGGGCGGTAATTGATATAATTACCATAAGTATTTTAGGGGGCAGTATGGGATTATCGATTTCAGAGATTCGGAAAAACACGACGCGGGCGCGTCATTTAATGCAGCGAACACGGGCGCAGCGTTTTGCGGTTGGGGCGTTTAATATTGACAATCAAGAGACGCTGATTGCGGTGGCACGCGCGGCACAAAAGCTCCAATCGCCAGTGTTGGTTGAGGTTTCTGACGCCGAAGTGAAGGCTATGGGTCTAGAGAACGTCCGCGATTTGGTGGACAATTATAAGGCTGAGTACGGAATTGAAATGTATTTGAATTTGGACCACGGTCCGACGGTTGAGGGCTGTAAGCGAGCCATTGACGCTGGATATGAGTTTATCCATATTGACATTTCTCAGGCAAATCATAACGCTTCTGATGAGGAAATTATTGCGAAGACTCGTGAAGTTGTTGAATATGCCAAGTTTACTGGCGCGCTAGTGGAATCTGAACCGCATTATTTTGGCGGTAGCTCAAATGTTCATACGGAAGATATAAATTATGAGGAAATAAAAAAGACTTTCTCTACGCCAGAGGGTGCGCGTGCGTTTGTTGAGGCGACTGGAATTGATACTTTTGCGGCGGCGATTGGCAATTTGCATGGCAAATATCCAGTTCCGAAAGTGTTAGATTTGGATTTGTTGGCTGACATTCGTGAGGCGATTCATTGTCAGATTTCGCTGCACGGTGGGTCTGGCACGCCACTGCATTATTTTGAGGACGCTGCGAAAATTGGCGTTTCTAAAATCAATATCAATTCTGATATGCGCTATGCTTTCCGAACAACCCTGGAGAAAACTTTGCGAGAAAATCCAAATGAGTACGCCATTGTTAAATTAATGCCGCCAGTTTATGCTGCCGTACAGGAAGTGGTGGAGTCAAAGATTAAGGCGTTTAATTCCGTGCGAAAGGCGGTGGTTTAATGGCAAAAATCATCACCGTTGGTGCGGCGATTCAAGACGTATTTTTAAGTCAATCGGACGCGCTGACGCCAGTTTGTGAAAGTCCAGAACACTGTTTTGCACGGTTGGATTTGGGGGCGAAAGCCGACGTAAACCAGATTCATTTTTCAACTGGCGGTGGTGCTACAAACGCCGCGGTAACGTTTTCTAGGCAAGGGCATTACGCTAGTTTTATGGGAGCAATCGGCCATGATCCAGCGGGACAAGCGGTAATTGCGGATTTGGATAAGGAAAATATTGACACACATTTGGTGCGATATTCACCAAAATACAGTACGGGATATTCGGTGTTGTTGTTAGCCTCAAACGGCGAGCGAACAATATTGACATACCGTGGCGCTTCGACTCATTATCATGAGGCGGATTTTGATTTGTCTGAAGAGGACGCGGATTGGCTATACGTTTCAACTTTGGCGGGAAATATGCCGATGCTTCATAAATTATTCCAACAAGCCAAACGTCGTGATATGAAAATTTGCTTTAATCCTGGGAAGAAGGAATTGGCACAAAAAGATAAATTGCTGGGATTATTGTCTGATGTTGATGTTTTAACTTTGAACAAAGAAGAGATGCAACAGTTGGTGTCTGGCGAGGATTTGGACGCCTTGGTTGGAAGAGGCTTGAGATTAGTTCCAGTCGTCTTGGTGACGGACGGCGTAAACGGCTCAATTGCAAGCGACGGAAAAACTATCGTGCGAGCGCTGATGTACGACGACAGACCGTCAATTGACAGAACCGGCGCTGGAGATGCGTTTGCGTCGGGATTTTTGAGCGAATGGGCGCGAAGTGGCAACTTGAAAAATTCTGTGATTATGGGCAGTGCGAATGCTAGTTCGGTGGTTATGAAAATTGGAGCAAAGGCTGGAATTTTATATGCTGGCACGGTGCTTCATACTATGCCAATTCAAGAAAGGGAAATATAATGGCGCAAAATTTGGGAAAATTGTTGGGCGGTGACGTGAAAAAGCGTCGAGCATTAACCGAGCTCAGGCAGATGACTAGGGATGATAGCGATGTGCGATTGATTGCGGAAATATTGGCTAGAGCACATTCGATTATTCGGTCTCTAGGTCTGGATCCGTCAAACGCCACAGCAGAAGAAATTTATCAATCACTAATGGCTATTGCACCGAAAGTGGACAAATGGGCGCCGTTCAAGGCTTCTGAATGGGTGCTTTTGGATATTGATGGTCAGGTGATTTCGTTTAATCCAATTGACGTTATAAATAATTATCATTGCCAGTTACCTCTGGGAAAGCAGCAAACAACGTATGGCAAGCGAGGTCTGGGATTTGAGATTACGCGCCGATATAAAAACCACCCGCGCACGTACAATCCAGCCGTAGAGCGAGTGGTATGCCAGGGTGGAATTTGTTGGATTGAGCCGAAACCTAAGAAATAATTATCGGTCGCAACAAGTTCGCTGATTTTTAATTAAATTAACCACCTCTGGAATATCTTCGGTAATTGTGTAGATTTTTTCATCACCGTCAGAAATTAGCTTATTTGGAAGCATATTTTCGCGCACAAAACCATCCCATTTGCCCCAGAATTTTTTATCGAACAGAACAATTGGCACTGGCGCCATTTTCTTAGTTTGCGTTAATGTGATAATTTCACAAATTTCATCCATTGTGCCAAATCCGCCAGGGAAACAAACGTACGCGTCAGCCAGAAGCGTCATAACGATTTTTCGTGGCGCGAAGTGGGTGAATGCGAACGAATCTGTCGTGTAGCTGTTCAATGATTGTTCGTGCGGCAAGCGAATGTTGAATCCGACTGATTCTCCGCCAGCTTCCATAGCGCCGCGGTTTGCTGCTTCCATAATTCCGCCACCACCGCCGGTGATGATTGTGTAGCCTTCTTTAGCTAATTGAAATGCTAAATCTTTGGCTTTTTGATAATATTCATTATCTTCAGTTGTCCTGGCCGACCCAAAAAAAGTTACGGTTTTATGATATTTTTGGAGAATTTCATAGCCAGCATGAATTTCATCATCAACTTTTCCCAACCTGAACATCGCAGCCTGAAGCTGTAATTCGCGCGGAATACAAACATTTTTCGGTGTCATCATTATCCTTTTTATTTTATGATTTTAACTTTATTACTATATCATAAAATGCCTATGGTTACAATACGTTGACGGCAAATAATCCATCATATACAATCAAAGCACAATCTAAATGGAGGTTTCATGGAAAACAAATCAACGGCTAATAAATGGCTGATCGCAGCGGTGATTGTTATGGGCATAATCATTGTTGCTATGGCTACTTGGATAATTGCTGGCGCTGTGTATAAGGACAAGGATTCCAGCGCTTCGGTAAAAAGTAGCCAGATAAAGAAGGATTCATCTGATTCACTGGAAAAAACTCGCGGTGAAGGCGAGGAGTCGTCAAACGAGGCAAAGAAAGAGTATAAAGATTTCCGAACCAAAGGCGACGGTACGGGCATTCGTTTAACTTCAGCGAGCGATGTCGATAAGTTGGATATTGATAGCTCTTTGAAGAAGTTCTTGAAGTCTAAAGTTGGTCAGCCAATTCCAGAACGTGAAGGTTCAGTATATGAGCCAATTATTGACCGTGCATACGGAAAATATGCGGCAGTATATGGCTTGACGAATGCTTATACTATCATCGGACCAAAGAACGGCACTGGTGAAATTGCAATTGTTGCGGGCACACAGCAAGGTGGCATGCCGTGCTCAGACTTGAAATCTGCGTCGGTTCCGAGTCGTTTGGTTGACGGCAAATGTGAAGTTTCTGGCTCGTCTCAAACTTATAGCCAAGACTAGTTTTCATAAATATAGTAAAATAGAGAGGTGAATAAATTTCGCCTCTCTTCTTCATATCAGCCCACGGGCGACCAGCCGCGAGCAATTGCTCAATTAGTCGATGGTTTGGAAAAAGGTCAGCGCGAGCAGACTTTGCTGGGCGTGACTGGTTCAGGGAAGACGTTTACGATGGCGAATATTATCGCTAAGCGCAATGTGCCGACGCTGGTTTTGGCGCACAATAAGACCTTGGCGGCGCAACTTTTTTCTGAGTTTAAGGAATTTTTTCCGGACAATGAAGTTCACTATTTTGTTAGTTATTTTGACTACTATCAGCCAGAGGCGTACATCGCTTCAAGCGACACTTACATTGAAAAAGATTCGAAAATCAACGACGAGATTGATCGGCTTAGACACGCTGCGACTTCTGCGTTGCTTACACGCCGCGACGTAATTATCGTGGCGAGTGTGAGTTGTATTTACGGCATTGGTTCGCCAGAAACTTACGCCGATATGGCTATTAAATTGACCGTTGGTGAGCGCCGAGTTCAGGACAAGTTTATCCGCCTATTGACCGACATTCAGTATAAACGCAATGACATTGATTTTGCGCGCGGAACTTTTCGGGTGCGCGGCGATGTTGTGGATATTTTTCCGGCAGGTCAAGATACTGCGGTTCGCGTGGAATTCTTTGGCGATGAAATTGAGCGGCTGACGAAGATCGACCCTTTGACTGGCGAGATTTTGGATCGACCAGACCAATTGACAATTTTCCCGTCCAGCCACTATTCGACGCCACGTGAGCGAATTGAAAAAGCGATTGTTGGAATTGAGAATGAGTTTAATCAGCGACTGAAATGGTTTGAGGATAATGGCAAGTTTTTAGAGGCGCAAAGGCTAAGTCAGCGTACCAAATATGACTTGGAGATGTTGAAGGAAACTGGTTTCGTGAAGGGGATTGAGAATTATTCGCGCTATTTGACCGACCGAGAACCTGGCGAGCAGCCTGCGACTTTGATTGATTATTTTCCGGACGATTGGTTGCTTTTGGTTGACGAGTCGCACATGACACTGCCGCAAGTTCGAGGAATGTATAACGGTGATCGCGCCCGTAAGGAAGTTTTGGTTGAGCATGGTTTTCGTCTTCCGAGCGCGCTAGATAATCGCCCGCTTCGATTTGACGAGTTCAATCAGCATATTCATCAGGCAATTTATGTTTCCGCCACGCCGGGAGATTATGAACTTTCTCATTCGCCAAAGCCAGCTGAGCAGCTTATTCGGCCGACTGGACTGCTTGATCCGCCAATTGAAGTTCGACCGACCGACGGGCAGGTTGATGATTTGATGGAGGAAATTCGCCAGACGATTGCAAAAGGTCATCGCGTGTTGGTGACGACATTAACCAAGCGAATGGCGGAGGATTTGAGCGCTTATTTGACGGAAAACGGCGTGAGGACAGCGTATTTGCATAGCGAAATTGATACGCTGGAACGTGGCGATATTCTGAAAGATTTGCGGCTTGGAACGTATGACGTGCTGGTCGGAATTAATCTATTGCGTGAAGGTTTGGACCTTCCGGAGGTCAGTTTGGTGGCAATTATGGACGCCGACAAAGAAGGTTTCTTGCGTAGTGAGCAGGCTTTAATTCAGACAATTGGACGGGCGGCGCGACACGTTGATGGGCGAGTTATTATGTATGGCGACAATGTTACGGATAGTATGCGTCGAGCAATTGACGAAACGAATCGGCGTCGGGCAATTCAGCAGAAATATAACGAAGAGCATAATATTACGCCGCAAACTATTCAGAAGAAAATTGATGACGGTTTGCGCTCGATTATTCCGCAGAAAGAGTCTGATAAAAAGCCAAAGCTTAACCTGAAGAAAATTCCAAAAGACGAATATCCGGCTTTGATTAAAGATCTGACGGCGCAAATGGAATTACATAGTGCTAATTTGGAATTTGAAAAAGCGGCAGAACTGCGTGATTTAATTGCAGAAATTCGTCATACGATGTAGAATAAAAATATTATTAGATTAGGAGGGATTATGGCAACAAAAGAACAACCACAGCCAACAAACGTCGCGCAACCAGAAATGCCGATGCAACCAAATGCTTACCAAGCATATCCACAATACGCATATGAAGACCCAAATAAGGGCAAAGCAAAGATGCTAACTTTGGAATACGCTTTAGCAATGGGCTCGGCAATTGTTTCAATCATGTTGCTGATTGACATCATAACTAAGGTGTTTGGTTTGTGGACGAATTCAACATCAATGTTATTAAGAAGTGTCGGCGGATTTTTCGCGCCATCAATGGTAACTCAGGGAACGGGAATTATTGCAGCGTCAGTGTTTGCTGTACTTTTGGCTGTATTGTCACTAGTTCTATTCTCTCGCGTATCAAAAGCTGTTCCGGAGCGTGAAGGCTACACAAAGCGAACAGCTTACAAATTGGTAACTTACGGCGGTTTGGCTGCTTTGATCATTCCAGCTGTCGACTTGGCTGCTCGATTGGTAAGCATTTTGATCAACTCATTGCTATTTATCGGCGTTGGTGACGGTGGCGAATTCTATAAGAGTTTGTACTTGGGTGAATTCTTGCCATACGCATTAGCTCTTGCGATTGTTGCTACTAGCGCTTACTTTATTTGCCAAATTGTCAAAGGACGCAACATGTCAAAGGCTTTGTCTTTGATGTTGATTGTGGCTTCTTCTGTCGTATTATTGACTGGCGCTATCACAATCGCCGTTAAGGCGCACGACACGGGCAGCTCAGTAAAGACTGTTCCATCAGATTACAGTCGCTACAAGAACTACCAAGATTACTCAATGTAATAAAACCCGGAAAAATAAAGTCGCTCACTTTGATGGGCGGCTTTTTTTAGTGGTATAATATTGATATGATAACTATTTCTACCAGCGATATTCAGCACTTGGCGAGTTTGAGTAGTCTGGCATTGACTGATGACGAAACCGACGGACTGCGCCAAGATTTGGAAAATATAATTGGCTATATTGAGCAGTTGGGCGAGCTTGACGTGTCGGGTGTTGAGCCGACTTATCAAGTTACGGGACTGAGCAATGTTTGGCGCGAAGATGAAGTTCAGGCGGGAATTCCCGTTGAAAAGTTGCTCGATTTGGCGCCAGAAAAACAGAATAACCAAGTGAAAGTTCCGCAGGTATTGTAATGAGTAAGATTAGTGATTTTATCGGCAAGAGCGCGGTCGAGAACGTAAAAGAAGCGTTGCGACGAGCGCGTGAAATTGAGGAATATAATGCGCTGCTTAGCTTGACGGAAGAGCGTGCGCTGGAGCGTGCAGCCAAGGTTGATGCTGGCGAGATTTCTGGACGATTGGCGGGCGTTCCATTTGTTGTGAAGGACAATTTTTTGGCGTTTGGTACGCCAACGACTGCCGCTTCAAAAATGCTAGAAAACTTTAATGCGCCATTACAGGCGACGGCCGTTGAAAAATTGGAAGCGGAAGGTGCGATTTGCATCGGTAAGGCGAATTTGGATGCTTTTGCACACGGCGGTTCGACGGAAAACTCGGCATTCGGCCCAACGAAGAACGCTGCAGATGAAACGCGAGTTGCTGGTGGGTCATCTGGTGGATCGGCGGTAGTTACGGCGCTTGACGTGGTTCCATTTGCGCTTGGTACGGACACTGGCGGTTCAATTCGCCAGCCAGCCAGCTTTAACGGAGTGGTTGGAATTAAGCCGACTTACGGAGCGGTTAGTCGTTATGGCGTAGTGGCGATGGCATCAAGCACGGACACAATTGGTTGTTTTGCTACGAACGCAGAAGATACTGATTTAGTGATGGAAATTATGGCTGGTCGCGATGATAAAGATATGACGACTTTGCCTGATTTTTGGAATAACCAGCCAGAATTTGCAAGGAAAAAAATAGGTCTGGTCAAGCAATGTATGACCGATGACGTGGACGCGGAAGTTCGCCAAAAAACGCTTGATTATGCGAAGAAATTGAAGCAGCTTGGCTACGAAATTGAAGAAGTGGATTTGAGCATGATGCAACATTCTCTGGCGATGTATTACATAATTGTGCCGGCGGAATTGTCTTCGAATTTGGCGCGATATGACGGCGTGCGATACGGCCATCGAGCAGCGGAAGTAAAGACTTTAGCGGAGCTTTACGGTCGCAGTCGAAATGAAGGTTTCATGACTGAAAATAAACGACGAATTATGATAGGAAGCTTCGTATTGTCAAGTGGATTCTTTGACGCTTACTATATGCAGGCTCAAAAAGCCAGGACGTTGTTGATTGACGAGTTTAAGAAGTTATTTACCGAATATGACGCACTATTAATGCCGGTTGCGCCGACTCCTGCGTTTAAGATTGGGGAGAATGCTAGCGATCCGATAAAAATGTACCTGGCGGACATTATGACCGTGCCAGCAAGCTTGGCTGGACTTCCTGCGGTTGCCGCGCCAGCTGGAAATAGTGATGAAGGATTGCCAATTGGCGTGCAGCTTATTGGCGATTACAAGTCGGACAAGAACTTGCTGAAGCTAGTTTCGGAAGTGGAGAAGATTTGATGGACGGATTGATAGTCGCGATAGTTGTTGCGGCGTTGATTATCGGCGCCTTGCTGATGATTTTCATTCAATTGACTTCTCGTGGTCGCGGTCAAATTGACAAAGAAATGTATCAGAGGGTTTGGCGGCAAATTTTGCGCAATGTCGAAACCAGAAAATCGGAAAGTATGCAGATGGCGATAATGAAGGCGGACAAGTTGCTGGACAAAGCTATGCGCGACTGCGGCGTGGCTGGCGAAACGATGGGCGAACGTATGAAATCTCGCAAGGGATATTGGAGCGATGAAAATGGGCTTTGGGCGGCGCATAAATTGCGTAATCAAATTGCCCACGAAACGAACGTAACGGTAACAGCGCAGAGTTTTCGTCGAGCTATGGCGAGTTTTGAACAGGCATTAAAAGATTTGGGAGCATTATAATGAGTGTATATGACGATTATGAAATGACAATTGGTATCGAATGCCACGTTCAGCTGGCGACAAAAACCAAGCTATTTAGCCCGGCCGATAATGACGCTCGCGACGCTGAGCCGAATACTAAGACGCATCAGATTGATTTTGGTTTGCCGGGGACGTTACCAGTTTTGAACAAGCACGCCGTTGAGCTGGCGGTTCGCGCTGGAAAAGCCTTGAATTCGCCAATTGCACACGTTAGCCGATTTGACCGAAAACATTATTTTTATCCAGATTTACCAAAGGGCTATCAGACTTCACAGATGTATAATCCGATTATTTTGGCTGGATATGTCGATGCGCCGCTGGAAGATAGTTCTTTGAAACGTGTGCGAATTGACCATGCTCATATGGAGGAAGATGCTGGTAAACTGACACATCACGACGGCTATTCGCTAGTCGATCTTAACCGCGCCGGCACGCCGCTGATTGAGATTGTTTCTGAGCCGGATATGCATTCGGCTGAAGAGGCCAAAGCTTACGTTTCGGAGCTTCATAAATTGATGGTTTACGCGGGCGTGACTTACGGTAATTTGTACCACGGAAATATGCGATTTGACGTTAATATTTCAGTGGCAAAAAAGGGTGCGACCGAGCTTGGAAAGCGCGCAGAAATTAAGAATCTCAATTCCTTCCGCAGCGTTGAGAGGGCGGCTGAGTACGAGTTCAAGCGCCAAGTCGATATTTTGGAGCGTGGCGAAGAAGTTGTTCAGGAAACCAGAGGCTGGAATGATGACAAGCAGATAACTATTTCTCAGAGGTCAAAGGAGGACGCTCAGGATTATCGTTATATGCCAGATCCAGATATTCCGCCAGTTGTGTTGACTGACGAGGTGATTGCTGAAATTCAGTCCAAGGTGCCGATGCTTCCGGGTGAATATAGGGAAAAATGGAGCGCGCTAAACTTGGATAAATCTGTTATCAATTCGCTTTTGTCTAATCAGGATTATGCCCAGATTACATTGGAAGTTCAGGAAAAGTCGGGCGAGGCGTCCGCTAAGCGAGTCGCGCATTGGTTTGCGAGCGCATTGACAACTTCCGATGAAGATGACGCGCAAACGGACAATGAATCTACACGCGTGGCAGTTGACGATTTGATAGAATTGGCTGAAATGACAGAAAAGTCTGAAGTTTCCAGCACGAATGCGAAGGAGCTATTCAATGAGCTTTTGGCTGGCGCGAAAAATCCGCGTAAGCTTGCCGAAGAGAAGAATTTGTTGCAGGTTTCTGATGAATCGGCGATTGCTGCAATCGTTGACGAAGTTCTGAGCGATCCAGCTTCGGCGGCGTCGATTGCAGACATCAAGGCTGGAAAAGATAAGGCTATTGGCTATTTGGTTGGGCAAGTCATGAAGAAGTCTAAGGGTCAAGCCAACCCAAGCCTTGCTCAGAAACTGATTCGCGAGAAACTTTAGAATTGCCGAAATAATAGGGAGTAGGAGCTGAAATATGAGAAAACCAACTAAAGCTATCATCGCTGCTGCCGGTTTTGGTACGCGATTTTTGCCACAAACCAAAGCCATGCCAAAGGAAATGTTGCCACTGATTGATAAGCCGATTATTCAATACGTCGTTGAGGAATTAGTCGAAGCTGGCATTAAAGATATCATTATTATCGGTAGCGCGAATAAGCGAGCAATCGAGGACCATTTTGATGAGCCGAATGAAGAGCTTTTGGCTAATTTGCGCGCTGGCGGTCCTAAAAAACAACCGTTCATTGACGCGGTGCAGAATTTGGCTGAGATGGCAAACTTTATTTATATTCGCCAGAAAGGTCCGTATGGCAACGCAACGCCTTTGGCTTGCGCCTCACATTTGATTCATCATGACGAGCCTGTGATTTACACATTTGCAGACGACTTTATTGCGGCTAGTCCAAGTCGTTTCAAGCAGATGATTGAGGCGTCAGAAAGCTTAGATGGAGCGGTTCTGTCGTGTAAGAAGATAACCGATGACGCGGAATTTGATCGTTATGGAGTTATCAATGGTCAAGGAGTAAAAGACGGCGTTATAAAAATGACGAATATCGTTGAAAAGCCGGGCAAGGAGAACGCGCCTTCTGATTTGGCGAGCGTCAGTAGCTATTTACTTCCGGGCGAGATTTTCGGCTATCTAGACAAAGCCAAGGAAGAATTTGACGGCAACGGCGAGTTTACAATTCAGCCAATTATGCAGCAAATGATTGACGATGGATTTGATTTTTACGGCGTGGAGATTACGAACGGCACTTATTACGACACTGGTGACAAATTGGAATATCTAAAAACGGTGATTGACTTTGGGCTGCGTGATCCTAACTTTGGCGATAAATTGCGCGCTCATCTGGCGGATCGCCTAAAATAATGTATAATAAATAGCATGAACGGATTGCTTATTATTCTAGTGGTTTTGATGGTGATTTTTGTCATCATGATGATCGCTATGACAATTTCTATCATCAAATTAACGCGTCAAATTCGTCAAACTCAGCAAAACGTGGAGGCGATAAGCCAGAGAATTGCTAGCTTAAATGGAATCGTAAGTACGGTTTCAATTGGCGTGGAATTAGCCAAAAACTTCGCTTCAAAAAGTGGATTTTTCTCAAAATTTTTCTCAAAGAAGAAGGTAAAAAAGAGTGAAAAAGTCAGCCAAAGAACAGTCAAATAAGTTGGCGAAAAAAGTCGTTCGTGATAATGAAAACGGTGCTCGTCGGGCGATTCTGGAGGATTTGTTTTTTGATTTTCATAAATCTCGCCACCAAGTTTACTGGGTGAATTTTGTTCGCGGAATTTTCTTTGGCCTGGGAAGTGCTTTGGGTGCAACGTTGTTGATTGCGATATTGATTTGGATTTTGGGGCAATTTGCCGACATTTTCCCGCCGTTGGCTGATTTTATCAACCACTTAATTGAGACAATGCAACGTCGTCAATAGCGTGCTATAATTGTTATTAATGACTGAGGGGATGAATGCGCAATCATCGTCGGCGGCTTTGAAGCCGTCGGATTTCGTGCATCTTCATAATCACACTTTCCATTCGGTGCTGGACGGATTGACTAAGATTCATGACTTGGTCGATAAGGTTAAGGAGCTCGGAATGGAGGCTGCTGCCGTAACTGATCACGGCACGATGAGCGGTATTTTGGACTATTACAAAACTGCCAAAAAAGCGGGAATTAAGCCGATTATCGGAATTGAAACTTACGTGGCGACTCGTTCACGATTTGACCGCGATCCAGGTAAGGACAAGCAGCGTTTTCACTTGACCGTGCTGGCGATGAACAACACGGGTTTTCACAACTTGATGAAGTTGTCGACGCGCGCCAATTTGGAGGGAATGTATTACAAGCCACGAATTGACCATGAACTTTTGGAGGAATTGAATGAGGGATTGATTGTCCTGAGCGGTTGCGCGAGTGGTGAAATTGGCGTGGCGCTGAAAGAAGATGATTATGATCGCGCTCGTGATATTGCCAAATGGTATAAGTCAATTTTTGGCGATCGCTATTATTTGGAGCTGCAGGACCACGGACATCCGAAGTCGAACACACACTGGGATGTGCAGGCGAAGATCAACGAGGGCTTGATTAAGCTTTCAAAAGAGCTTGATATTGAAATGGCTGTGACTTGTGATGGTCACTATTTGACGCATGAATATCAAGACGCACACGAGATTCTGCTTTGTGTTGGGACGGGCTCGTATCTCAGTGATGAAAAGCGAATGAGCTTGAAGGATTTTGAGCTACACTTGACGGATCCGCGCGATATTATTGATCACTGGGGCGAGGAATTTCCTGAAGTTATTCGTAACACGAAAAAAATAGCCGATCGCTGCGACGTTGAGATTGAGCTTGGGCGAATTCTTATTCCAAAATATCCATTGCCAGACGGCGAGAATGAGCATTCGTATCTGCTTAGATTAACATATCAAGGTTTGTTGCAGCGTTACAATGGAGCTTCGAAGGAGGAGGCTGAAAAGTTGGATCCTGACGAAATTATCCCGAAGCTGTCTGATGAGGTTCGTGAGCGCGCTGAAATGGAGCTTGGCGTGATGGGGAATATGGGCTATGAAGGTTATTTCTTGATCGTCCAGGACTTTATCAACTGGGGAAAATCTCAAGGGATTGTTTTTGGTCCAGGGCGTGGTAGCGCGGCTGGTTCGATTGTTGCGTATGCATTGAACATTACAGATCTTGATCCGCTGAAATATGGACTACTGTTTGAGCGATTCCTTAATCCTGATCGTATTTCTATGCCCGACATCGACGTCGATATTCAAGATACGCGTCGCGACGAAGTGATTGAATATTGTGCGAAAAAATATGGCGAAGATCACGTCAGTAATATTGCAACGTTCGGTAAGATGTTTGGTCGTATGGCAGTGCGTGATGTTGCCAGGGTTTTGGAAGTTCCGTACGCTGAGAGTGACCGTTTGGCGAAGTTAGTTCCGCCACCAAACCAGGGGCGACATATTCCGTTGTCTGTGAGTATTAAAGAGGATGCGGACCTTCGGAATGAATATGAAAATAATCCGACTGCGAAGGAAGTTTTGGATTATGCAATTCAGCTGGAAGGGACGATTCGTAGCCACGGCGTTCATGCCTGTGGTGTGGTGATTGCGCCAGATACGTTGGCTAACTATATTCCGCTTGAAATGGCGCAAAAGGGCGTGGTGGCAACTCAGTTCCCGATGGGCGAGGTTGAAGAGTTGGGTCTATTGAAGATGGACTTTTTGGGACTTTCGAACCTTACGATTATTAATAACGCCATGAGGATTATTCGAAAAGCTTACAAGAAAGAGATTAATCTTTCGGAGCTGCCGCTTGATGATAAAAAGACCTATGAGCTGTTTCAGCGCGGCGACACGACTGGCGTGTTCCAGTTGGAATCGGCGGGAATGAAGCGATATTTGCGCGGACTAAAGCCGACTACGTTTGAAGATATTATTGCTATGGTGGCTCTTTATCGTCCGGGCCCGATGCAGTTTATTGACAGTTTTATTAGGCGTAAACACGGCGAAGAAGAAATAACTTATTTGCATTCTGGAATGAAAAACTCGCTGAAAAATACTTACGGAATTTTGGTCTATCAGGAGCAGTTTATGCAGATTTCTAAGGAATGGTGTGGATTTACTGGTGGTCAGGCCGACACGTTGCGTAAGGCTGTTGGTAAGAAGAAAATTGACTTGATGAAAAAGGTCAAGCCTGAATTCGTCGAGGGCGCTGTTAAAGTTGGTGGTGCAACTAAGGAAATTGCGGAAACGTTCTGGACTCAGCTGGAAGAGTTCGCTAACTATTGTTTCAATAAGTCACACGCCGCTTGTTATGGTTTGATTGCTTATTGGACGGCTTATTTGAAGGCGCATTATCCTGACGCGTTTATGGCGGCGCTTATGACTAGCGACCATGATGACACTGATCGTCTGGCAATTGAAATCACTGAGTGTAAGCACATGGGAATTAGCGTGCTGAGTCCTGACGTAAACGAATCATTCGTTGAGTTTGCTGTGGTGCCGAATGAGAATAAAATTCGTTTCGGAATGTCGGCGGTGAAAGGCGTTGGTGTTGGCGCGGTTGAGGAAGTTTTGCGCGCGCGCGAAGATGGTCCGTTTACGTCGGTTGAGGATTTTGCTAGGCGCGTTTCAACAAGTAAGTTCAACAGGAAAGCCTGGGAGTCACTTATTAAATCTGGTGCGTTTGATGATATGGGCGATCGATCTGATTTGCTATTCAATCTGGATTCTATTACGTCATTTGCGTCCAAGCTCCAAAAAGAAGCCGCCAGTGGGCAGACCAATTTGTTTGGAATGTTGGGTGGCGATGATGCGGCGAGTGTCCAATCAACTCTTCATCTCCAGAAGGCTCCTGTGAAGCACGACGATAAAGAGCGCTTGATGTGGGAGCGAGAATTGTTGGGGTTGTATATCTCGGCGCATCCGCTTGATAGGTATGAAACGTATTTGAGCGAACAAACTCAACCGTTGACGCAATTAGTTCCTGAGTACGACAGTCGAATGATGACGGTAGGGGGAATTATTAGCACCGTTCGTACAATTGTCACAAAAAGCGGTTCGAAAATGGCGTTCGTGGGGATTGAGGACAAGTTCGGCGAGGGCGAGATAATCGTCTTTCCAAATCTGTATGAAAAAGTTGGCGCTAAGCTGGTTCAGGATGCAGTGATTCGAGTTTCTGGTAAAAATTCAGCTCGAGATCGTGACGGAAATTTGGGCAATGAAAGTAAACTAATTGCCGATGATATTATTGTGATTACGGATAACGATATCAATGGCTATGAGTCGACTGGCCGTAAAATGGATGCGCCAAAAATTAGCTCTGCCGTTAAAAAAGAGCGCCGTGAAGCTTATCGTAATCAGAAAAATGGAGCTTCTCCGAAGTCTACCGTGAAGAATGACGCCGCCAAGCCGCAGCCAAAAACTCATTCGGCGCCTGTCAACGTTGCGCCAGAAATTCCCGCCTCAAAGTTATTTGTGTATATTAAAGATCCGAATGACCATTCGCGGTTGGTGAAAATGAAGTCTGTCTGCGGCGAGAATGCCGGCACGACTGACGTGGTTTTGGTGCTGGGCGAGAAAGAAAAATCAGCCATGCGTCTGCCGTTTAAGGTGGATGCTAATGATAACCTATTAAGCCAATTAAAAAACACTCTGGGTGAAGAGTGTGTAGTTCTAAAGTGATAGTTAGCCCGCTGACAGAGGTCTCAGCCGAGACCAAAAGTCTCAAGGCGAGCTAACTATCTATCAGCGGGACTTCTTGCCCCGCAGCTTATTCCTCGCTTCGGCGCTACGTGCCAATGAGCACGTAGCGAACAGTGTGGCAGTCGCTGTAAAAACTGCCGCTGATATTGACCAGGGCAATATCGGTAGCAGAACTACCATATAGGCAGCGAACTCCAGCATAATTGCCGTCGCTGCTATCACAGCCAGGATTGATGGCACGACTCCCGACATCTTGTCGTGGGAGTACAGTGCCCATGCAGCCAGGTACATGACCGATATAGTCGTGATGATCATAGCAATGTCCATCATTGCATTTCTCCTTTTGTGCGGGTACTACTTTCTCTGGGGGATTCCAGAGAAAGCTCATATAAATATAACACATATGTTTAATAAAGTCAATAAGTAGACTTGAGGGATTTATTTATGTGTTGTTGAGATTATTTCGTTCTCGGGAAAATCAGTCCGAACAGCGCAATTCCTGTTGCGACCGACACGTTGAATGATTCTTTTTGGCCAAACATTGGGATTTCTACGGTGAAATCGCAGCTGTCCAAAAGTTCTGGCGTGATTCCGTGGACTTCTTCGCCAAGTAGTAGCGCAAATTTTTCAGGCGGCTGAAATTCTGGCAACATCACACTGTCTTTTGATTGCTCAAGCGCGATGATTGGTAAGTTTTCTGTTCGCTGATTTTCTTTAATCCAATCATTGATATCTTCATAAAACTCAAACGGCACCAAACTTTCCGCGCCCAAGGCTGTTTTATGAATTTGGCTGGTGATTTTTTCGCGAATGTGTGGCAGGCGAGGATCTTCAGACCGAATTTCTCCATCGACAAGCGCACAAACAGGCGCCTTGCTACATAAACTCAATTCTGGATACGGCGTGTAACCACTAAGAATAATCTTTTTTATACCAAATCCTTCGGCTGTGCGAAAAATTGCCCCAACATTATGTGTCGAGCGAATATTGTGGACTAACAGAGTAATTTCTGGATTCATATTACTATTATATCACTCGTAAAACCGTAAGCTTTTTGGTATAATTTTCATATGGACGAAGATAAAATTCAGGCGCGACGCCGTGAGCAAGATGAGGAAGCGACTCGTCGTCGAGCGTCAATTTTAGGACTTCAATATCTTGATGGGCGGGAATTCGAAGAAACTTTACCTTTGCTTAAGGGTGTTTTGACGATAGAAGAAATGTATAAGGGTCGGCTGGTTCCGCTGGCTTTTAATGAGGAGGATCAATCTTATCGATTTGGCGTTACATCGCAAACTTCTGAGTCGTTGATGAAGCGAATGCGAGATCAGTATGTTGAAAACGGCAAGCGAATCTTCTTTTTCTTAATTTCTGGTTCAGCGTTTCGGTCAATTATGCTCAGGTTTGATCCGCCGAAAAAAGTGATTTACGACAATATTGAAATTGCCAAGGAGGGTGATAGCGATACTCTGGCGCAGGTTACGCAGACTTTGGCATCCGTCGGCACGAATGATGTGTTTAATTATTTGATTGATCAAGCGGATTTGTTGGGTGCGTCGGATATTCATATCGAGAACCAGCGCGAATCGATTCGAATTCGGATGCGTGTTGACGGAGCTTTGCATACGGTGGCGGAACTTAGCCGGGATAGATATCGAGTGATTATGGCGACTTTGGCGTCGCGCGCGAATATCTCTACCGCTTCCAGAGAGCCTCAATCTGGGCATATGCAACAGGAAATTCATAGAGATGGCGCATCGCATGTGCTGAATTTGCGTGTGGAGGCTGTGATGACGGTGTACGGTTTAGATTTGGTGCTTCGATTGTTCAATTTTGACGAGTCAATGTTGAACTTGGATCTATTGAGCATTTCAAAGAAAGAGCGCGAGCAAATCGATGAAGTTATTTCTCATCCGCGCGGGATGTTGTTGATGGTTGGTCCGACTGGTTCGGGAAAGTCTACGACGTTATATAGCATTCTTAATGCTCTTAATACTCAGGATCGAAAGATTATTACGCTGGAAGATCCTGTAGAAAATACGATTCCTGGGATTGCTCAGATTCCAATTGATACGACAAATGGACAGAGGTTTGCTGATGGTTTGCGTAGTGTTTTGCGTCTTGACCCAGATGTGGTGATGGTTGGTGAGATTCGCGACAATGAAACTGCGAAGACTGCGATTCAGGCGTCAATTACGGGACACTTGGTGTTATCCAGTTTTCACGCCAATTCGACTGCGGCGGCGTTTAGTCGTATGATCGATATGATTGGACAAAACCCGATTTTTAGCTCGGCGGTTCGGCTGGTGATTGCTCAGCGACTAGTGAGGAGATTGTGGGATGATAGCAAGGAAGAATATGAGCCGGATGAGGCGACTCGCAAGTGGGTGAAAGAAGTCTTGAAGGATTTGCCAGAGAATGTTGATTGCCCAGATTTGAATACGTTTAAGCTTTGGCGTGCGATGCCGACAGACGACGTGCCGTTTGGTTACAAGGGGAGAATTCCAGTAATGGAGCAGTTGGTTGTGAGCGAGAATATTCAGAAATTCTTGCGTGGTGATGTTGAGGATGTTCATACGGAAGCGATTGAAAAGGCTGCAAAAGAAGACGGCATGGTGACATTGCTTCAGGCTGGCGTGTTGGCAGCTCTTCGCGGTGAAACAACACTAGAAGAAGTTAATAGAGTAATATAATTGACTTTATAGCCATAAACTGATAAGATATTAGTTTATGAGCGAAAGACAACGGGATGGTTATGTTGTTGAAGGTGAACTATCTCAGGCAGAAGATCCTAATAAAAACTACATAAGTCAAATTATAGGTCATGTAAAGCTTATTATTAAGCGTGTACCGTTTCTTGTTGAAGGTGAGGAGCTGCGCGGTGAATATCAAGAATCTTATGAGAGGGTTCTTGGGTTGTTTCAGCAAATTGAGGAGGAATATAACAGTCTTTCAGATTGCATAGAGATAGATTTTGATATAGAGGAAGTCAAAGAATCGTTAAGAAGTATATTTAATGGAACATACGAGAAATTTATAAGGGAAAATCTTAGTGTAGTTTTTCCCGAAAAGCTGGCGGAAGTGAATATTCCAGAATTTTGCCAAGCTGGAGAGTATGTGATTCCCGACGTAAGACGATGGCAGCATGCTAATAAAATTAGTCCTGAACTTGCAGATCGTGAATATATGGACTTTATCGCAGAGGCAAGGGAGGCTGTGACTGATAGCCTTACTGAGGATGGGGCTTTTGGTTTACCTGATGATTTTACAATTACTAGACCTGAATACACTCCAGGTAATGATGGCAAGATGAAGTTGAGTAGTTTACTGGAAGACTTTGAGCGTCGGAAACTTAAGGAGGTTGAAGATGAGGAATGTAAGGGTATTAATCCTAAGGTTGATTTAAAATTTGCCAACAGTGTTCTTAAGTTTATAGAATCCATAAAATCGCCAAGCGAAGAGGAACTAGCCAAGCAATATAAAGAAGCGACAATTAAGGAAAACATTCCAGTGGTTCGTAGCCTTGCTGAATCTATGGCTAAAGAGCATCTGAGCGAGTCTTTAGACGACGCCCTGAGGGTGCTTTCGGAGAAATTGAATGGCTATGAAGTGGCGCCTGAAATTGCGGGTGAATCTCTGAGGAAAGTCGCTAAGAGAAAAAGGTCAAGCAAACCGAAGCTAACAATCGAAGAAAGCAGCTCTCAGTTGGTAGAAATTAGACTGAAGGCGGGAGATGCTGTGATACTTGATAGCGAGACGTTTCCGTGGCTTAAAGAAGATTCTATTGTGGATGTACTGCATGTTGAGCGTGGTGGTGACGGTACTGTGGTCGCAGTAGTTGACGCGCGCACTGAAGAGGCTAAAAAGGTCGAGCATAAAATGACTGGATACGAAAACGACGAGAAGAAGCGGGACGTTCTACCCATTATTAAGGACAAATTAACTATGGCTGCTAAATATGTAGCAACTTCAGAAGATAAGTCTGTCGGTTTGCCAGTTGGCTTAAACAACAGATTAAAAGAGCTTTATCCGTTTATGATTTACGCCTGGAAAGAACAAACGCATAACGCCAAGAGGGTTTATGTGTCAAAAGTCAGCGTTGAAGATATGTCTGATGAAAGTGAGACTAAAAAATCTCTTCAGGAAGCTGGAGTGACTGAAGTAGTGCTATTTTTGGGAGCTTGTGACAAACAGAACCAGGAGTCGTTAGTGGCTTTGTTCATAGATGGAGATTCTCGTGATGCTGCTAAGTACGGTGCTGGTGCTTAGGCTTATCTAATGACATTTGCGACAGCTTCAACAACACCCTTATCAAATGCAGTTGGAACGACTTTATCGACGGTTGGATTTTCGACCAGGTTAGCTAGCGCTTCAGCGGCTGCCAATTTGTGCTGATCGGTGATTTTCTTAACTCCGTGATCTAATGCGCCGCGGAAAATTCCAGGGAAGGCTAGGGAGTTGTTGACTTGGTTTGGAAAGTCGCTACGACCCGTACCGATGATTGCGACGCCGGCTTGTTTGGCGACATCTGGCATAATTTCTGGAACAGGATTTGCTAGTGCGAATACGATTGGATCTTTCGCCATTTTTTGGACTAATTCTGGAGTGAGAAGTCCTGCACGCGATACGCCGATGAATACGTCTGCATCGGTGATGGCATCTTCAATTGAGCCAGATTGCGATGCGTCGACGTATTCCAATAGCGCGGTTTTTTCAGCGTTCAAATCTGTGCGTGATTTTCCGACAATTCCTCGGCTATCCACCGCTACGATGTTTTTTGCTCCGTAAAGATTTAACAATTTGATGATTGCCGTGCCAGCTGCGCCTGCGCCGATGACCACGAATTTGCAATCTGCCAGGTTTCGTCCTGTCAGCTTAGCGGCGTTAATTAAGCCCGCCAACACAACGACAGCCGTGCCGTGTTGGTCGTCGTGGAAGACTGGAATATCTAATTCTGCCTTCAATCGCTCTTCAATTTCAAAACATTTTGGTGCGGCAATGTCTTCGAGGTTGATAGCTCCGAAACTTGGCGCGATGGCTTTAACTGTGGCAATGATTTCTTCTGGCTCGTGGACGTCTAACACAATTGGCACTGCGTCGACATCGGCAAAATGCTTAAATAGCAAAGCTTTTCCTTCCATGACTGGCATGGCGGCTTTTGGTCCCAAATTACCTAAGCCTAAAATCGCTGAGCCGTCTGAGATTACGGCGACTAGATTGTTTGTCCAAGTGTATTTTGGTAAATCGGCTGGATTTTCGGCAATTGCTTGGCTGACTGCGCCGACGCCAGGGCTGTAATAGGCGCTAAGCTTGTCGCGATTAAGCTCCTCTTTATCTCTGAGGCTAGTCGTAATTTTACCTTTGTATTTTTCGTGTAGTTCGAGTGCTAATTTATTGTAATCCATAACTATATTATACTCCAATTTTATTTAATTGATATTTCTTCAGATTTGTGTTATTATCTTATGTAATTGTACGAGAGTTAAATATTCGAGCCTTGTTTGATGTGGAGCCGCAGAGGTACAACTGCGTGGCCAGTCGGAGCGAGTTCGGAAGATAGGAAAAAATTATGAGTTTTGAGTTAATCAACAAAATCAACCAAGCACAAAAAAAGCAAGCAGTTGTCGATGCTCGCAGCGGTGACACAGTTCGTGTTTACCAGAAAATTAAGGAAGGCAACAAAGAGCGTATTCAGATGTTCGAGGGTGTTGTTATCCGTACCGACAATAAAGAATCGCACACATCACGCATTACGGTTCGAAAGATTGCTTCAGGCGTTGGTGTTGAAAAGTCATTTTTGATGCACAGTCCACTGATTGAGAAGATTGAGATTGTTCGTCGTGCTAAGGTTCGCCGCAAGTTCTTAAGCTTCCTTCGTCAGCGTAGCGGTAAGTCAGCTCGCTTGACGGCTAAGAATTTCGATCGCGCTGCTGTTAATGACATTCATGACGCTAAGGCAGAAGCGGAAGCTGAACGCTTGAAGGAAGAAGCTGCTCAGGCTGCTGCTGCAAAACAAGCTGAAAAAGATGCCGCTCAGGCTGAACTTGATGCTAAGGCTGCTGAAGTTGCAGCTCGCCATAAAGACGCGTAATTGTCAATTGGTTAATCATTAAAAACCGTCTCTTAATCTGAGGCGGTTTTCTCATGTTATAATCTCAATATGGCAATATTTCATTATATATCTATCCTTGTTCCGGCGACTTTGGCTGTGGCGGCTCCTTATGTTTTGAAGAAAAACGGCTTTGATAGTGAGCAAAAATATCGCTGGCTACTTTACGTAGCGTGTTTGTTGTTTTTCATATCTTGGTATTTGCCGTCGCCGTTGATTGACGGACAGGACACTAGTTTTACGACGCACTTTGTGGGCGGTGGGCTATTTACGGGACTATTCTGGGTGTACTTGGTTTCGTCGATGAAATGGCGGGCGCATTGGCTGGTGATGGTGTTTTCAGTCTTTGCTTTAGTTTCGGCGTTGGGTTGTATTAACGAATTGGCGGAATTATTTATGGTCAAGGCAGGTTTGGCGAGCATAAAATTGGACGACACGAATTGGGATATTTTGGCGAATACATTAGGCGCGGCAGCAATTTGGATTGGCTGGATTATTGCGGATTTTATGATGAAAAAGGGAAGATTGTCGGGTGATTCTGGGAATTGATGAAGTCGGGCGCGGCGCGTGGGCTGGACCGTTGGTGATTGGCGCGGTGGTTTTGGGCGGCGCTGAAATTGAAGGGCTTGATGATAGTAAAAAATTGACCAAAAAACGACGTGAATTGCTTGATGAGGAAATTCGCGAGCAAGCGTCGGCGTGGGCGTTGGGTTGGGTTTCTGCTAAGGAACTGGATGAAATAGGAATGAGCGAGGCGCTTAAGTTGGCAACGCGGCGTGCAGTTAAAGAAATCCAGGCGAAATGTCAGAAAAACGGCTCGACGTTTGATGAGATTATTATCGATGGGACGGTCAATTTTTTGGCGGGTACGCCGCTAGAAAAGTATGTAACAATTATAGCGAAAGCCGACGGTCTGATTCCGAGCGTTTCGGCGGCGTCGATTATTGCTAAGGTGGCTCGTGATAAATTTATGGCGGAGCAGGATGATATTTATCCGGGATATGATTTTTCTTCACACGTTGGTTATGGTGTGGCGAAGCACCGAGCGGCTATTGATAATCTGGGCGTAACTCCGCTACATCGGCTGAGTTTTGCGCCGTTGGCTAAATATGCTAATGTTGAGGCGAATTCGCAGAATGTATCTGATGACGGAAAATCTAAAAACCAGCAAAAAGACACGACACGTCAAATTGGCGATAAAGGTGAGCAAGCGGCGGCGGATTGGTTGGCGGCTGATGGCCATGAGATTATAGAGCGGAATTGGCGAACGCGATATTGTGAAATTGATATTGTTAGTAAAAAAGATAATGTTTTATATTTTACAGAGGTCAAATATCGTAAAAATGACAATTTTGGCGACGGCTTGGCGGCAATTACAAATAAAAAACAGCAACAAATGTGTTTTTCTGCAGAGATGTTCATTGCCAAAAATGCGCAATATGAAGGCTGTGATATGCAAATGCTGGTAATTTCTGTCGATGGAAATCCGCCCGTAGTTAAAGAGTGTGTGGTGTTGGAATAAAAAAACAGCCCCGAATGAGGACTCTTTAACGTTAAGTGTATTAATTATAGGGAATGTACGACAAGGCAATCGTGGCGAAGAGTAAGTTTGCTTCATCGTACATTCTGCTTGCGAATTAATCCGCAAGCTCAGCAAGCTTTTTGGCGATAGCAAGGTTGCTCGCCTGATACAAGGGAACTTCCGTTGTGATGAGATCTCTCAGATCACGCAGGAATTTCCAGTACTGGATCCAGTAGCATCCTGGCCAATCAGACATAGACGACTCCTCTTCCGCTATGGATGAGACTGCGCCCAGCATCTCGTTGATCTTTCCTTGTACTGCCTCCAATGACCCTTCCAGGCCATTATGGCAGATAGAGACCAGTAGATCTCGAAGGGCTTCCGAATCCTCCTGGATGTGCGTCTTCTGGAGGTTAGGGTAATCACCCATGATATCGCTGATTCCATTGTTGTAGGTATTCAGCGTGGATACCTTCCCCTTCAGAATTTCCGTATACACGGAGATTGCCTCCGTGTTTTCGGTTAGCATGCTTTCGAGATTTTCTTTCGTGAGCATTGCTCTTTCCTTCCTCTCGTCCCCACTCGGCTGTGGTAAAGCACTTTTCTTCAGTGCAGGATGAGATCCTATCTCTTTTTGATATTTTTTAAAAAAAGAAATAGAAACTCATCCCGCAATGACTGCCTTGTCAAAGTGCGCTTTCGGACAAAACATTTGTTCTATCAACAAAAGCTGTACTCATTTATACCACTAATATAATAAAATGTCAATAGATTTTGTCAAAAACCGCAAAATAATGCGACCAAATTATTTACAACGCGGAAATAACCGCCTCTTTGTCTCGTTTAATCAGCTCAACTCGCGCGGATATTTCGGTAATTCCTAATTTTATTGTTCTGGTGAGAGCTGGAATGTCCATCATCGGCTCAAAGAATTGTCGGAAATCGTTAAGTTCGTCGGTTGTCAGTAGGGCTGTGGCGGCATAGCGAATAAAATCGTCGTAGCTTTTATCTTCGCCAAACGTACCTTCGACCCACGCCCAGTTTTCTTTCAGCCAATTCCAAGCAATCTGGCGGCTTTCTCTGGTCCGAATCAAATACACAAACCAACGGCTGGCGTCTTGCGGGCGGATAATATTGGAATCTTTAATATTGGCAAGAATTTTTTCTGCCGTTTCAGGGTTTCTGGTAGGAGTTAGTCCAATTGCAATATCATTCTGCAGGTCATTCGACGGCGTGTTTTTATATGTGGCAAAGAGATTTTCAATCATCTCTGGCGTCTCGAAATGTCTCACGTTTGCACTGATAATTAAAGCTCGAATCTCTGTCGGTAAGTCTTCCAATTTATTATTGTTAAAACGCGTTTTCGCCTCGTTCAAAACGTCTTTATCTTCGCTATAAATCATCAAACTCAAAGCCGTGGTGCGTCGCTCTCGGTCGTCGTCTGATTCGCCAGCTTTTTCATCCCAGCCCAATTCCTCAAATGTGGCGCGCGCAAATTCTCCAGAAATTCGCTTTAATGAATCTCTGGCGGTGTCATTATCATCAACGAATCTTCGCAGTTCCGTCAAGGCGCCAGCCGCCATCCCGAAGACTTTTTCGTTGGTTTCGGTTTTTAGCGACAATGCCAATGGAAGTAGTGACGCCGAGTTTTCAAATCCAGCGCGGGCGAGTATTGTCGCGTCCTGTAAGATACAAATCTTGTCCAAAGTCGGCAATTCTGTAATGTTTTTCAATAAATATTCGCGAGTGGATTCGTCATATTTGGTGACGAAGTGGGCGCTTAAGCCGCAGTTTAATTGTAATGGCTTTTCAATAGAAACGGTGGTTTCTCTTTGGCCCAAGATTTTTACGTCAAGCGGTTGGTTTGCGAATAATGGAATTGGCCATAACGCGTCGGATGGTTGGTGTTCGCCGATGAAAAATCGTTCCTGACTTAAAGTCGCCGCGTCGTGACTGCTTGAAACTGATACGACAGGAAGGCCAGGTTGGGAAATCCAAGCGTTCATTAGGTTAACTATTGGCTGACTGCTCGCTGATTCCAATTCTTGCCATAAATCATTTCCGACGGTGTTTTTATACGCGAATTTTTCAAAATATGATTTAAGTCCAGCACGAAACGCTTCTTCGCCGATAAGTTTTCTAACCATAACAAGCAGCCGTCCGCCCTTGGCATAAACGATTGCTGGATCGAACAAAGTACTGATTTCGTCTGGATGATTGACATCGGCTTGAACTGATTGAACGCCGTCCAAGCTGTCACGCCTGAGTGCGGCCGTCACTTCATTCGTGGCAAAATCTTCCCACATATGCCAATCCGGCTGGAGCGCGTCAATCGCCACGTATTCCATCATATTGGCAAAGCTTTCGTTGAGCCACAAGTCATTCCACCACTGCATGGTAACTAAATTGCCGAACCATTGATGGCTAAGTTCGTGCGCAATCACAGTCGCGATAAATCGTCTGGATGATTCTGGGGTCAATTCTGGGTCCGCAAGCAAACAACTTTCTCGGTAAGTAATCAATCCCCAGTTTTCCATTGCGCCAGAAGAAAAGTCGGGAAGAGCGATGTGATCGGATTTTGGCAATGGATATTTGACGCCGAAATATTCGTCATAAAAATCAATTGAACGAGTGGCTATATCTAACGCAAAATCTAATGTATTTTCATTCTGAGCTGGCGTTGCCCAGACGTTGACTTCAACGCCAGATTTGGTGCGAGCGGATTTTTTGTGCAATTCACCGATAACGAAAGCCAGAAGATAGCTGCTCATTCGCGGTGTTTTCTCAAATGTTGTCGTGAGAGAATCGCCATTCTCTTCCTGGAATTTTACGGGCATATTTCCCAAAACCGTTATTCCTGGGTGAGTTATTAGTGTCAAATCATATTCAGCTTTGGCGGCCGGTTCGTCAACGCAAGGGAAAACTTCGCGGGCGTGATGTGATTCAAATTGAGTTGCAAAAAGCTGTTTTTTAACGCCGTCGTGAGTGAAGTAGCAAGGATATAAACCGTGCATCGCGTCGGTGATGGTTCCGGAAAAAATGATGTGAACTGTGTGATTTCCGTTTTCAAGGTTCGGCTGGGATAATCTCAATTCGTCAAACTCACCAAATGAAACGTCGGCGGGCTGATTGTCGATTGTGGCTGATTGAATTGTTAAGCCTTTGGAATGTAGTAAAATTGATTCGCTGGTGGACTCGCCAAAAATGATAACTGTGCCGGAAAATTCTTTTTCCTCGGCGCGTGTTAAATCGAGAGTTAGGTTGTAATGATTTGGTGTGAATGTGTCGAGTAATCGTGGAACTTTAGTCATAATTTAATTATAATACAGCCATGAGGGTGAATAAAATACGACGTCGGCAAGTGGTGATTGCGCTGGTAATTTTGATAGTCGGCGTGGCAGTTTGGGCTTCGCGAATTTCACAACCCGAGCCTCAGACAATTCAAACTTCAACGCAACGAGAATTATTTGGTGCTTCGAACGCCAAAGCGGAATTGGAAAAGATAGAAGTTAAAGGACGTGCGCCAAAGACTGGCTATTCCAGAAAGCAATTCGGCAACGGCTGGGGCAAAATTAACGGGTGCTCTGTGCGGGAAGTGATTCTGGTGCGAGATTTGACGGATGAGAAAATTGATGAAAAATGTCGAATTTTGTCGGGTGTGCTGAATGATCCGTACACTGGTCAAACAATTCAATTTCAGCGCGGCGAAAAAACCAGCTCTAAGGTTCAGATTGATCATGTCGTGGCTTTGAGTGATGCTTGGCAAAAGGGTGCGCAGCAAATTTCTCCAGAGGAGCGAGAGAAATTAGCGAATGATCCGTTAAATCTGTTGGCTGTTGACGGTCCAGCAAATCAAGCCAAAGGCGACGGTGACGCGGCGACTTGGCTGCCGAGTAATAAGCCGTTTCGTTGTCAGTATGTAGCGCGCCAGATAGCAATAAAGCGACGATATCGCTTGTGGGTAACGGAAGCTGAAAAAAGCGCGATGTCGGGAATTCTGGAAAAATGTACTGAAGTAAATTGACAAAATGAAAAATTTTTAATACAATGAGAAAGTACTCATCCGGCCGGCAGGTCGGAGTTTTTCGTTTATGGAAGTTTGAGACGGAAAAAGATATAATTAATAAGAAGGAGAATGTAATGGAAGATTTGAATATCAAGCAGTTGACGTTGGCAGTGCGTACGATTGCTGAGGAAAAAAACTTGCCAGAAGAAACAGTTTTGAGCGTGATTGAGCAGGCGATTGCGGCGGCTTGGCGTCGCGATAACGGCACACGTGACCAATTGGTCCGCGCTAGCTTGAATATCAATAACGGTACGGCTGTCGTGTCGGTTGTTAAAACTGTTGTTGAAGAAGTTGAGAATGACGCCAATCAAATCGACCTAGAGGAAGCTAAGGAAATAGATCCTGCGGCTGAACTTGGCGGTGAAGTTGTGATGGAAACTCATAACGTGACGACTTTTGGTCGAGTTGCGGCTCAGACTGCTAAACAAGTGATTTTGCAGCGTCTGCGCGAAGCTGAGCGTGAAGTTGTTTTGGCGGAATTTGAGGATAAAATCGGTACGGTTGTTATCGGTACGGTTCAGCGAGTTGAGCCACGCGTTGTGCGAATTGAGCTTGGCAAGGCTGTCGGAATTATGCCTCAGAGTGAGCAAATTCCTGGCGAATATTATGGTGTTGGTCGTCGAATTAAGGTTTATATTAAGGATATCGAGCGCGAAGGTCGCGGTCCTCAGCTGATTCTTAGCCGCGGCAATGAAGAGTTTGTGCGATTCTTGTTCAATCAAGAAGTTCCAGAGATGGAAACTGGTGCAGTTGAGATTAAGGCAATCGCTCGCGAAGCTGGTCGCCGAACTAAATTGGCGGTTTCTTCAGCGCTACCTGGCGTTGATCCAGTTGGTACGTTTGTTGGTGGTCACGGCACCCGCGTTCAGGCTGTGATGAATGAAATTGGCGAGCAGGAAAAAATTGACATTATTCCATACGAGGAAGATGCGGCTGGATTTATTGCTAATGCGATGAGCCCGGCAGAGGTTCTGAGTGTGACTGTCAATGAAGACGAGAAGCGTGCGACGGTTTATGTTAGCGAAGATCAGCAATCAATAGCAATTGGTCGCGCTGGACAGAATGTTCGCTTGGCAAGTCGATTGACTGGCTATGAGTTAGATATCGAAGCAAAAGCTCCTGTTAAGGCAGAGCCAAAACCTCGAAAGAATATTGAGGATAGCTTGATGAGCGTAGTTGAGGAGGTGGCGGAATAAGCTGCCTTCTGCGAATCGCCGAAAACGAAAGGAGGGCGATATGTCAGAAGATTTTTCTGAATTAGAACCTCGGCTGACGGAAACGGCTCGAGCCAGTTTGGGGCGAGCTGGTTTTCTGGCGCATAATGAGGGGAGCGAATATGTTGGCACGGAGCATATTTTGCTTGGTGTGTTGGCGCAAAATTCGTCGCTAGGCGCGAAGATTTTGGCGGAAAACGGCGTAACTTTGGATCGTGCGGAAATGGCGTTGAACCTGACCGCAAAGCCGCTGGTGATTACGGTTGTAAGTAAGGGTTTGAGCGCTGAAGTTGTTGAATTGATAAGAATTGCTTGGCAATTAGCGGTTGAATTTGGGCAGGAAAAAATTGGCACAGAACACATTGTTTATGGAATGCTGCAGCAGCACGAGGCGCGAGCGACTAAATTGCTGCGGGATATGAACGTTGACATTGACAATCTGCGTGGAAGTTTGGAAGATGTGTTTGATAAACAGCAGTTTGAATCTCTTCAGAGCGAGCGCAGTACGGCAAGTCAAAATTCTGGCGATTTGCGAGTTTTGGAGAAATTCGGTGTCGATTTGACGCGGCGTGCCAGCGAAGGATTTTTGGATCCGGTGATTGGTCGAACCTCGGAAATTCAGCGAATGATCACGATTTTGGGTCGGCGGAGTAAGAATAATCCAGCGCTAATTGGCGAACCTGGCGTCGGTAAAACTGCGGTCGTTGAGGGTTTGGCGCAAAGGATTGCTGATAATAAAGTTCCCGAATTTTTGAAGGGTAAGCGACTTTTTCAATTGGATTTGACGGCGATGATTGCTGGGACGAAATATCGCGGGCAATTTGAGGAGCGATTGCAAAAAGTTCTGACGGTCGCCAAAAAACATCAAGAAGTTATTTTGTTTATTGATGAGTTACATCTGTTGGTCGGCGCTGGTTCGGCTGAAGGCTCGATGGACGCGGCAAATGTATTGAAGCCAGCGTTGTCGCGAAGCGAAGTGCGACTAATTGGTGCGACGACGTTTGATGAATATCGAAAACATATCGAAAAAGATGCTGCGTTGTCACGGCGCTTCCAGTCGGTAACGGTTAATGAGCCGTCACCAGAAGAGGCGGTGGAGATGATGCAAGGCTTGAGAGGAAAATTAGCCAAACATCATCAAGTTCAGATTCCTGACGAAATGTTGACTGAAG
Organism: Candidatus Saccharimonadota bacterium; assembly: GCA_900556885.1. GTDB lineage: Bacteria > Patescibacteriota > Saccharimonadia > Saccharimonadales > Saccharimonadaceae > Nanosynbacter. The sequence continues at coordinate 43,571 of UNSQ01000002.1, forward strand.
CGGTGGATTTGAGCCAGCGTTACGTGACGGAGCGATTTTTGCCAGATAAAGCGATTGACGTGATTGACGAGGCGGCGAGTTTATTGAAGTCTAGTTCGCCAATAAAATTGTCGCGTAAGGACAAGTTGGCTCGCCAAATTAAGCGATTAGCTGGGAAAATTGACGCCGCGGTCGAGGCTGAAAATTACGAAAAGGCTGCAGAGTTTAAGATGCAAATGAGGCAATTGGAATTGCAAGCCGAAGCGCTGAAAGATGAAGCCAGCGATAAACCTGTGTTGACTGATGAATACTTGCGTCGAGCGGTTTCGGCGATGACGAATATTCCGATTGATAGATTGTCGTTAAATCAGATGAAGGATTTGATTCGTCTGGAGAAGCGACTAAGTCAAAGCGTTCTTGGTCAGAATGAAGCGATTGAACAGCTGGCGCGCGCGATTCGTCGCAATAAAGCCGGGCTGAATCGTCAGAGCGGGCCGCTTGGGTCGTTTATCTTTCTGGGTCCGACTGGAGTTGGTAAGACGGAATTGGCGCGAGTTCTAGCGCGGGAAGTTTTTGGCGGCGATGATAGTTTGATTAAAATTGACATGAGTGAGTTTTCCGAGCGCCACACGGCTAGTCGGCTGGTTGGTGCGCCGGCTGGTTATGTTGGCTATGAAGACGGCGGGAAATTAACGGATAAAGTTCGTCGTCGACCATATAGCGTGGTGTTGTTCGATGAGATTGAAAAGGCGCATCCTGACGTTCTGAATTTGCTTTTGCAGATTTTGGAGGACGGCAAGTTGAGCGATTCTCACGGGCGAACGGTGAGTTTTCGGCAGACGATTATCATCTTGACGAGCAACGTCGGCGCTGAGCAAATGATTCAAGATTCGGAGCTGGGATTTGGCGCGTCTGGGCAGAAAAAGTTGGCTAGCGAAAATCGTCACGAGAAAAATTCGCGTGCCGCTCTGCGTGAGCTTGAGGAGTTTTTGCGTCCAGAATTGATTGGTCGATTTGATAACGTAATTACATTTAAGCCTCTGTCTCGTTCGGTCGTGCGAAAGATTTTTGACAATCTCACGTCTGATTTAATTAAGGCTGTTGGCCAACATGGAATGACGCTTGATATTACTTCTTCGGCGAAGCGTTGGTTGATTGATCGAGGATTTGACGAGCAACGCGGCGTGCGAGTTTTGAGGCGAACAATTCAGTCGGAGCTGGCGGATCCGTTGAGTGATGTTTTATTGTCCAATAAAGCAAAACCTGGCGACACGCTGGAGGCTAAAATTGATAATAATAAGGTGGTGATTAATGTCAATCGTGCGTAAAATATTCAGCGTCCTCACGCCGATAATTGTACTTTCTGTTGCGGTTTTTGTGATGGCGAATCGTCAGCAAATCATTGACGAAATTGCGCTGTGGCAATATAAACCAAGTGCGGAAATTGTCGCTATTGCTGACCGCGTGAAAATGTCAGACACTGGCAGGAAAATGTTCTATGTTTCTAATCCGCAAATCAAATCGGCAAATGAGTTTAACGAAGATTGTCGGCGTGTAGAAAAGGGAAACGCAATTTTGGGTTGTTACAATCCGTCGTCTAGGGATATTTATATTTATAACGTGACCAATTCTGAGCTTGACGGCGTGAAGGAAGTGACGGCGGCGCATGAGATGTTGCACGCTGCTTGGGAAAGGTTGAGTGCGTCGGAGAAGTCTCATTTGAGCGAGCTTTTGGAGCAGGCTTATAATAATGTGAAAAATAAGAAATTGTCCGAGCGTATGGAATATTATGATCGTGCGCAACCCGGAACAAGAGCTAACGAGTTGCATTCGATTCTGGGGACGGAATTTGCCGATTTGGGCGACGAGCTGGAAGAGTATTATCGACGATATTTTACTGATAGATCCGAAGTCGTGAAATTGCACGCGCAATATCAAGAAAAATTTGAGTCCAGGGAAAATGAAGCGCAGAAGTTGAGTGAGTCGTTGAAGGTTCGAAAGGAAAAATTGAATAGAGAATTATCGCAATATTCAACTGATTTGGCGGATTATAATAGTCGCGTGGCGGACTTTAATCGACGAGCAGGCGTTAGTGGCGGATTCTTGTCGCAGAATGATTTTTATAGTCAACGTCAAGCCTTGAAGGCGGAGCTCTCGGAGTTGAACGAAAGGCGTGCCAATTTGAATTCTGAGATCAATTCTTACAATTCTGATGTTTTGCGGCTCAGGGAATTGGGTGTGCAGATTGATGAATTGAATAAAAGTTTGGATAGTTTGGAGGGGGCGAAATAATGGCGAAGACTCGAAGTCAATTTGTTTGTCAGCAGTGCGGGGCTAGCTTTTCAAAGTGGGCTGGCAGGTGTGAAAATTGCGGGGAATGGAATTCGCTAGTCGAGCAGGTCGTTTCTTCTGGCGGGTCGTCCGTTGTTGATAAATCTGCTGGGCGCGGCAAAGCCTTGAAAACGTCTAGCATTCGTGAAGCTGCTTCTGAGTCTGGATTAGAAAGATTAAGTACGGGAATTGACGATTTGGACGTTGTTTTGGGTGGTGGTTTTCTGGTTGGCGGCGTGGTGCTGGTAGCGGGTCAGCCAGGAATTGGGAAAAGTACATTGCTCGCGCAAGTTGCGGCACATATCGCCAAGACAAAATCGGTGCTATATGTAAGCGGTGAGGAATCGGTTTCGCAAGTCAAGCTTCGTGCGGAGCGTTTGGAGGCGGCTGATTCGGAGAAAATGCAGCTGGCGTCCAGTAATAGCGCGGAAGATATTGCAGCGTCAATTCAGCAAGGCGGGTATGATTTGGCAATTGTCGATTCGGTTCAGACAATTTCTCTCAGTGAGATTTCCTCAGCTCCTGGGTCGGTTAGTCAGATCACCAACTCGTCAAATGTAATTATTCGTGCCGCCAAAGCTTCGGGTACGGCGGTGATTTTGGTTGGTCACGTCACCAAAGAGGGCTCGATTGCTGGCCCGAAAATATTAGAGCATTTAGTGGACGTTGTACTGAATTTTGAGGGCGATCGATATGGCGGTTTTCGAGTTGTTCGGGCGCAGAAGAATCGATATGGTTCGACTAATGAAGCGGCAATTTTTGAGATGGACGAGCAGGGGTTAAGAATCGTGAAGAATCCGTCGGCGGAACTTCTGGCGGAGCGTCAGAATCTGGATGGGTCAATCGTGCTGGCGACTATGGAAGGCGCACGTCCGCTTTTGGTGGAAATTCAGGCGCTAGTCAATCCGACGAATTTTGGCTATCCTAAGCGCACGGCGAGCGGTTTTGATCTGAATCGGTTGAATCTGTTGGTGGCGGTTTTGGAGAAGCGAACAAAGTTGAAATTGGCGGACAAAGATATTTATGTCAATGTGGTCGGCGGGCTGAAATTAAATGATCCAGCGGCCGATTTGGCGGTGGCGATGGCGATTGCCAGTGCTAGCGCTGGGCGAAGTCTGGACGAAGGCGCCGTGGTATTTGGCGAGATTGGTTTGGGTGGCGAGGTTCGCTCGGCGACGAATTGGCAAGTTCGAATTAAAGAGGCGAAGAAGCTGGGCTTCACTTATGCGATTGCGCCAAAAGTTCATAAAGATAAATTTATAAAAGGCGTCAGTGATATGCGACAGGCGCTAATTGACTATTTACAATAGAAAGGGAAAAAATGAAAGATTTTTACGGATTGATAATAATTATAATGTTGCTTGGTTTGGCGGCTGAGGTTTATTTCTTGGCAAAACCGCGACGAAATTCATCTGTGGGCGCGGCGCCGATTTTAGTCGACACGTCAGTACTCATGGATGGGCGAGTGACTGAGCTAGCGAAGACCGGATTTCTGCTGGGCAAAATTATTGTGCCGAGGAGTGTATTGACAGAATTGCAATTACTAGCCGACGGCGCAGACCACGACAAGCGGGAAAGGGCGCGATTCGGCATGGATGTCGTGAAGGAGCTCAAGGATATCTTGAAGTCTTCATTTGAGCTTTACGATGACAATATTCGCGTGCCGGAAGGCGTGGATTCTCGATTGCTAAAATTGGCGAAGGAGATGGACGCGGCGGTATTGACGCTTGATTACAATTTGAATAAGGTGGCGCAAGTTGACGGTGTTAAGGTTTTGAATATCAATGAGCTGGCGAAAAGTTTGAGGATGAGCTATTTGCCCGGTGACGAGCTGGATCTGGAGCTGTCGCAGAAGGGGCAAGATTCTCATCAAGCGGTTGGCTATTTGAAAGATGGAACGATGGTGGTTGTCGAGAACGCCAAGCGCTACATTGGGCAAACGAAGAAAATTGAGATTATCCGAAGCTTGCAGACCGACGCTGGAAAAATGATGTTTGCGAAGCTTGTGGTTGAACAGAAAAAACCTGTGAAACAGAAGACTAACGTTCCTAAAAAGCGCACAAATGGTCGCTCAAAAACATCAGCTCAACACGAGGCTGAGCTGATTAATTTGGTAAATAAACAATAGTTTATTTAGTTAACTTGAATGCTGCCAGTTGAAGTGGCTGTGTAATATGCAGAGTCTCTTACAGTTACAGAAACTGTGTGCGCTCCTGTCGTATCAAGTTCTACCGTGGCGGTCTGCTTGCCGCTTGAAGTAATTTCTGAACTCTTAATGCTCTTTCCGTCCACGGTAATTTCGATTGCCGATAAGCCCCAAGTTCCTGCTGTAACATCAACACTTATCGCATATTTCTTACCACTGTTGGTGTATGATATCGCTCCAATTTGCGGCTTAGTGTCGTCGCACTTGTGAACGTCATCTTCTGCGTTTGCGTCGTAGCCTGAAGGAACGGTGATTGATTCTTTCTTAGTCAAAGGATCGATGATCTTTGTCACTTCAATCTCTTCCTTTGCGCCATCCGGAGTACAGTTTGTTGCCTTTTTCTTAGAGACTTTATCGAAGGTGATTTTCTCTGTAGATTGACTTTGTTTCTTATTCCACCATGACGGGTAGAGCTCGCCGTTGACAGTCTGGATTCCGCTTGGTCGCTCATACCATTGACCTGACTTCCATTTGCCTTCTTTGGCGTAAACTTGAGTGTGGGCAAATTCCATAACGCTTCTAATTACCGGCATGCCGTAGTTGGAGGCTGATGTGCCAATCACGCTAGTGTCGGAGTTTCCGAGCCACATTCCCATAACCAGAGCTGGGCTGTAATTAATAATCCAGAGGTCTTTTGGCTGTGAACCCTTGTCTGATGTACCGGTCTTTGCAGAGGTTCGAACGCCATTGACGCCCATCCAGCCGTGAAGTCCAGGAGTTCGGTCGGACAAGATGTCGTTCACGATGTACGCTGATTGTGAGTCGATAACTTGCTTGCCTTCATCTTTCCATTTTTTCAGAGTTTCGCCTTGGCTGTTCTTTACCTCGATAACACTTGAAATGTCTTTCTGGACTCCCATTCGTGCCAATGTTGAGTAAGCATTCACCAATTCTGTTTGTTTGGTTCCACATGCGCCAATTGCTGCACCGAGTCCATAACCGCCGGCATTTTCTTCCTGGCGACAATAGTTAGTATCGCCCATTCTGCGGATTCCCTCGACGACAGGCTTAGCGGATCCGTCGCCAACGATGTAAGCGGCTTTGATGGCTGGGACGTTTCGGGATAGAGCCAGCGCTCTTCGGATATTGATGGCACCCATAAACTTATTGTCCCAGTTTCTTAGAGTTGCGCCGTACAGTTTATCGATATTTTCATCGGCTAAGACGGTGCCGCTACCGTATGCTTGCTTGCTGTCGTGTTTGTCGAACAATTGAGTAAAGACAAGCGACTTAATCGTAGAGCCTGGCTGAATATAGGAAACTGCGGCGTTGTCCTGACCGAAGCCAGTGTAATTAAAGTCACGGCTACCAACAAGTGCTACGATTTGTCCAGTCTGAACGTCTTCGACTGTTGCGGCGCCGTTACTAATTCGCACAGAATCTGGTCGACCAGTTGCAAAGAACGATTTCATTTCATTTTCAAGTTTCTCCTGAATTCGCCAGTCGAGGGTGGTTTTAATCGTCAATCCACCGCGTCCAACGACTGATTCGCCAAGCTCTTTACTCAACTGATTGCGAACCATTAGTAAGAAGTGAGGAGCCTTAATATTCTCCAAGTGCTCGGTCTGTGGCTTAAGCGTGCTTAAAATATCAATCTTTTTAGCTTTTTCGGCCTCGTCCTTGGTAATAACGCCTTGCTCGGCCATGTAATCCAGAACTGTATGTTGTCGGGCAATCAAAGCCTTATTTCCAGCGGTGTTGTATGGATTATAGTAAGTTGGATTCTGTGGAATACCAGCAATTAGCGCCGCTTCCGCCAATGTCAGATCTTTGGCGTGCTTGCCAAAGTATGTTTGAGCTGCAGACTCTGCGCCGTTACGACGACCGCCATACGGAGACTCATTCAGATATAATGACAGAATTTGGTCTTTGCTATACATGCGCTCAACTTCAATTGCAAGGATGATTTCCTTGATCTTTCGAGGAATGCCACTAATCGATCGGTCGCCAGCCTCATCTGCGAAGAAAACCTGCTTGACTAGCTGCTGCGTCAGAGTCGATCCACCCTGGACTTGGCGTCGTGAAGCGGTTGAGAGCATCGCGCGCAACATACCGCTAATACTGATGCCGTGGTGATTATAGAAGTTTCGGTCCTCAATTGCGACGGTGGCTTTTTTCAAATAGTCGCTAATCTGGTCAGATTCGACAACCAATTGATAATTACCTGTGCCTTTATCTTCCCAAAGCAAATTGTCGTTACGGTCGTAATATTTAGTGACAGTCGTTTGAACGCGTTTAGCAAGCTCGCCAGGGCGAATTTTATCGAGATCCTTGCGGAAGTAAGCGAACATTCCGCCGATAAGTAGCAGCATCAACAAAATACTAACGCCAAGAATTTTCAGCGCCATCAGTCCGCCGCGCTTGGAGAACCAATATTTCGCCAATCGCTTCGGATGTAATCGATAAAAGAACCGCTTTACGGGATGTTTTGGTAAAGTCGCCAAATATTCCGCTCGTTCGCGCGCGTCCTTATCTTTTTTAGCCTTATGTTTCTGCGCCAAATTGGCATATAAGTTCATCCGTTTCGACGGAGATTTCTTATCGCTTGAGCCGTGTCCGGCGGTGCTTATCGTAGTCTTTTTCTTCACAATTCTATTATATCACGCATATGTTTCGCTTCAATTGTAAAATTGCTATACTAATATATAGAAAAGGAGTGATATGAAATTATCAGAAGAATTACAATGGCGTGGATTCTGGAATCAGACCACATTTACTGACGACAAACTTATCGATTCGGAGAATTTCACGCTCTATTTGGGGACGGATCCTTCGGCGGACAGTTTGCATGTTGGGCATTTGGCAGTTTATATGATGGTTCGGCATTTTTTGGAGCGCGGACATAAAGTGTTTTTGCTGGTTGGTGGCGGCACAGGAATGATTGGCGATATGCGCGACACGGAAGAGCGAAATCTGCTTCCATACGAGGAAATTGAACATAACAAGCAAGCCTTAAAATCCCAAGTTTCGCGAATTTTTGCTGGACGAGATTTTACTTTGGTTGATAACGCTGACTGGCTGGCTGAGCTGGAATTGCTACCGTTTCTTCGCGATATCGGTAAGAATTTCAATATGGCGGATTTGGTGAGCCGCGAATTTTTCAAGGCGCGCATTAATAATGGTAAGGGTTTGAGTTTTGCGGAATTCACTTACACTTTGCTTCAGGGCTATGATTTTTGGCATCTATTTAATCAGTATGGTGTGAATCTGCAAATTGGTGGATCGGATCAATGGGGCAATTTATTATCTGGCGTGGATCTGATTCGTAAAAAAGAAAACACTGAAGTTTACGCAATGACTGCACCGCTTCTTATCAATAAGTCGACTGGTCGTAAATTCGGTAAATCTGAAGGCGGCGCGGTTTGGCTTGATGAAAATAAAACCAGCGTCTATAAATTCTACCAATTCTGGCTGAATGTCGATGACGAGAGCGCGATTGAATATATGAAGATATTTACGATGTTGGACCGCGATACGATTGAAGCTATTGCCGAAAATCACGCTGTTAATCCAGGTGCGCGTTCGGCACAGAAGGTTTTGGCTCGTGAAGTTACTGACATTGTTCACGGTAGTGTACGTCGTGAATCTGTTGAGCGTGTGAATGAGGTTTTGTTCGGTGGCGGCGATTTTAAGAAATTGTCGGACGATGATTTAGGCGCTTTGTCTGAAGAAATTCCTTGCGTTGATGCTGGAATTGATGTGATTGAAGCGTTGGTAGAATCTGGGGCGGTTGGCTCTAACGGCGAAGCAAAGCGATTGTTAAAATCTGGAGCTATTAGCCTAAACGGCGAAAAACTTGCCGAAAATAAAGTTGTCAATGACACGTCGTTATTAAAGAAGGGCAAAAACACGTTCGTATTAATTATGGAAGGGGACGAATAATGAAGAAAATTATCGGTTTTGATTTGGATGATACGCTAGCAATTACAAAATCGCCAATTAGCGATCGTATGGCGGGGATTCTTAGCCGATTGCTTGAGAATTATGATGTTTGTGTGATCACGGGCGGCACGTTTCAACAGATAAAAAAGCAGGTGATTGATAGGTTGAGTGTTACTCCGGAGTTGCTTCAGAAATTCCACGCGATGCCGACTTGCGGTACTCGATATTATAGATTTGACGCCGCTGATGATGAATGGAAAATTCAGTATGCGAATGATTTGTCTGACGAGCAAAAAACTCAGATAACCGCGGCGTTGGAAGAAGTTGCGAAGGAAATGGGCATTTGGTGCGAGAATCCTGCGGGTGAAATAATTGAAGATCGACACAGCCAGATTACTATGTCGGCTTTGGGTCAGCAAGCTACGCCTGAAGATAAATATGAGTGGGCTGAAAAATATAAGGATGTTCGTCCGATATATCGTGACAAGGTTGCGGAGAAGCTACCTGGGCTTGAGGTGCGAATTGGCGGTACGACCAGCACTGACATCACGCTTCCGGGAATCGATAAGGCTTATGGAATTGGGCGGCTACTCGAATTGAATGGCTGGTCGAAAGAGGAAACGCTGTTCTTTGGTGACAAAATTGAAGAAGGTGGCAATGATTTTCCAGTGAAGCAAATGGGCGTAGATTCAATCGGCGTGAGAGGCTGGGAAGATACGGCTTACGCTCTGGAAGGCATCAACGCCGTTTCGTAGATGAAATTAACAACTCCTCTTGAGCAAATTAAAGGCGTCGGGCCGAAAACTGCTCAGGCTCTAACAGTGGCCGGTCTTACGACGGTTTCTGATGCCCTGAATTTTTTGCCGCGAGCGTATGACGACTATTCGACCGCGGTTAATATCGCAGATCTTCAGCCGGGAAAAGTTACGGTTAAGGCGCGCTGCGAGTCGGTTTCGACGCGTGTTGTTCGGCGTGGACTTAGAATCACGACCGCGGTTTTGGCTGATAAATCGGGCAAAGTTAAGGCGGTTTGGTTCAATCAGCCGTACCGCGAAACGCAATTAAAATCTGATGCAGAATTTATTTTTTCTGGTCAATTTGGTATGCAATATAATCGCTATCAGATCAATAATCCGTCCGTCGAGCTGGCAAAAGAAGTTGCCAAAGCATCGATGGAAAACGCATCTGGAATTCAGCCAATTTATAAATCGATTAAAAATATCCGCCCGAAAACCGTACAAGATTTGATGAAAAATATTCGTCCGATTATGGATTTTTTGCCCGAGACTTTGCCGGAAAACATTATTCGGCGCCAAAAATTGGTTAGTCGATCTGAGGCGGTTAAGTTTCTTCACGCGCCAAAAACTCACGAGGAAATTTCCCGTGGTCGTGAGCGCCTGGCGTTTGAGGAGTTGTTCGAGATGATATTGGCGGCACAATTTAATAAGCAAGAACAGACTAGATTAACAGGCTGGAAGATTCCGTTTAATAAGTCGGTCGTAAAGAGTTTTGTTGATCAATTGCCGTTTCCTTTGACGAACGCTCAGCGCCGAGCTGCGTGGCAAATTCTGCAAGATTTGGAGTCTGATCATCCGATGAATCGGTTATTGCAAGGAGATGTTGGCTCGGGAAAAACTGTCGTTGCGGGATTGGTGGCGGCGGAAGTGGCGAAGGCTGGTTTTCAGACGGCAATTATGGCGCCGACGGAGATTTTGGCGCAGCAACACGCGAAGACGCTTGACGAGTTATTGTCGCCATTTGGTGTGTCGGTTGCACTTCTGACGGGTCACGTGAAAGGTGCGGCGCGCAGTCAATTATTGAACAATTTGTCTAGCGGCAATATTGACGTTGTGGTCGGCACACACGCGCTAATTCAGGAAAAAGTTGCGTATCATAAATTGGGATTTGCGGTGATTGACGAACAGCACCGATTTGGCGTAAAGCAACGACAAGCTTTGTTGGAAAAGTCTGATTTTATGCCGCATCTTTTAAGTATGACCGCCACGCCAATTCCGCGCAGCTTGGCGCTGACATTGTACGGAGAATTGGACATTTCCATTCTAGACGAGTTGCCCTCTGGTCGTCAGCCGATTCAGACTAAGATTTGGTCACCAGCATCAGCTCCGAAGCTTTACGAATCGATTGAAAATGAGCTAGCCAAAGGTCGCCAAACTTACGTTATTTGTCCGTTGATTGATGATAATCCAGATAATGATAAGAAATCGGTGGAGGCGGAATATAATAAATTGTCCAAGACTATTTTCAGCCATCGTCGAGTTGGGTTGTTGCACGGAAAGCTTCCTGCCGAAGAAAAAGCTGAAGTGATGCAGAAATTTGCGGACGACGAGCTGGATATGTTAGTCAGTACGACCGTGGTTGAGGTTGGTGTGAATGTGCCGAATGCGACAGTGATGCTAATTGAGAATGCGGACAATTTTGGATTGAGTCAATTGCATCAATTGCGCGGGCGAGTTGGGCGCGGGAAACATCAGAGTTTTTGTCATTTGATGATGAGCGGTCATGATAAGCCGAGCCAACGCCTTCGGGAGATTGAGAAATCTCAGGACGGGTTTTATTTAGCGGAGGTTGATTTGAAATTGCGTGGGCCTGGCGAGATTTACGGTAAAATGCAACACGGTGATTTGAACTTGAAAATTGCCTCGCTGGCGGATACGGCGTTGATTGCTCGCGCTCAAACCGAAGCCGAACGCTTTGTCAAAGAGGGGCAAGATTTGCTACAATATAATCATCTGGCGCACGCCGTCAGTCGCTATCAGCGATTAACTGTTTTAAATTAATATGTACGCAGGAACAACAATTAGGGATGGCTCTGGTCGATTTATTGGCGTCCACCAAAAAATAGATCGAGTTGCAAGGAGAAATATAAAACCAATTCTTCCTGATTGGTGTGATTTTCCTGATATTAAAAATATTCTTCATTTTGAGGGCAAGAATGGTCCTGATGGCGTCAAGCGAAAAAGTCCGGCTGTGGATGAGCCTTGGCACTTTATAAATCCGGACGATCCGAATGACACTGCGCTCTTGGAGATGATTGACGGACATATTGGCAATTTAGCCCGAGCGCTACGAACAAATAATTCCGAGCGAGCAGCGTTTGAGGCGGCTTGGATGGCGCACGCGATTACCGACGGTTTGACTCCAGCGCATCATTTTCCTCTGGAACAAGCTATGGCGGAACTTCGTGGCGGTGAAGGGTTGGAGACGCGAACTTCAATTTTGAAGAAGAATCTCATGAAGGGCGATAACGGAATTGAACTGATTAAGAACAACTGGAAATTCTGGGGCGCCAAAGGTATGATGACGACACACGTGGCGTTTGAGGCTGGCGTAGCTAGCGTGGTATCGTATCCGCGTTTTAAGGACGCAATTCCGAGTAGTGGTGAGATATTGCAAGTGAAAAATCACGGCTATCGTGAGTACTATTTGAACCAAGTTCACTCCGTGGCATCGATGAAAATGTATGACAATTTTAGCAAGAGTGGTTGGACGACGGACCTTGCTTGGCAGACAAATCACGAGCTGATGCCGATTATTATAAAATCGGTAATGTTGGGCTGGCTGGCGTCTGTTTGGAAACTTGAGGCAGAAAAAAGTGAGAGTTAGGATTATCTCTGGCGAATTTGGCGGACGATTCATAAAAACTCCGCCTGGCTCAACGACGCATCCTATGGGTGAGCGAGTGCGCTCAGCTATGTTCAATTCTTTGGGTGAATCAATACGCGGCGCGCAGGTTTTGGATGCTTTTGCGGGGTCTGGTGCTGTTGGACTAGAGGCATTAAGTCGCGGCGCAGAGTCGGTGGTTTTCGTGGAGCGAGATCGAGTCGCTCAGCGAGTAATTGCTGAAAACATAAGCATTTTGGGCGTCGAAGAAAAATCTATTGTAATAAAAACAACGATAGTAAATTGGCTAGAAAGTGCGAGTTCAACAGGGGAGTTTGATATTATTTTTGCCGATCCGCCGTACCATAATCCACAGTTTTCCACAGTTTCTAAGCTAATGAGACTACTCAAACCGGGTGGAACTATGATATTATCACATCCAGGAATAGGTGAGGTGCCGGTTCAAGACAAAACTGTTGTGGTGGACAGTCGTAGTTATGGGGAGGCGCACCTCACCAAGTTCCTGCGGTTGAAATAAGTTTGATGAGCGTTCTGATAAATATCAGAGCGTTTTTAATAGAAAAAAGTAGGTAAATTATGAATGAATTTATTTTAGTAGCAATAAAATTATTGATCGGATTTTTTGCTCTGACGATAATAATTAACATTACGGGAAAGGGTAATCTGGCACCATCTTCCGCTAGCGATCAAGTTCAGAATTACGTACTTGGTGGTATTATTGGCGGCGTTATTTACAATAATGATATTAAGATTTTGGACTATGTTGGGATTTTGTGTATATGGTGTGTACTGGTGTTGACGCTGAAGTGGATAAAGAAACATAGCGTTAAGGCTAAACAGCTGATTGACGGGAAGGCTTTGATAATTATAGATAATGGAAAGATAAATATCGAAAACTGCGAGAAGGTCGGCTTAAGTGCTCATGACGTTTCTTTCAAGCTTCGAACCCATAATGTTTACTCGACGAAAGATGTGAAAAGGGCTGTTGTTGAGCAAGACGGCGAGCTTATTATTTCGCACAAAGGCGAGGAAAATCCGAAATTCCCGTTAATAACGGACGGTCAATTGCAATCTGACATCTTGGACGTAATCGGAAAAGACGAAAAGTGGTTGCTTGGTCAGCTTAAAAAACGAGGCTTAGAATCTTATGGAGATGTATTTTTAGGCGAGTATGTCGACGGCGATTTGATTCTGACCGCTTATAATTAAAGATGAATTAACTGGACGGGATGAAAAACGTCGTTGTTTGATAGTGTTGTGAAGTTAACTCTACCACTATATCTGGTGGTGTCGTATAATGGTTTATAGGTAAAGTAAAAAGAGGAGGAATATAGAGAAATGCCGTGTATTGATTATTTACCAAGTGGAACAAACACGAACGCGCAACAGGTAATATTGAACGATAATCTGAGTAACTTCGGCTCTTATAGAGAAGCTAATAAGGTTAGTGACGAGGAGTTAGAAAACGATACAGCAGAATCTAGCCAAAACAGTGATGATTGCTATCTAGACTTAGAAGCTCTCACCGAGGCTGCTAATGACAAGGAAATTAAAGAGAATATGGCTAGGTTGGCGACTGAATGCGCGGGTCTCTATCCCATAGAGGAGTGCGATACTGAAGATGGAACCTTATTCTAGTTGAGTGTTTTTATTACTGGACAATAAGTAAAACTCCGCAATATCCTGGAATTATCATTTGGAGATTTTCTGCGGTAATTAAATCGACAGAGTGAGTTGAGGCAATGATCTTGGCGTTTTCTGGAGTGGAAAAGCTTTGTTTCTCGTCTGCGAAATTGATGAAAATATAAGCACGTTGACCGGATAGCTCTCTTTTTAATCCAAGAATAAATCCGTTGCCAGTGTTTTGCACGATGCTTAAATTGCCATTTTTAAGAATCGGGAAGGTTTGGCGTAATTTTAGCAGCTTTCGGTGCATATTAAGCAGGGAATCGTTTACGATTTTTTCGCTATCAACGTTAATCTTCGTGTGATTATCATTAATAGGAAGCCAAGGTTTTACACTTGAAAAGCCTGCAAATTGCGAACCATTCCATTGCATTGGCGTGCGTTCCAGATCTCGGCTATCAACAACAGAATTGGCAGGACTAAAATTATCTTGAATGTCATCAGCGGTCAATTCTCCATTCATCATGCCAATTTCGTCGCCGTAATACACCACGCTAATTCCTGGAGTGAGGAGATTTAAGAAGCTGAGGGCGCGGGCGCGTTCTTCGCCCAATCTGGAGGCGACTCGCGGCTGATCGTGATTTCCAATGCAGAAAAATGGCGTGGTTGAATTTGCTGATTGTAGGTAATTTTCGATTTTTTTCTCAATATTTTTAGCGTGCCATTCATTGTCGCGATATTCCATGAAAAACGCCGAGGCTTTTGGGTGGGTCGTTAGGATTTGGCTGTATTGATGATAAATATCGCCCAGCTTGTCGTCTGGATAAAATTCAAAAACCATTTGTTTATCGTCATATTCGTCGCAGACTGACGCCAATTCTTGCAAATATTCCTGAAAATGCGGTCCCATTTTACAGTGGTCGTGGATAAATGCTCCGTAATCGTTTGGATTGCCATAAAAATCAGGATTTGGAGAGTCGTCTTTAAAGTCGGGATCTTTGGAAATTCCCCAAATTGCATCGATGCGCATTCCATCAACGCCCATATCAAACCAAAATCGCACTATGTTTTTCATTTCGGTGCGCACTTCAGGATTATCCCAATTCAGATCTGGCTGCGTTTTTAAGAACGAATGCAGGTAAAATTGCCCAGTGAGCTCGTCAAATTCCCACGAACTGCCGCCAGACAAACTTCGCCAATTGTTAGGCTCGCTATTATCTTTTCCGTCGCGCCAAACATAGTAATCCCGCTTGGGGTTATCACGCGAAGATCTGGATTCTTGAAACCACGGATGTTGGTCTGAAGTGTGGCAGGGAACGAGGTCAATCATAACCTTAATGTCGAGATCATGGGCTTTTTTAAGGAGTGTCTGGAAATCGTGCATTTTTCCGAAAGTCGGATCAATAGCTCGATAATTTGCGATATCAT
>UNSQ01000003.1 GCA_900556885.1 Candidatus Saccharimonadota bacterium
AAAATTTGTGCTCCTAATGAAAGTCCTCCTATAAGTTTAACATTTCCGTTATAATTATTATCAATATATTCAATTATTTCATTCGCATTATTTTCAATAGAAGTAAAATCTCTATCGCTTCCTGAATGACCATCTAATATTGGTAATATTACATGATAATTACTTTTTAATATTTCTGACACTTCTTCATAATTCCACCATGATAATCCACCACCATGTAATAACATAATAATATCTTTATTAGATTTTCCATATTCTTTAACTATCATAAAATTACCCCTTAGTTAAATTATAATATACAAAAAGCAGTAGAATTGATATCATCACATCCAAACAAAGCATATTTTGGCGAGTCTTTGCCGCCTTTGCAATTGCCTGATGACTGAATTTTATTACAAGATACTATTTGGAGATATTATTGCAGTCCTTTTATCACTTCTTACTTCTTCTATTGAATCACCAGCTAGATCGTCTAAACTTACATTTAAATATTTTAGCTAATTCTCTACAAAGCCATTCCATCAAGTATTTTTTATATTTTAATTTTCTCCGTTATCCCTATATTTTCAATAAAGTCTTGATCATGAGACACTATTACAACGCCTCCTTTATACTGACCTAATGCTAATTCCAAAGCTTCAATCGTAGGAATATCAAGGTTATTCGTCGGCTCATCCAGGATGATAAGATCAGGAGAGCTCGTTGACATAGCAGCAAGCAAAACTTTAGCCCGTTCGCCACCGCTGAGATCTATTGCTTTTATCGAAGAGATTGTTCGTTTATCCAGACCAAAACGAATTAATATATTGATCGCGTCGTGTAGTTCAAGTTTTGGTGATAAATACCGTAAATTGTCCAAAGGTGAGTTGTCTTTAAGCGGCAATGATTGCGACTGATTCATATATATTATTTTTGTATTTTCGCCTTTTTTTATTTCTCCGCGATGATACTCGGGCGTATTATGCCCCATGATAAAGTTGAGGAGCGAAGATTTTCCTGAACCATTCTCTCCCTGGATCAATATTTTATCACCAGGACGTACATTAAAAGTAACGGGCCCTATCATCTTCTCTCCATCGTGTGAAATATTTAGCGATTGCACAGAAATGAGGCTATGTTTCTTAGACGATACTTCATCGAAAGCAAACTTAATAGCAATTTCATCCTCCACTCTTTCAGGTTCATCCAATTGTCGCAGGCGAGACTCCACGCCTCCAGCCGCCCCTGCAATATTTGAAGATGCGCGCTCTTTACGAAAATTATCATTTAACTTATCACTATCCGATTTTTTGCGGCTAGCTTTGGCCGAATTCGCACGAATTCTCGCATCCCGCGCAACGCGGTATAATCGCTTTTTCTCCTTTTCATATTGCTCATAGCGGTCGATTATTGCTTGACGAACTTCATGTCTTGCTTCAATATATTCATCGTAACCAAGATTATACTTGTTCACACCCTTGCCGCCAGTCAATTCTATGATCCGTTCTGCGGTGTTACGTAAGAAATACCGATCATGAGACACGATCAAAAATGAAGCTGGCGAATTGTCGATAAAATCTTCAAGCAAAATTACTCCGCTGTCATCAAGATTATTAGTTGGCTCATCAAGCAAAATTAGATCATAACGAGACGCAAAAACTGCCGCCAAGGCTATTCGGGTGCGTTGTCCCCCAGAAAATGTATTCAGACGTCTATCCGGGTCAATATCACCCAGATCCGCTCGCGATAAAGCCTTTTTAATCGTCGTATCAAAATTTGCTACTTCGAATTTTTCATACCTCTCCAGAGCTTCGCCATAAATTAATAGAGTCTTTTCACTAGCCTCTTGGGTTAACCTCTCGCACTGATAATCAAATTCTTCTCTAGCCGACTTAACACCGGTCACCTCTTCTATAAAATCATAAACTGTCTTATCGAGCCATTTATTCAGGTTTTGCGGTAAAATACCTATCTCTTCACCACTCGAAATAATATCACCTGATGTAGGCTGGATATCTCCGTTTATTATTTTTAATAAAGTAGTCTTTCCGGCGCCATTTGGACCAACTAGTCCAATCTTGTCTCCAGCGTTAATAGCAAAGCTTACATCACTAAACAATTCTCGACTATTGATTTCATAAGACACATTCTTAAGGTCGATCATATCACTATTATACTATCTCTACGTAGATAGATATAAAAAAATAAACGCCCTGCAATGAGGACGTTTATTTGATTCGCGTGAGGCTTAGTAAACCTTCAACAACAATTCGCCACCAAGCTTAGCCTTGGCTGCTTCGGCGCCAGTCATGACGCCTTTTGATGTTGAGATAAGTACCAAACCGCGGCCACTCTTTACCTTTGGAATCTCGCTAGCGCCGACGTAAACGCGACGACCAGGTTTTGAGATACGGGTAATTTCGTTGATAGTGCTGTTAGTTCCTTTTTCATTGATAGTAACTACCAACACGCCACGAGGCTTAGCATCTTCCAGTTTGACATCTGCCAAGTAGCCGTTTTTGACTAATTGCTCAGCGATGACTTTCTTCATCTTGCTGGATGGAACACGAACTTCCGTTTTGCCAACCAATTTCGCATTGCGGATGCGAGTCAGAAGGTCGGCGATTGGGTCTGTAGTTTGCATAGACATATTCTAATCTCCTTTCCTTCTTACCAACTACTCTTTGTTATGCCTGGGATTTCACCCTTGGCTGCTTTTTCGCGGAAATTGATACGGCTCAAGCCGAATTGACGCATGTAGCCGCGTGGGCGACCAGAGATGCTATCACGGTTCTTGTGCCTGGTTGGGCTAGAATTGCGAGGCAATTTCTGCAAACCATCGAGGTCGCCAAGTTCTTTCAACTCAGCACGCTTGGCTGCAAACTTAGCAATCATCTTCATACGCTTCTTATCACGAGCGACCATTGATTTCTTAGCCATTACTTGACGCCTCCTTTCTTCTCAAACGGCATACCGAATTTTTCCAGCAACGCCTTAGAAGCTTCCTTGTTGCCGTTCTTGATAACAAATGTGACCTGCAAACCGTGCAAAACCTGAGTTTCCTCAAATGTCAATTCTGGAAAAATCGATTGCTCGGTGATACCGAGATTGTAATTGCCACCTTTATCAAACTTCAAGCCAACGCCGTGGAAGTCACGAACGCGAGGCAAAGCAACGTTAATCAAACGATCCATGAACTCGTACATACGAGCGCCGCGCAAAGTTACGCTAACACCAATTGGCGCGCCCATACCTTTACGAATGCTAAATGTCGCGATTGATTTTTTGGCTCGTCGAGCCACTGGTGCTTGACCGGTGATTTTCTCGACAGTGTTTTTGACAATTTCGAAATGACGTTTGTCATCTTTCTTTTTGCCTGTACCAACGCTCACGACGATCTTTTCCAAAGCTGGCACTTCATGCACGTTCTTTAGATTCAATTCGGCTTGTAGTTCCTTAAGGTAAGTTCCTTGATACAAGGCTTTCAAGCGAGGAGCTGGCACGACAGTTTTCTTTTCTGCCATTATTTAATCTCCTTATTTTTTACCTGGCGAGCAACACGAGTTTTGCCGCCGTCAGCATTCTTTACTAAACCAACCCGACTGGTTTTGCCTGATTTCTCATCAACAACCAAAGCGACTTTGCTGATATCCATTGGTACGTGAATGTCTTTCTTGCCGCCTTTTGGATTGTACTGGCTTGGCTTAACGTGGCGATGCCCAACACCAACACCTTCGACCAAAACAGTTTGGTCTTTTGTGTTAACTTTTAGGACTTTACCAGTTGTGCCTTTATTTTTACCAGCAATAATTTTTACGGTATCGTCTTTATGAATTCGAGCCATTAGAGTACCTCCGGAGCTAAGCTGACGATCTTCATGTAGCCCATATCGCGAAGTTCGCGTGGAACTGGACCGAAGACACGAGTAGCTTTTGGTTGCTTGTCATCGTTGATAATCACTACGGCATTGTCGTCAAAACAAATTGTTGAGCCGTCTTTGCGATGAATTTGATCGCGAGTACGAACAACTACAGCTTTAACAACAGATTTTTTCTTAACGTTACCGGTTGGGCTAGCGTCTTTTACTGAACAGACGATTACATCGCCAACGCGAGCGTAACGGCGTCGTGTACCGCCAAGAACGCGGATACACAAAACTTCCCTAGCGCCTGAGTTGTCGGCTACTTTAAGGCGAGATTCTTGTTGGATCATTTGTCGTCCTCCTTAGCCTCTTCCTTAGTTTCGCCAGAAACTTCGTCCTTTAGTTTGATAGAACCGCGAGACTTTTCAATCACCTTAACTAGAGTAAAGCTCTTAGTCTTGGAAATTGGGCGAGTCTCTTCGATCTGCACCTTGTCGCCTTCACCTGCTTCGTTGGTTTCATCGTGAGCAGTGTATTTGCGAGTCACGGTGTACTGCTTGCCGTATAGCGGATGCGTTTCGCGGCTAGTGACCGTCACAGTGATGGTCTTGTCGCGCTTGGCACTCGTTACGACGCCAATCAATGTTCGTCGGGCCATTACTTGCTCTCCTTTGTATTATTAATTTGTGTCAGCAGGCGTGCAATTTCCTTTCGGAGTGAACGCAACGCTTTTGGATTAACTAATTCGCCAGCAGCGTGAGAACGTTTTGCCTGAAGTAGGTCGTTTCGCTTTTCAGCCAATTCCTTCTTCAAATCGTCAATAGTCTTAACAACTGCTGCTTTAACAGATTTCTTCGTTTCAGCCATTATGCGTCCTCCCGCTTGATGAACTTACATTTGACTGGCAATTTGTGGCTAGCCAGACGCATTGCCTCGCGAGCAACTTCCTCTGAAACGCCCTGCATCTCAAACAGAACAGTACCAGCTTTTACCTTAGCAACGAAGAACTCTGGGTTACCTTTACCGCCACCCATCTTCAAGCCAAGTGGCTTTCGGGTAACTGGAGTGTGAGGGAAGATTCGAATCCAAATCTTACCACCACGCTTGATGTAACGAGTCATCGCCTGACGAGCGGACTCGATTTGGCGGGAGTTGATGCGCTCGTTTGATTGTGATTGCAATGCAAAGTCGCCGAACGCGATGTAATTGCCACGAGTTGCTTGACCGCGGTTTTTTCCAATACGCACTTTGCGGTGCTTAGTTTTCTTTGGTAACAGCATTTAGCGATTCCTTTCTCCCTTATAAATCCACACTTTCACGCCAATGATACCAGCTGGTGTCTGAGCGCGAGCACAGTGGAAGTCAATATCAGCGCGCAAGGTGTGTAGAGGCACTGAGCCTTCAATTACCTTTTCGCGACGTGCCATTTCAGCGCCGTTCAAACGACCAGCCACCTCAATACGAATACCTTTAGCGCCAGCATTCATGGTGTTTTGTGCGGTCATTTTAGTTGCACGGCGGAAGTTGATTCGGCGCTCCAATTGGCGAGCGATATTCTCAGCTACCAATTTGGCTGCCAATTCTGGACGGCGAACTTCTTCAATGTTGATACGAACAGCCTGACCAGCAATCTTCTCAACTTGCTTCTTCAATTCGTTCACGCCAGCACCGCCACGACCGATAACAACACCAGCTTTTGCCGTGTGAATTGTAATCGTGATCAAGTTAGCGCTACGCTCAATCTCAATGCGATTGATAGTTGGGCGTGAGGCAAATTTCTTTTCAATCAACTCGCGGATTTCGTGATCCTGACGAATCGCCTCTGCAAACTCTTTTTTATTGGCCGTAAACCAACGAGAGCTCCAGTTCTTATTGACCTGTAGGCGGAAGTTGATTGGATTCACTTTTTGACCCATTTACTTCTCCTCCTTTTTTGCTGCCGGTTTAGCGGCTTTTTTAGCTGCAGGCTTAGCAGTTTTTGCTTCTGCCTTAGCTTCGGCCTTTTTTGCAGGCGCTTTCTTTGGCTTTTCTGTACCAGTTACTTCAACCAAAATATTTGAAGTCTTTTTCTGGAATGGCAAAGCACGGCCACGTGATGCAGGCTTAAAGCGGCGCAAACGTGTGCCAACAGTAACGCTCAAAGTAGTAATTACCAAACTTTTCGCATCCAAGCCGTGATTGTTGATAGCGTTTGCCTTAGCGCTTTCGATAGCCTTCTTAACTGGGCTAGCAGCGCGCTTTGGAACGTGCTCTAAGATAACTAGTGCATCAGCTACAGTACGGCCTCGTACCAATGCGGCAACCAAGCTAACCTTGCGTGGTGCCTGGTCAACGCCTTTTGCGTAAGCGCGAACAGTATAAGTTGTATCAGCCATGATTACTTCTTATCCTTTCCGCCGTGCTTACGGAACTTACGAGTTGGGCTAAACTCACCGAGCTTATGACCAACCATATTTTCGGTAATCAGCACTGGTACGTGCACCCTACCGTTGTGAACAGCAATCGTTCGACCAACCATCTCTGGTGTAATAGTCGAAGCGCGCGCCCACGTTTTGATAACGGTTCGATCGTCAAGGCTAAGAGCAGCAATTTTCTTTGCTAGCTTTACATCGACGAATGGACCTTTCTTTAATGAACGACTCATCGTGATTTACCTCTTCCTCTTCGCGTCGTGACGCGTGCGTACGATTAATTTATTCGAGCCTTTACGGCGACGAGTTCGATAACCTAATGTCAATTGACCCCAAGGAGTACGTGGTGCTTTACCAGTACCGTGGCGACCACCGTCACCACCACCATGTGGGTGGTCTGCGGCGTTCATAACGACACCACGAACGGTTGGGCGAATACCCTTGCGACGTTTGCGACCAGCTGAACCGATCTTAACATTTTGGTGCTGGACGTTACCAACTACACCGATAGCAGCGGTAGCTTCCAAGCGAACTTTGCGAACTTCTCCAGATGGCAATTTGATAGTTGCGTAGTTGCCTTCTTTCGCCATCAACTGAGCTTTAGCACCAGCAGCGCGCACCATTTGTGCGCCCTTACCAGCGGTCAACTCAATAGCGTAAATCATCGTACCAACAGGAATAACTGACAACGGCAAGCGGTTTGAAGCCTCAATTGGAGCTTCTTCACCAGTTCGGATAGTTTTACCCTTAACCATTGAGGTGTCAGCTAGGATGTAGTGGTACAAATTGTACTGATCCTTAACTCGAGCAATACGAGCTGAGCGGTTTGGATCGTATTCGATTTCTTCAATCGTCAAGGTCAAACCTGCTGGCAAATTGTGGTTCACCAAGCGGTAGTGACGACGAACGCCGCCTCCGCGATGACGAACAGTAATTCGACCTTGGTTGTTGCGACCGGCATTTTGCTTTTTAGCTTTAATCAGACTTTTAAGAGGTTTTCTTGTTGTAATGTCTGACAAATCCTGACTCGTCATGCCGCGACGAGCAGGAGTGGTTGGATTGTAAGCTTTCACTGGCATTACTTGGTCTCCTCCATCTGCTGCTCTACTGCGTCAAACACATCGAGCTTATCGCCTTCTTTCAGCGTCACGTAGGCCTTCTTCCAATCCTTGCGTGTTGTTGTGCCAGGATAACGATTCTTGCCTCGTGAGAAGCGTACAGCCTTGCCGTCTTGTACTAAGGTTTTAACCTTAACTACAGTAACGCCAAATTGCGCTTCTACAGCTGATTTGATTTCGTTCTTATTCAAGTTAAGTGGAACGCGTAGCACATATACACCGTTGGCGCTCTGTGCGTAAGCCTTTTCACTAACGCGTGGGATAATAATCGTCTGTTTCATATTACGCTTCCTCCTTACCCAACCATGCAGTAATTACAGGTAGAGCTTTCGGTGTTATAACGATTGTATCCGCATTCAGAATGTGATAAACGCTTAGATAATTAGCGCGAACCACCAAAACGTTCTGAATATTGTTTGTAGCACGCATAAGTTCTGGCGTCTTCTCATCTACAACGATCAGAACACGGCGCTCGAACTTGTTGTCAGCTAAGAATGTTGCGACTTCCTTGGTCTTGCCAGTAGTCTTAACATCTTTAACGACAATTTTCTTAGCTTCGTTAGCTACAGTCAAAGCTTGGCGAACTGCCACTTTCTTAGCAGTCTTTGACAATTTTTTAGTGTAGTTTTCATTGCCGCGTGGGCCAAATACTACACCACCGCCGCGCCAGATTGGGTTACGGGTTGAACCGAAACGTGCTCGACCAGTTCCCTTTTGCTTCCATGGTTTTTTACCACCACCAGAAACTTCGCCGCGCTGCTTGGTTGTAGCGCTAGCTAGGCGTGCGTTTGCCAAGTAGCTGTCATATGCCAATTTCAACAATTCGTGATTTGGCACTTCCACAGCAAAAATGTCTTTAGGAAGTTTGGTTGAATCTGCCATTACTTGTTACCTCCTAAAATAATCAGCCCCTTTCGTGGTCCAGGAACAGCGCCCTTAACCCCGATTAGATTGGTCTCTGGATCAACATATGCCACTTCCAAGTTCTTAACAGTAACACGCTCGTGACCCATGTGGCCAGCCATCGTCTTACCCTTGAAAACTTTTTGTGGATACATTGAGCCAATTGAACCTGGCTTACGAGTATTACCTTTACCACCGTGCGTCTTACGATGACGCTTAAAGTTGTGGCGTTTAATGGTTCCAGCGAAACCTTTACCTTTGCTGGTTCCGGTTGCATCGACAAAATCGCCGACTTCAAACGCGGAAACATTAATTTCACTGCCAACTTTCAGATCCTCTGGAATCTGGTCGACACGGAATTCCCGAATATGTTTCGGGATCACTTGGGCTGGCTTAACGTGTCCAGCCACGGCCTTGCTCAGGTTCTTACCCTCTCCAAAAGCTACCTGTACCGCATTATAACCGTCGGTTTCGACAGTCTTCACCTGAGTAACGGTGACAGGGCCGGCTTGGATCAGCGTTACCGGAATGGCTTTGCCGTCTTCAGCCAAGAGCTGGGTCATACCAAGTTTGGTACCGAGAAGTGTTTTCACTTTTCCTCACTCCCACTTAAATACTCCTGATGATGTGCGGTTTCTGGATTCTGAGAGGATATTAAATATAAACACCCGCTCATAGCCAGACCTGCTCATTCATCAAGGAGAACAGTTGATATTACGCGTAATAGAAATTACTTCCTCACTATAGCACGTTATGTATATTATTGTCAATAAAGACAGGCTCTAAATCATCACACCAACTGGCGTAAACGAAGTCAGAATTGTCATGAAAATTATCGTGACATACCAAATTTTCCGATTGAATTGATATTTTTCAATCTTTAACACCAGCAGCAACGCAATAAATAGGCCAACAGGAATGGCTTGGACGACCAAACCGCCAACTTCAACTGGATTTTTTAGACGAAGCCACAGCGCACTTAATATCACAAAAATCACCAATTTCAAGAAAAATGAGCCGTCGTTATCATAAATACGTTCGCGCCCTTTGCGACTAAATAGCTCGCTAGACTTCGAGCGATTGCGAGCATAAGTACGAGTTTTTTGTTTTGTCATAAGCTAAATGGAATTATAACATAAAAAATCCGCCCCATTCAAGAGGCGGAAATTTTATATATCGTTAAATTACATACGAATTTCAGCGTCAACGCCAGCTGGCAAATTCAAGTTCTGCAAGCTGTCGATTGTCTTTGGTGTAGCGTTTGTAATGTCAATCAGACGCTTGTGGACGCGACGCTCGTAAGACTCACCACCAGTTTTGTAAACGTGCGGACTCTTTACGACAGTGTAAGTACTGCGTCGAGTTGGCAAAGGCACTGGACCAGCCACGTTAGCGCCTGTGCGAATTGCGGTGTCGATAATTTGTTTTGCTGATTGGTCAATGACTTTGTGGTCATAAGCCTTCAGACGAATACGGATTTTAATTCCTGTATCTTGAGCCATAGCTCCTCCTCTTATGTGCAATCTCGTAACCTCTAATTGTCCTATTTTACAGTCAATCGAGTTCTCGAGATAAATTATTATTAACTATGCGATTATATCAGCAATTTTCTGCTTTATCAAGATGAGAAATCATTTCCGCAATAATTCCAGCGGATTTATTCAGCGATTCTTTTTCTCGCTCGGTAAGTGGATAGCCCGCCAGAATCTTCACGCCGTCGCTGCTGATTGTTGATGGCAATCCAAGCACAACATTATTCAGCCCATATTCGCCCTCAACCAAAGAACAGACGGGATAAACCGTGTGTGTCGATTTCCGGAGCGCCGAAACAATCTTAGACACGACAAACCCAATCGCAAAATACGTCGATTTCTTCGTTTCAATCACCCGATACGCTCGGTCGCGAACCTTCTGCTCAATTCCGTCAATCATCTCCTCTGTAAATCCAGGATATTCCTTAATTGGCACTTCACCAATTTGCGCCGTTTCAATTGTCGAAAATGACGAATCGCCGTGTTCGCCCAAAATATAAGCGTCAACCGCTTTACTGTCGACATTCAATGCGTCCGCCAAATACGACTTCATTCGCGAAGTATCAAGCGTCGTGCCCGTCCCGAATACGCGATTTTTCGGCAAGCCAGACTCCTTAAGCGCCACGTAAGTCAAAACATCAACCGGATTACTGACAATCACCAAATACGGCTTCGCACCATTCGCCATAATATTTTTCACAATATCACGCATTATTTCTGCATTAACGTCAATCAGCTCCAACCGAGTCTGACCAGGAAGTTGCGGCGCACCCGCAGTAATCACAACGATGTCATCGTCATTGATATCAGAATAATTTCCCGTATGAACCACGACGTTTCTGTCAATTCCCATCGCGTCATTAATGTCGGCCGCCTGACCCCAAGCCAAATCCTCATTACGGTCAATCAACACAATTTCTTCAATAACACTACGCAACGCACACGCATAAGCTGCCGTCGCACCAACCATTCCGCCTCCGCCAACAATTAGCAATTTCTGTTTATTCACCAAAATCTCCTTTTTCTGTTTTATATTAGATGTCTTTATTCTGCCATAAACATTACCGCTTTGTCAATTGACCCCTTCTTGCAGCAATCAAAAATCCCCCGAAAGTTCGGGGGATTTAATTAGGCTTGTGCTGTCAAGATTATTTGTTAATCTTTGTAACAACACCAGCACCAACTGTACGGCCACCTTCGCGGATAGCAAAGTTCAAACCTTGCTCCATAGCGATTGGTGCAAGCAACTTAACCTTGAAGGTTACAGTGTCGCCTGGCATAACCATTTCTTTGTCAGCTGGCAATTCAACTTCACCAGTAACGTCAGTTGTGCGGAAGTAGAACTGTGGCTTGTAGCCCTTTGAGAATGGAGTGTGGCGACCGCCTTCTTCCTTCTTCAAGATGTAAACTTCAGCTTCAAACTCAGTGTGTGGAGTAATTGTGCCTGGCTTTGCCAAAACTTGACCGCGCTCAATGTCGCTGCGCTCAATACCGCGTAGCAAGACACCTGCGTTGTCACCTGCTTGACCTTGGTCAAGAGATTTCTTGAAGGCCTCAATGCCAGTTACAACTGACTTCTGAGTTGGCTTCAAACCAACGATTTCAACTTCGTCGTTCAATTTAACAACACCCTGCTCGATACGACCAGTTGCTACTGTACCACGACCCTTAATTGAGAAGACGTCCTCAATTGGCATAATGAATGGTTTGTCCATGTCACGTGCTGGCTCTGGAATGTAGCTGTCCATTGCGTCAACCAATTCCATAATAGCATCTTCGTATTTCTCTTCACCTTCAAGAGCCTTAAGAGCAGAACCCTTGATGATTGGAGCGTCTTTGTCGAAGCCGTTCTTTTCAAGAAGTTCGCGAACTTCTTCTTCGATCAGCTCAACCATTTCTTCGTCAGCCATGTCCATCTTGTTCAAAAAGACAACGATCTTTGGCACGCCAACCTGCTTTGCAAGCAAAACGTGCTCACGAGTCTGAGGCATTGGACCGTCAGTTGCAGCGATAACCAATACCGCACCGTCAACCTGAGCAGCACCGGTGATCATGTTCTTGACGTAGTCAGCGTGTCCTGGCATGTCAACGTGTGCATAGTGACGATTCTTTGATTCATACTCTTGGTGTGAAGACGCGATAGTAATACCACGTTGCTTCTCTTCTGGTGCGTTGTCGATCTGGTCGTACGCAACAGGTTTGTTAACTGCGCTTGGTAGGCGCTTTGCCAACACTGCAGTAATCGCAGCAGTCAGCGTAGTCTTACCGTGGTCAACGTGGCCCATTGTACCAACGTTAACGTGCGGTTTGCTTCGGTCAAATGCATCTGCCATTTGTAGAAGTTCTCCTTAATTTAATTATTATTTTTCACGCGGGTACAGTCCATAAAAAAGACCTCACGGCGTATGAGTTTAATTATAACGATTTTCCAATCAGTTGTAAATAGCCTATTTCTTACTATAATACTTCGCCAGGAACGAATCGCGAAACTCGTAAAAAGTTCCATTCTCCAAGCTGGCGCGAATATCATCAACCAACTTAACGATAAATCGCTCGTTGTGGATTGACAATAGCGTTCCAGCCAACGATTCACGAGCGTGCAAAAGATGACAGAGATAAGCCGCCGTGTAATTCTTACAAGTATAGCAATCGCAATCGTCCATAATCGGCGCAAACATCTCGCGGTATTTTCGACCGCGCACGTTGACTCGACCAAACGGCGTATACGCGGCGCCGTTCCTGGCTACTCGCGTCGGGCTCACACAGTCAAAAGTGTCAATTCCCTGCTCAATCGCCGCAAAAATATCATCAGGCTCGGAAATCCCCAGCAAATGTCGCGGTTTATTTTCAGGGAGAATTTGATTAACCCACTGAATCGTTTGCGCCATAGTTTCCTTTTCCAGCGCGCCGCCGATTCCATAGCCATCAAAATCCATTGCGCCCAAAAACTCGGCAGTTTGCTTTCGCAAATCCTCGTAATTCGCGCCTTGCAAAACGCCAAATAAAGCTTGATACGGCTTATCTGGACGAGCCGCCCTTAGGCGCTTAACTTCCGCCAAACTTCGCTCCGCCCAAGCATGCGTCCTGGCCAGCGCCTCAACTTGATATTCATACGGATCAATCAAAGAAGTCAATTCATCAAACGCAAAAGTAATGTCAGCGCCAATTCCAGCCTGAATTTGCATGGACAATTCTGGCGTAAATTTATGATAAGAGCCGTCCAAATGTGACTTGAACATCACGCCGTTTTCGTCCACCCAAGCATGGCGCGACGATTTTTTAGCAATCGCAATTTCTTCATCAACATCAGTGCTCATTGCCAAAACTTTCTTAAAGCCAGAACCTAAACTCAGCACCTGAAAGCCGCCGCTATCCGTAAACGTCGGACCATCCCAGTGCATAAATTCGCCAAGATATCCAGCCTTTTCAATCAACTCATGCCCCGGCTGCAGATATAAATGATAAGCGTTCGCTAGCACCGCCTGCGCACCAACATCCTTCACCATCTCCAGAATCATCGCCTTAACATTAGCCTTAGTTCCAACCACAATAAACGCCGGCGTTTTAATATCACCGTGTGGCGTGTGAATAATTCCCGTTCGTGCCAACGTGTCGTTAAATCGTGAAGTTATTTCAAAAGAAAAAGGTCTCATTTGATAGATTATATCAGTTTTTTCCGCTACACTAGAATCATGAGCAATAAAACCCTCGTTGATTTGGACCAATGGCTAGCCCCGCACAAATCCACAATTCAGGCGCGTGAGAAGTATATTTATTCGAAACTGAAAAAGGTTTTAAGCGGCAAGACACCAGCCGAATTCGCGATGGGTTTTTTACATTTCGGACTCCATAAAACAGATACTGGCTGGGCGTTTAGAGAATGGGCGCCGAACGCCACTCGAATATTCTTAGTTGGCGATTTTTCAGATTGGAAAGAGCGTGAGGAATTCGCCTTAAATCGCGGAGAAAATGGCGAATGGAGCATAAATCTTCCTGAAAATTCGCTTCGTCACGGACAAAAATATAAATTGCGTGTCTATTGGCCTGGCGGTAACGGCTGGCGGCTGCCTTCATATGCAAATTACGTCGTTCAGGACGAAAATTCTGTCGATTTTTCCGCAGTCGTGTGGTCGCCAAAAGCTCCTTACAATTGGCAATATAAAACCCCGCCCAATCCAAAAGTTCCTTTAATTTACGAAGCGCACGTTGGCATGAGCAGCCAGGAAGAAAAAGTTGCCAGTTTCAGTGAATTTACCACAGAGGTTTTGCCGCGAATTAAAGAATCTGGTTATAACACCATTCAACTTATGGCAATCGCCGAGCATCCATATTACGGCAGCTTCGGTTATCACGTCAGCAACTTTTTCGCGGTTTCGTCAAGATTTGGCACGCCCGACGATTTTAAGAAATTGGTCGACACGGCGCACGGAATGGGACTGCGCGTCATCATTGACCTCGTTCACGCTCACGCCGCCAAAAACGAAATCGAAGGTCTGGGCAATTTTGCCGGCGATCCGACACAATATTTCAAGCCAACAAATCATCCAGAATGGGACTCGCGGCTGTTCGATTACGGCAAGCCAGAAGTTTTGCATTTTTTGGCAAGCAATTGCCGTTGGTGGCTAGATGAATATCACATTGACGGATTTAGGTTTGATGGCGTAACTAGTATGATTTACCACGACCACGGACTCGGAAAAAGTTTCACTAGCTATGACGATTATTTCCGCAACAACGTCGACAAAGATGCGCTCGCTTATTTAAGATTGGCGAATGAAACCATTCACGCCGTTCGCCCCGACGCCACGACAATTGCAGAGGAAATGAGCGGTTTTCCTGGACTGGGCGCATCGACAAAGGATGGCGGGCTGGGATTTGATTATCGCTTGCAAATGGGCGCGCCGGATTTATGGATAAAAACTCTGAAAGAGAAAAATGATGAAGATTGGGATTTGGGACAATTAGCTTACACTTTAAGCTCACATCGGCCAGAAGAAAAAGTCATCAATTACGCCGAAAGTCACGATCAAGCGCTCGTCGGTGATAAAACGCTGATTTTCCGATTGATTGATAAAAATATGTATTGGCATATGGATAAAATTGACCCAGACTTAACGGTTGAACGTGGCGTGGCGCTACATAAACTGATTCGTCTGATGACCGCGGGACTTCACGGCGGCGGTTATTTGAATTTTATGGGCAATGAATTCGGACATCCGGAATGGATTGATTTTCCGCGTGAAGGTAATAATTGGTCATTTAAGCACGCTCGTCGACAATGGAATTTGCGCGACAACGGCTTCTTAAAATATCAATGGTTGGGAGATTTTGATGCGGCGCTGATGAAGATTATTCGACAAATTGACAATTCTGACATTCAACACCTGACGGTTCGCCAATCTGATCACACGGTAAGTTTTATGCACGGCGACTTTTTATTTGTTATCAATTTTTCGCCCGACAAATCCCACTCAGATTACGCGGTACCCACAGAAGCTGGCTCTTATAAATTGGCGTTAAGTAGCGATGATAAGGACTTCGGCGGACAGGAGCGAATAGACCATAATTCCCGATTTTTCACTTCCCCAGCTGATAACAGCCACAATCTTAAAGTTTACTTGCCAGCCAGAACGGGCATTATTTTACAGAAAGTTGACTAACCTCCTCCCAATGTTGACTTTTTTACGCAAGTGTGGCATAAATTAATACAGCTTTCGTTGACAATCCCGTCAACGAAAGTAGTCCTTGCATATCTTGAAAAGGAGTCAGTCATGCTGAAACTCAAACTTGCTGTCGCGTTCGTCGCCCTGACTGGTCTGGTTCTACTCCTTATGGGGAGTACATACCTCACTGTGTCTTTGGCCATCATCTGTACAGCAGTAGCGCTGGCGCTGTCACTCCATCTAGTATTTAGATGGTTCACAGGAGAACAGCACGACTATCTACTATGGTTCTTCTTGGTAGCAGCGTACATTATATCGGGATCGATGGCAATTAGTGTGCTCCAAGACATCGGAGCTGTCCATACGGTGCTTAGTGCTGTAATCGACCCGGTGCAGAAAATAGAGACAGTAGGGTATTATACCTCGTCTCTGAGTTCTATCGCTATCCTCCTAGCGGTTATCATCCCGCAGTCACCCATGCGGGATGATGATGACGAGGACTAACCGCCCGCCAATAGAAGTAGTTCGCCTGAGGCTTAAGCCTCGGCTTGAGCTCTCTTGGCGGGCTATTTCTATTGGCATAAAATTTGTTACACTAGATATTGTGAAGAAAAAAGTACCAAAATTCATTGAGCAATCATTAGCCCGAGTCGCTAACCTTTACAGCTTTGAGCCAGAGCATCATCTGGAGAAAATTGATGAAAGTTTGACGCCGAATATGCGAGCTTTGCGCCTGGCTATGACGATTGCCGAGCAACTCCTGAGCATGGGCGTGGTGGCGCGCGATGTGGTTCGTATGGCGCAAGGAATCACGCGGACATATTGCCGCAGACCCGTTCATGTGGACGTGAGCTACACTTTGGTGACAATTTCTCAAGACCGCGGAGTTGATCACGAACCGCTAACTATGGCGCGAGTTATCGTTCCTGACGATCCTAATTATCAACTTATCCAAGCATTGCAATTATTAGCCCTCGACATTCGTCGCAAGCAACTTTCCCTGGAAGAAGCCGAAGAGCGATTGCAACAAATACTCAAAAAACCCACCGAACATTCCCGACTAGTCGTTTACGCGGCGGGCGGATTGGTGAGCGCAGGTTCCGTCATTCTATACGGCGGCAGTTTACTCATGGCGTCAATCGCGTTTCTGCTCGGATTCCTAGCAACTGGATTATTAAGATGGCTGGGACGCGTCGGCATGCCACTATTCTATTCACAAGCTCTTGTGGCAATTTTTGTCACCTTAGTAGCAGCAGGAACAGCATGGTGCAGCAATTATTTAGGACTGAGTATCAATACGACACTACTCGTCATTAGCGGAATCGTCTTATTAGTCGCGGGACTAATGTTTGTCGGCGCATTCCAGGACGCAATCGACGAATATTACATGACCGCCAACGCCAGATTGTTAAAAGTCGTAATGGCGACAGGCGGCGTAATTGCTGGCGTGATGGTCGGATTATACATTGCGACAAAATTCGGTATTACTTTCCCAGCAACACCAGATCGATTGACATTGGCGGACGGACACACGCAATATTTAGGTGCTGGAATTATCGCGGCGGCGTTCGTTCTGAGGAATCATTCTCGATTTTTAGGGATGATCATTTCTGGATTGATAGCAATTTTCGGCTGGTGGATTTCAAGATTAGCCATGAGTTTTGGCTTTGATATCGTAACAGCGAGCGGCATCGCGGCGGCGGTAATTGGACTGGTCGCAGTTATGACTTCCAGATTATGGAAATTCCCTTCTCTGGCGATCATCGCGGCGGGAATCGTACCGCTAGTCCCAGGGTTATCGCTTTACAACGGATTAATGGGAGTCGTTCTATACCCACCAAACAGCGCAAACTTTCTACCAGCCTTGGCTATCTTAGCGCGAGCAATTCTCATCGGCGTAGCAGTAGCAATTGGCGCATCATTCGGCAACATCGTCGGTCGCCCAATTCGCCGACAATTCATCAATTTATTCCGTCGCAACACGCAAGCATCATGAAAAATAACCCGGAATTCATTGGTCTGTCAGACTCGCGATTATTTCATATGCGCGGAGTGGCGTACAAATCTTACAATCTGGCTCGCGAAGTGTTCAATATGAAAGAAGATGTGGCGCGCAGCTTATTTTTAATGGGACTGACACACGACTTTGCCTACGCTTTTGTTGAAAATCAGACGGATCACGAACATGAAGGCGGCAGGATATTAGAACTGTCTGGCTTCAATTGGGCTGATTCTGTATTTAATCACGGAGATCCTGACGTAGAAAATTGGACGGACGAATTGCTTATCTTAAACTTGGCGGACATGACGACTAGCCCAGACGGCAAGCCGATATCCATAGACCAACGACTGGAAGACATTGAAAACAGATATGGCACAAATAGCATTCAGGCGACAAAAGCGCGCAAATTGACCAAACGAATCAAAGAAGAACTCGCCAAACGAAACCTAACAATCCCAAACTTATAAACCTGAAAATTAGCCAAATAAAAATCCCCGGATTCGCTCCGAGGATTTTTTATGAGGTAGAGATTATTTATTTCGCTTTTCGATAATCTCTTGCGCAACGTTTGGTGGAACTTCCTCGTATTGAGCTAATTCCATCGTTGAAGCGGCGCGACCCTGAGACATTGAGCGAATGTCTGATGTGTAGCCGAACATATTTGCTAATGGCACAAATGCCTTAATCAATTTAGCGCCACCCATCAAGTCTTCCATAGCGTCGATACGTCCGCGACGTGAGTTAAGGTCGCCGATGATGTCACCCATGAAGTCTTCTGGTGTAGTAACTTCAACCTTCATAACTGGCTCAAGCAAGATTGGGTTAGCTTGTTTAATACCTTCACGAGCAGCTATCGAACCTGCCAATGAGAACGCCAATTCTGAGGAGTCGACATCGTGGTATGAGCCATCGTAAAGTGTAGCCTTAACGTCAACAACTGGATAGCCAGCAATAACACCGCCTTCCAATGTTTCACGAATACCCTTCATTACAGCTGGGCGATATTCCTGAGGAACCACACCACCCTTAATTTCATCAACGAATTCAAAGCCTTTACCGGTCTCATTTGGCTCAAAGCGAACCCAAACGTCACCATATTGACCACGACCACCAGACTGCTTGGCGTGCTTACCTTGAACTTCAGAACGACCCTTGATGCTTTCGCGGAAGGCAACCTGAGGTTCACCAATATTGGCTTCAACCTTAAATTCGCGCTTCATACGGTCAATAAGAATGTCTAGGTGCAACTCGCCCATTCCTGACATAATTGTCTGACCTGTTTCTTCGTCAGTGTGAATTCGGAAAGTTGGGTCTTCTTCAGCCAAGCGCTGCAATGCCAACGCCATTTTTTCCTGGTCAGCCTTTGACTTTGGCTCAACCGCGATTGATACAGGTGGCTCTGGGAATTCAATTGACTCAAGAGCAATTGGATGAGCTACGTCTGCTAACGTGTTACCAGTTGCGGTAGATTTCAGGCCAACCACAGCGGCGATGTCACCAGCTTCAACCTTGCTAATTTCTTCACGCTTGTCAGCAAACATACGAACAATTCGTCCAATTCGCTCTTTCTCGCCAGTTGTCGTGTTAAGAACGTAGCTTCCTGAGGTCAAAACGCCAGAATAGACACGAACGAAGATCAACTTACCAACAAATGGATCGGCAGCAATCTTAAACGCCAAAGCAGACAAAGGCTCCTTGTCTGATGGCTTGCGGCTAACTTCGTCGCCAGTCTTTGGATTCTTGCCCCAAATTTCATCAACGTCTAGTGGACTTGGCAAGAAATCAACCATCAAGTCAAGCAACTTCTCAACGATCACACCACGACCGTCACCACCAGTGACTAGGTAAAAGTCACCAGCCAAAACGCGCTTACGTAGAGCCATCTTTAGCTCGTCAACAGTAATAGCTTCTTCGCCCTGCTCCAAGAACTTCATAGTAAGTTCGTCGTCAGCTTCAACAGCGTTTTCAACCAACAGAGAACGTGCGTTCTTAGCTTTTTCAAGCATATCAGCTGGAATCTCGCCAACCTTAAGCTCGTGGTCTGTGTAGTCGTCATATGTATATGCCTTCATGTCAATCAAGTCGACAACACCATGGATGGTCTTTTCAAAACCAATTGGCAAGTGAACTGGGAAAGCCTGCTTACTCAAGCGGTTGTGAATTGACTCTAGAGACTTATAGAAGTCACCGCCGGTCTGGTTGATCTTGTTAACGAAACAAATACGTGGCACGCCGTACTTATTAGCCTGTCGCCAAACAGTTTCAGACTGAGCCTCAACACCCATCTTACCGTCAAAGACTGTAACTGCACCGTCAAGCACGCGCAAGCTACGCTCAACCTCAGCGGTAAAGTCAATGTGCCCTGGGGTATCGATGATGTTAATCTTGTGATCTTTCCAGAAACAAGTCACAGCAGCTGACGTAATAGTAATACCACGTTCTTTCTCCTGCGCCATCCAGTCGGTGGTAGCACCATCACCTTCACCACGAACCACACCGATCTTATGTGTCAAGCCAGTGCGGTACAAAATACCCTCAGTTGTCGTCGTTTTACCGGCGTCAATATGGGCAATAATACCAATATTTCTAAAATTCTTTAGCGGAACATGCGTCTCTGCCATAAATTTTCCTTTATATTACGTTAATTTGCCGAGATTTTTGGTCAATTTTTTGGCACCAAAAAACTACTCTTGCGTTTTATTATATCAGTTATCTATGTTTTTGACTAGCTCTAAGCTGGAGGATTTTTAGACTCGTTGTCACTCGGAGCTGGCGCTGCGGGCTGATAGTTAGCTGGAGGCTGTTGCATAGGCGGCTGCGCGTACATTGGTGGATACTGACCAGGTTGCTGCGGATAGTAGTTTTGTTGCGGATATTGTTGTTGCGGCGGGATTGGCTGCTGATACGGTTGCTGCGGATACTGAGGCTGCTGCGGGAATTGTCCAGCGGCAGAATATGGATAAGTATTCATCTTACGTCGATTACTGACAGAAACAGCAATTGCGATAATTGACACTGTTAAGAATAATGCTCCCGTTGAAAGAATCACCACAACCACGACTATAACTGTAGTGTTATTTTCTGATTCGCTCGCACTGGCTTCTGCGCTAGATGCCTCGCTCTCCGTAGAGTCGTCTGGAGTATTGGATGAAACCTCGATCATCTTCGCCACCAAATAATTGTCGGGGTATTTTTTATCCAATTGCTCAAATTTAGCTTTTGCCTGAGAATATTTACCTTGAGAAAAACTCTCCAAGCCATCTTTCCAGAGCTTAGTCAATTCGCCGTTCGCCGATAACGCAACATTATTTTTCTTCGCCATAGTTTTCAGATCAGCGATATCACGGAATATCCCCTCTCCAAAGCAAGAATTGTTGCGCTCGCTCCTATCCGCACAAGATGAGCCGCCGTAAGTATTCAATCCAATCTGTTTACCATCATCATCGAACGCTGGACCACCACTGTTACCCGCCGCAATTTGCGCACTCATTGAAAACAGCTTATGACCGCCCGCATCGCTAGCCGAACCAGAAACATCACCTTGCGTAACGGTCGGCACAGTCTTACTCTTCTTCGTATTTACGCCATCGTCGACAATCGCTGGATAGCCAATCGCCGTCACTCGATCACCTCTGGAAACCTTAGAGCTATCGCCCAACTCCACCGCTGGAAATCGCCCTTCGACCTTCAGAATTGCCACATCACTTTTGTCGCTATTCAGATCCATGCTATGACCCTTCAAATCAACTTCCGCGTCAATTTTCTTAGCCGGAATATTAGTCTTCGTCTTTTTCCACCTAAGATTGCCCGAGCCGTCATCTTCGCGCGCAATAGGTTCGCTTGAGGTCTGAATGACGTAATCGTATCGATCGTTTTGCGAACGTATATTATCGGCAGGAACTTGGTTGATAAGACCGAGAATTGCCGCTTGCGCACTCTGATCGCCGCCATTAGCTTTATTTGCCAAATCCCGAAGCGTCTCTCGAGTCACATAGCCCGCATCTACCACAAACTTTATATATTTGTTCATGTTTTCTTGCGTGTTGAGACCCATGATCATACTTTGGTTTGAAACCTCAGTCACATGCCCATTTGTAGCGATGTAGCCGTCGTCAGAAACAATCGATCCGCTACCAATTCCACCCGTACACAAACCATTCAGCTGCATACTCGCGCCGTTTTGCGCCGTGTAAATCATATCAGCACAACGATATGTTCCCACACGGACCGTAGCAATTTGATTCCTTGCCACCACTTTAATAACGGAATCTTCGTCTAGTTCGTCCAAAGTGTTCGTGGTGTCTTTATCTTCTGAGAAATTTTCCGCCTTAGTTTCGGTCTTAGCTATTGTAGCGGAAGCCACTTGCGCCTCATTATTGCCATCAGCCCTAACCAAGTAGCTACTGTCTGGATTCTGGAAAGTAACCTTAGCAACCAGCGCCTCCATTTGATCAATGTACGGCTGCGTGTACGAATTCTTGCTCAATGCAAAAATCGTCATCCAGTACGGCCTGCCGTTCTGAATTGTCAAATAAGTTATTTTTTCACCAGTCTTCTGCCACTTGCCGTCAATAGTGCTTCCGTAATCGACGACCATTTTCTTAAACTTTCGTCCAGAAATCGTCGCGTCGCTGGTGTGATATTTTAAGTTCGGATTATCCTTTTTCTGCTTGTTAATATCACCCTGAAGCATTAAATCTAGATCTGAATATTTCTTCGTGTCCTTGTATTCCTCGGGCATCGTTGATCGATCAAAATAAGCTTTTTTGCGCGAAGTTACGATTGAGAAGTCTGGCATAATCTTCCTAAATGAAAACTTCTCTTCTTCCTCCTTCGGCTTTTCTGAACCTTTTCTGAAATTCAATCGCAAAATCGCATAAGCACGGCTTTCTTTCAATTCATCATCGGCATATGTAGTGGCGCTGTATTGTTTTTCATTAGAATCACTATTTAAGACGTGACCTTCGCCAGTAAAAATACTCTTGTCGTATCGAATTGAATAGCCATATTTGGAAACGACTTTTTGCAAGCTCTTAGCATCTTCTTCGGCAAAAATCTTCTGGATCTTCTTTTTTGCGGTTTTACTGACCCCAGAAGAGCGGTTATTATTAACGACAATCAACCCAACTATAACGGAGATCAAGAAAACTACGCCCAGAACGATGGCTGCAATTTTTAATTTCTTCATTGACTTCTGATTCATACCGCTACGATCCTAACGATAATTTACAAACTGTAGAGGCGTGTCATAATCACTTTCTCGCAATAAACTAATAACTTTCTGCAGCTCATCCTTCGACGCAGAAGTAACACGAACGAGGTCGCCCTGAATTTGAGGCTTAGCTTTCGGCGCATTAGCACGAATATCAGCGGCAATTTGCTTCGCCGTCGGCTGATCGAGACCTTGCTTGAACGGAATTTCCCAAGTCGTCTTCAAGTTCGAAACAACTTTCTCTTTTGATAAATCCAGAACTTTGCTTGATTGACCACGCCCCGCCAATTTCTTGCGCACGATATCCAGAACGGCATCAACTTGCCAATCATTGTCGCCGGTAATTTTCAGACCCTTTTTATCATCCAGCCAATCAATTGCCGCGCTCGTCCCCTTAAAATCATAACGTCCTTGGATTTCTTTTTCAGCCTGCATGAAAACATTATTCATCTCAGCCTTGTCAATTTCTGACACAATATCAAACGAAAAACTCGCCATCTTCCCTCCTAATTTTTTCTATTATACCAAAAAATCGCCCCGTTTAGAGCGATTTTCTGATTTTGCTTTCAAGCAATAATTAGCCTCGAGCAAAGTGCGCAAAGGCACGGTTAGCTTCAGCCATCTTGTGGGTGTCTTCCTTCTTCTTGAAGGCAGCACCAGCTTCATTGTAAGCGTCAACAATTTCCAATGCCAAACGCTGTGAATATGGCATTCCACTACGAGCGCGGGCTGCTTGGACTAGCCAACTGAACGCATAGTGCAATTGTCGATGTCCCTGAACTGGGAATGGAATCTGGTAGTTAGCACCACCAACGCGGCGAGATTTAACCTCAAAGCTTGGGCTAACGTTCTTCAATGCTTTTTCAAACACTGCCAATGGATCTTCAGAATCCAATTTCTTAGCGGCAGTTTCTAGGGCTGTGTAAACAGCGCGCTCAGCCGCCAACTTTTTACCGTCTAGCATTGACTTGTTGATCAAACGCTGAACTAGTACACTTTGGTATCGGCGATCAGGCTTAAGTTCACGCTGCAATTTCTTGGTAACTTTACGAGGCATGATTATTTATCCCCTTTCTTCGTACCGTACTTAGAACGGCCCTTCTTGCGGTTGTTAACACCCTGAAGGTCAAGCGCACCACGTACGATGTGATAACGCACACCTGGAAGGTCAGGCACACGACCACCGCGGATCAAGACCACAGCGTGCTCCTGCAAGTTGTGACCTTCACCACCGATGTACGCCCAAACTTCATAGCCGTTGTTCAATTTAACACGAGCAACTTTACGCAAAGCTGAGTTTGGCTTCTTTGGCGTCTTAGTCGTCACACGCACACAAACACCACGCTTAAGAGGTGCGTTCTGGTCGTAATAACGTGTTTTTAGGGCGTTATGAATACGACCTAGTGCTGGCGACTTGGACTTTTTCTTAGCCGTTTGGCGCGGTTTGCGCACCAATTGGTTGATTGTTGGCATCCAATTTCTCCTTGGTTGATTTACTAATTATGGCAATTTGCCTTACGGTTTGGATTCAGCAACTCCTCTCCGTGTCTATACCTTTTCCGCCGAGATTGCGATCTGTACACATTCAAAACACCGCGCACTCCGAAAAGAGGAAACTCTACATCTATTCTATCACAGATTTCGTAAAAGTAAAATCGCAACTTATTTATACAAAAACAGAGTACTCATTGTCAGAGATGAATTTCTTGCGCAGAATAGACATAGATTGTCGCACGTACTTGCCCTAATCTATAACTTCCACTAGGAATATTTTCTTTTCAAAGCCGCCGCGTTTTTCTGCTTTTTCTGCGCGAATTTTTTCTAATTCTTCCGCGGTACAACTATGCAGGCTTGCGAGAGCATAGACCACTTCCATGATATCGGCAAGCTCATCAGTATTTTTATCTTTTTTATATTCCTCAACTTCTTCGACTAGCTTTTTTGTAAGCTCCACGGCATATTCGTCTGCTGTAAGTATTTTGTGAGTTGGCTTTTGCCTGTTGGCCTTAATGATTTCCAAAATTTTATCACGGACAAGTTTGTTATATACTGGCATAAAACCTCCTTTAATTGTTTATATTATATAATTTTTTTCCTATAAAAAATCAATTTAAAGTAAAAACTCCACCCCCGTCCGTGGAGTTTTTACTCGACACAGAGGGGATGGAGCGTTACTCCACAGCACCAGGATTAATGCCAAGAATGTCATTATACATACTTGGCGAAAGCGTGATTCTCGCTCCGGCTGACTTCTCAATTACCAAGGCGAGTCCTTGGCTTCTTGCGTCGTCGGAAACGACAAGGTAAGGGGGATTAGGACTGCAGTTTTTCTGCAGCCAGCCGAATGCCCAAGTATCTTTGCTACAAGCGTAGGAGTGCAGCCAGTAGGCTACCTCCTCAGATTGCTTGATGTTGGGAATATCTACGGACATAGACGCCCCTTCGACGTCCCGACGGACGTCGAAGGTGATCTTAGAGGTCGGGACCTCTAAGATGTGTGAGCCATTGTCACCCTCGAAGGCAACTGAAATAGCTGCACCCGACGCACCCACTACAGTAATGGGGTATTCCTTGCCTGTCTCTAACCCAAAGCTAGAGCCAATGTCAGACAACGTCGCGCTGGATTTCCTTTCTTCATACTTACTAGCCTGATCTACGTACAGAAGTGCGTTGACCAGTGCCCACGCGATAAGCAGAAACAGAAAGAGCCATTGCATAGACACGGGATTGAGAGAGAGACCGCTCGATGATTTCTCATCGTCCACATCTCCTCTGGCCTTTACCTCTTCCTGGAGTGTCATCATATACCTTCTCTCTTGTTGTGAAGTACTCTTTCACACGGTTGTGTAAAAGCTAATATAATTTATATCACACCTTAGTTAAAAAGTCAATACATATCATCCAAAACAAAGACTTCGAATCTACATACAGCGCTTTATGGGCTACCAAATAAAATAATCATCATACGCAAAACACCCGACCTTATAATCAAGGTACGGGTGTTGCGGATTATTGCGGTCAGACCTACCTACTAAGCAGCGATTTCTTCTTCGACGAACTCGTCTTCGCTCGGCGTTTCGAATTCTTCATCTTCTTCGACAGCGCCAGTTCCTACTGGAATCTTGCGGCCGATGATGACGTTTTCCTTCAAGCCATGCAAGTGGTCGGCTCGACCAGATACAGCAGCGTTAATCAGCACGCGA
The DNA here is from genome assembly GCA_900556885.1 of Candidatus Saccharimonadota bacterium. Lineage (GTDB taxonomy): Bacteria > Patescibacteriota > Saccharimonadia > Saccharimonadales > Saccharimonadaceae > Nanosynbacter. The sequence continues at coordinate 25,886 of UNSQ01000003.1, forward strand.
GTAGTATCCTGGAAGGATGCGGCTGATAGCCATGAGTCGCTCCAGATTGACACCTTCGTGATACCGAGTAGCAATTGTGTGTAGCTAATCAAGTTCTTACCTTCAGCAGCCAATTGCTTATTTGCATTGACCACAGCAGCCTTAGAAACGATGTCGCCAGTCACGAATTCGCTATCACCAGCATCTTCGATTTGCACGCGGCTAAACATTTGGCGAACAATAATCTCCAAGTGCTTGTCAGCCACGTCCTGACCCTGAGCAGCGTAAATTCGCAGAACTTCGTTAATGATGTAGCGCTGAGTTGCTTCAACACCCTTAAGTCGCATCAAATCGTGCAAGTTCAACGATCCAGCTGTCAATCGATCACCAGCTTCGACAACATCGTTCGCCTTAACGACCAACTGCATATTGCCTGGAATTTCATAGCGAGTTGGCGAAGCAGCCTCTGCCGCGATCACCAAAGTATCCTCAGCCGACTCAATCACACCGTCAAATGGCGCGATCAAAGGTCGAGTGTCGCTCTCGCCAGTCGCCAAGACATCGCCAGCCTTAACGCTTGATCCAGCCTTAACCACGACAGTTCGTCCCTCTAATGGCAATCGCTCAACCTTGCCAGATTCTGGTGTAATTTGAACGATATACTTCTTGCCATCTTCCCAAACGTCAACCAAACCAGCAACTTCCGTAATGAATGCTTGACCTTTTGGTGTGCGTGCTTCAAACAACTCTTCAACACGAGGAAGACCTTGGGTAATGTCACCACCAGCAACACCAGAGTTGTGGAAGGTACGAAGCGTCAACTGAGTACCTGGCTCACCGACTGACTGAGCGGCGATAACACCAACTGGCTGATGATTGCCAACCAATTTACCAGTCGACATATCAATACCGTAACTTCGCTGTGGAATACCGTTAAGGTTGTTTGTCGACAATACAGACTGAATCTTAACGCTTTCAATGCTTTCGTCGTCGTCAATTGAATCTGCAATTTCACGCGTGATCAATTCGTTCTTATTGACGTGACCTGGAATTGTCTCAGCAGCATAACGACCAGCCAAACGGTTCGAGAAGTCAATCATCGTCTCCTCAGTTTCTGATCGATAAATTGCGTAACCTTCATCGTCGCCATCAGTGTCTTCAACGGTAAAGACATCTTGTGCAACGTCTACCAAACGACGAGTCAAGTAACCTGAGTCGGCAGTCTTAAGAGCTGTGTCAATAAGACCCTTACGTGCACCACGGGTTGCGATAAAGGCTTCAAGGCTAGACAAACCGCCCGTGTAAGAGCTGCGGATTGGAAGCTCAATCTCATGGTTGGTTGCGTCCATCTGAACACCAATCATCGCGCTCGCCAACTTCACGTTGGAAATATCACCACGAGCACCAGAGTTGACCATCATAGAAATACTGGTGTCCATGTGCGCCAATTGGTCTTTCAGGAATGCCGTAATCTTATTGTCGACGTTTCGCCATGCGCTAACCGTCAAGTTGTATCGCTCTTCCTCAGTAATCAAACCTTGGTCGAATTGCTCAGAAATCAAAGCTGCCTTAGCGTCACCTTCAGCCACAAACTGAGGGATTTCCTCGAAGTGGACGTAGTCGGTCATACCAGTCGACACAGCCGCAACCGTAGCAAAGCGGAAAGCTTGCCCCTTCATGCGGTCTGCAATCTTAGCGGTTTCCTCGGCGCCGTACTTGTTAAAGATTTGCGCCAACACCTTCTTAAGCTGCTTTTTAGTCTGGACATTATTATCATATGGGAAATCTTCAGGCAGAATCTCATTGAAGAAGACACGACCCAAAGTTGTTTCACGCATTTTACCCTTCGCAAAGATACGAATTGGGGTCTGCAAGTGAATTACGCCATTGTCGTAAGCCATTTCCGCTTCGTAAACAGAGCTGTAAGTTTTAACCTTATCAGTCTGAGCTTGTGGCTTATCGTAAGTCAAGTAATAGTTACCAAGCACGATGTCCTGCGAAATATGCAACACTGGCGCACCATCGGCAGGCTTCAACAAGTTGGCAGTTGCGCTCATCAATTCACGAGCTTCAGCCTGAGCCTCTTTTGATAGCGGCAAGTGAACAGCCATCTGGTCACCATCGAAGTCGGCGTTAAATCCGGCACAAACTAGCGGGTGCAGCTGAATAGCTTTTCCTTCAACCAAAACTGGCTGAAAGGCTTGAATTGACAAACGGTGCAAACTTGGTGCGCGGTTAAGCAACACGTACTTACCTTCAATTGCTGAATCCAGCGCGTCCCAAACTACCGCTTCACCAGCTTCGATTAGACGTGAAGCCGAGCGAATATTGTGCGCAAATTCGTTCTTAATTAACCAGCTAATAACGAACGGCTTGAACAATTCCAGCGCCATTTGCTTTGGCAAACCACATTGGTTAATCTTCAATTTTGGACCAACCACGATAACCGAGCGACCAGAATAGTCAACGCGCTTACCAAGAAGGTTCTGACGGAAGCGACCTTGCTTACCCTTTAGCATATCACTCAAGCTCTTCAAGCTGCGGCGACCACCAGTCGAGCTAACTGCGCGACCGCGTGATGCTGAATTGTCAATCAAAGCGTCAACAGCTTCCTGAAGCATGCGCTTTTCATTGCGCTGAATAACTTCTGGCGCGTTAAGCTCAATCAACTTCTTTAGGCGGTTGTTTCGGTTGATAATTCGGCGATACAAATCGTTCAAGTCAGATGTCGCAAATCGGCCACCAGACAACGCCACCATTGGGCGAAGATCTGGAGGAATAACTGGCAGAACGGTCATACATAGGCTTGATGGCTTAATGCCAGCAGATTCCATGCTTTCAAGCATCTTCAAACGCTTTAGCAACTTCTTCTGTCGTTGACCTTTCGCAGTTTCAGCTTCCTCTGTCAATTCAGCGATAAGCTTTGGTAGGTCGATATTGTCCAAAAGTTCCTTGACTGCGCTGGCGCCCATGCCAACTTCAATCAATTCGTCGTATTCTTCTGGCAAGTTGCGATATTCGCTCTCTGAGATCAAAGCACCCCTGTTTAAGCTCTCCAATTGAGACTTCTTACCAACGTAAGATTCTTCCAATTCCTCAACTTCACGGCTCTGCTCTTTAGCTAGTTGCTTAACATCAGCACCATCTTCTTCAGCCATTTTTTCGTAGCGGATTTTGATAGCCTTACGAGCCAAATCAGTTTCCGCTTCTAAATCTGCCAAATATTGATCACGAGTTGCTTCGTCAACATTTAAGATAACGTAGGTTGCAAAGTAAACGATTTTCTCGATATTACGAACCGTCATACCAAGCAGCTGGCTCATTGCGCTTGGAGTGCCGCGCATAAACCAAATGTGCGCAACTGGAACTGCCAATTGAATGTGTCCCATTCGCTCACGACGAACAATTGACTTAGTGACCAATTCACCATTCTTATCGACGGCAGCTTCGCGTGATCGAACACCCTTAAGCTTTGAGTCGTGTGGATTGATGTCCTTAACTGGACCAAAGATTCGCTCACAGAACAATCCGTCGCGTTCTGGCTTTTGTGTGCGATAGTTAATTGTTTCTGGCTTCAAAACTTCGCCGTAGCTCCATTTCAGAATGTCTTCTGGGCTAGCTACCGCCAAACGAACCGCGTCAAAATCGCTGATGCCCGTTGCGTTAAATGCAGAATTTGCCATCTTACGCGTCCTCCTTTATTTCTTCTACTTCATCAATATCTTGCACGCTCATGCCATCGTCAATTTCACCGATGTCATCTGATTCGTCCAAGTATGTTTCTTCTTCCTCATTGTCAGCAGCAACGGTTTTGTCTTCCGGACCACTTGAGGCAATAACGTGCTCAGCATCAACTGTTGCTTCGTCATCAACCAAGTCAACTCGAAGACCCAAACCTTGAAGCTCCTTAACCAACACGTTGAAGGACTCCGGAAGTTTTGGACCAACAATCGGCTCATCTTTAATGATTGACTCGTAAGCCTTTGCGCGACCGTAAACATCGTCGGACTTAATTGTCAACATTTCCTGCAAGGTTGCAGCGGCACCGTAAGCTTCCAATGCCCAAACCTCCATCTCACCGAAGCGCTGACCACCGTTTTGTGCTTTACCACCAAGCGGCTGCTGAGTAACCATCGTGTATGGACCAGTTGAGCGGGCGTGAATCTTGTCAGAAACCATGTGGTGCAACTTAATCATGTGCATCACACCAACTGTTGTTCGTTCCTCAAATGGTTCACCTGTGCGGCCGTCAAACAATTGACTCTTACCGTCACGCGCCAAACCAGCTTTTTCTAGCTCATCAGAAATCTTCTCGCTCGGAACACCGTTAAATGACGGAGTTGCTACGCGGTAGCCCAATGCTCGCGCCGCCATACCAAGGTGAGTTTCAAAAATCTGACCAAGGTTCATGCGGCTTGGCACACCAAGTGGGTTCAAAACTACGTCAACCGGCGTACCGTCCTCTAGGAATGGCATATCTTCAACAGGAAGAACTTTCGCCACAACACCCTTGTTACCGAAGCGTCCAGCCATCTTGTCGCCAACGCCAATCTTTCGTAGTTGCGCAACGAAGATCTGAATTTGCATCAAAACGCCAGCTTTCAACTCGTGACCATTTTCACGACTAAAGATCTTAACGCCAACAACTTTACCGCCGCCTGCGTTGTTCATTCGCTGTGATGTATCGCGAACGTCCTTAGCTTTTTCACCGAAGATGGCGCGAAGCAAGCGCTCCTCAGAACTCAATTCCTGCTCGCCCTTTGGTGTAATCTTACCAACCAAAACATCGCCAGCCTTAACCTCGGAACCAATTTGAACAATTCCGTTCTCGTCCAAGTGGCGCAAACTTTCTTCGGAAACGTTTGGAATATCGCGCGTCACAATCTCTGGACCAAGCTTCGTCTCACGAACCTCAACGGTGTAATCTTTAATGTTAATGCTTGTCAATCGATCATCTTCAACCAGGCGACGACTCATAATAATCGCGTCTTCCATGTTGTAACCACCCCATGGCATGAAGGCAACCAGAAGGTTTTTACCTAGGGCAATTTCACCGCCAGCAATTGAGGCGCCTTCAATCAGAATATCGCCCTTCTTCACCTTATCGCCACGCTCAACACGGACTTTTTGGTTGTAACAACGATCGTCATTATTCTTTACGAAATGCTTCAAAGTATAAATCTTTACGCCGTCAGTATATTTAACATGAACTTCGTCAGCATCAGCACGAACGACTTCGCCGTCGGCGCTAGCTTGAATCAAGTGACCGCTATTCTCAGCCACAGCCTTCTCAATTCCAGTACCAACAGTTGCGGATTCTGGACACAATAGAGGAACCGCCTGGCGTTGCATGTTTGAACCAGTCAAAGCGCGGTCAACACGCGTCTTTTCAATAAATGGCACCAATGCCGCAGTCGAACCTAGAATCTGACGGTGAGCTGCGTCCATGAATGTAACTTGGCTAGCATCAACTTGCGATGGCTGCATATTACTTCGAGCATTAACGCGCTCGTCGCGGAAAGTTCCGTCTTCGTTAAGAGCTTCACCAGCGTCAGCGATAACCTCACCGATTTCCTGTGAAGCATCCAAGTAAACAAGTTCATCAGTGACTTTGCCGTCTTTCACGCGAAGATATGGAGTCTCAATAAATCCGTATTCGTTAACACGTGCGTAAGCCGCCAAGTTAAGCACCAAACCGATGTTCGCACCTTCTGGCGTTTCCACTGAACAGATACGACCATAGTGAGTTGGGTGGGCGTCGCGAACCTCGAATCCAGCGCGCTCACGAGTCAAACCGCCAGGACCAGTCGAGCTCAAGCGTCGCTTGTGGCTCAATTCTGACAATGGGTTAACCTCGTCAAGCAGCTGCGACAACTGGCTTGAAGTAAAGAATTCACGAACAGCCGCAACAATCGGACGAGCATTAATCAATTGACTTGGACTAACGCTTTCCAAATCAGCCACGCTCATGCGGTCCATCGCGTTGCGCTGCATTCGAAGCATACCAACGCGGAATTGGCGGGCAATCAATTCACCAACCAAGCGAACTCGGCGGTTGCTCAATGCGTCAATGTCGTCAGCTGGCTCTTGCGTATTGTTCAAGCGAATAACCTCGCGCAAAATCGCCACCAAATCGCTCATCTGCAATGTGCGATTTTCAGCCGTATTAGCAACATCCAGACCCAAGCGTTGGTTCAACTTATAACGACCAACCCGCGAATAATCGAACCGCTTAAAGTCAAAGAACATTCGCTCAATCATCTGACGAGCATTATCAACTGTCGCCAAATCGCCTGGACGCAATCGACGATAAACCTCAATCAACGCCTCATTTGCACCACGAGAAGTATCCTTGTCCAATGTTTCGTCAATGTATTTCACGTCGCCAGTATCAATATCAGCGAACAATTCCTTAATTTCGCTAGTCTTTGGATAGCCCAAAGCGCGCAACAAAGTCGTTGCTGGCATCTTGCGGCGGCGATCAATCTTTACGTAAATCGCGCCATTAGAAGCCGTCTCGAATTCCATCCAAGCTCCACGCCCTGGAATGATTTTTGCGCCGTAGTAATTACGTCCCGCTATTGTTTCAGCAGTGAAGAAAACACCAGCAGAACGAATCAACTGGCTAACAACCACACGCTCCGTACCGTTGATAACGAATGTACCGCGCTCGGTCATCCATGGATATTCACCGAGGTAAATTTCCTGCTCTTCGACCACGCCAGTTGTCTTGTTTGTCAATTCAACTGTTGCGTGTAGCGGAGCCTCAAATGTCAAGTTGTTTTCCTTGGCAAATTGGTCAGTGTTTTTTGGCTCGCCAAAATAGTATTTGCCGAACTTTAATGACAACTTCTGACCGGTATAGTCGTCAATTGGATTAATTTCTGAAAATATCTCACTCAAACCTTCTTCGACGAACCAGCGCCAAGAATCTTTTTGGTGAGCGATTAAGTTTGGTAGCGGCAGGGCATTATCACCAGAGGTGAAATAGACGCGCTCGCTACTTGTGGTTGGTTTTTTTGCCACAGGCGTAAACACTCCTCGCTTTAATTAGTGGTTAATAGACGGCCGTGAAGATCTCTAATTCATAGCCCAAAATCACGATTTGCCACTCGCAATTTTCACCCGCCATGAATACACTACTTCTATAACTACTCATTATGACGAAAAGTGTCAATAAAATCAAGAGGTTTTACTAGTGTTTTTCAATATTATCAATCAACATATCATGAACTTCGTCAATCGTCCCGTCAGCAGAAACTACCGGAATTCCGTATACTTTGGCAATCTCCAAATATCCATCGTCGACTTTTTTCTGAAAATCTTGCCCACGCGACTCAAAAGTATCAGGATTTTTCAGCTCGCCGCGCATAGAAATTCGCTCTTCCCGCTTATCGCGACTCAAACTCAAAATAACCATAACATCTGGCTTCAAATATTTTTCATCGGTGAACAATTCTGTCAATCGCAGAATTTCCGACTCGTCATAACCTTCGCCTCGCCCCTGATAAACCAGCGTTGAAATATAATTTCTCGCGCTCAAAACAATTTCCCCACGCTCCAACGCAGGCTGAATTTTTTCCCGCCACAATTCACGCCGAGCTGCAGAAAATAGCGCCACATTAACCGCCGCAGAACGCGCCAGATCACCATTTTTAATCACTTTTCGAAGTTCATTTGCTATCAGAGTTGATTTTTCTGGATCATCACTTCCCGGCTCTTCAATCACGCAAACCGTTCGCCCGATTGACCGAAAATATTCCGCCAATTTCGCGACCTGCGTCGACTTGCCTGTCCCGTCATTGCCCTCGATAACTATATATTTTCCCGCGTCGCTCATCATCACCTCGTAATTACAATGTGCGGCTTCTTCAGATAAAGCATCATCTTTTTCGCCTTGCCGTCAACTTTTATAAAATGCGTGTGCTGATGCGCCATTGACCTGGTTTTACTTCCTTGAGCTCGAGCATAAATTGAATAGCCACTAGATTCAAACCTAGCAATCTGATTCATATAGTCAATTTTTTCCTCATCGCTCAAATTTGCCAATGAATCCACGTGCCGTTTCGGTATCACCATCAAATGGTCGTCCACGCCACAGCCATCCCAAAAATTATAACCAAATCTGTTCTTGATAATCAGACAATGCGCAGTTTCACCAACAACCTGATCTGTGTGATGCTTTACCAATTGACAAAAATCGCAGCCGTCAGATTTATGCTTTTTTCTGTGATCAATATATTCTTTTTCTTTCGTTCGTGAGCGAAACATTGAACCCGCCATCATCACAAAATCCCCTCGCCAAGTCCCGGAATTTCCATCGGTTTATGTCGACGATCCTTAAACGCCCGCGGCAACATCATTTCAGGTCGCCAAGTTTTTATCAATTCATCCAAATCGTCAGTGTGCTGATATTTGCCGCTCATTCCGCCGCGTCCGCTAGCATATCCGCCGTCAACCTGACCAGTGTGATGAAAAATCAATTGCCCAATTCTCTCACCGACAGGCAAAACTACACTCTCGTGTTTATTCAAATTGTAAATCTCAAGCGTAATCCGATTGATATATCCCGGATCAACCCAGCCAGCATCAAAACACACCGCCACACCATTTCGACCCCAAGAGCTACGACTTTTCACCTCGGCTGCACCGCCATGCGTTCGAATCCCAACAAATTCGTGCGTATGTGCCAAAATTCGCTCACCAGGTTTCAAAACAATAATCGGATGATCTGGCGGAATATTCTTAAATTCCCGAAAACCGTGCCGCTCGCACCATTCGGCGTGCGGAATCGCCTTAAGCGGACCCTTGAAGTATCGATTGACATCAGACTCGTCAAACGGATTATAAACTCGCGAAATATCGTCATATTCCTGCTTATAAAAATTAAAGCCTAGCGTAAAATCTAAGCTGGCTTCTGATACGTTTTTTGGGTTGAACGGCGTACAGACAATTGTCCCGTCTTCAATCGCCGCTAATATATCTTTATTTGAGTACACGCTCACTAAACACCTCCCATTGCGTGATTTTTCTACCAAATCTTATTATGACAAGTTTATGCATTCCTATCAAGCTTTCGGTAAATTTTACAGCATGTTAAACTGAAATTATGGAAAAAGCCATTATTGTAGCTTACGATAAAAACCGCGCCATCGGACAAAATGGCGATATGCCGTGGGGGCGAAGTTTACCGGCCGATTTGGTGAATTTTAAGCGTTTGACAAGAAATAGCAATGTCATTATGGGCAGAAAAACGTTTGAGTCAATTGGCTCGCGACCACTTCCAGACAGAGAAAATATTGTCATTTCATCCAAGCCAACTGGCGTCAAAAAAGTCCTGACGGCTATGAATTTACGAAGCGCCCTGGCTTTATCTCGATATCCGACTTTTATTATTGGCGGCTCACAAGTTTATAAAGATGCGCTAGACATTCCAGAAATTGACACTATTTACGCCACGGAAATTGACGCCAAATTCCCCGATGCTGACACTTTTTTCCCAGAGATAGATATGGACGCGTGGGAGGAAGTAAGTCGCGCACATCATTCGGCAGACACTGAAAATAATTACGATTTTGATTTTGTGGTATATAAGAGAAAAAAGCGCTCTTAAATTGACAGTATTTGGTATTTGTGGTATAGTAGAGATTATGAGCGAACGACCCACAGTACGCGTAGCAGTCCTTGAGAGAATGGAAGATGTCGCGCTTGCAGATCTCCCAGAAGGCAAAACAATATTACTATCTGGCAAACCTACCGAAGCAAACAACACAACATTCAATGATAAAGTTCCCGTCATAGAAAAATGGACAGACGAAGACGGAAGAACTAGAATATTAGGAAGGTACGCGACCATAATGTATGACGCCAACACTCAAGAGCTAAGCCTCACTCTACCCGATCAAGAGATTACCAGACTACGGCGCTCCGACACTGAGGACCAGAACTATATAGCCTTTACAACCGAGGATCCTGATAAAGAATAAAAACCGACAACCTCAACCAACAGACGTAAAAATCACGAACCACGCAAATCACACTACACAGCAATCGGCGCTTTTATCGCTGGATAGCACTCATAACCCTCCAGGCGGATATCATCAATCGTGAAATCGTCAATATTCTTGATGTCTGGATTGAGCCACAGTTTCGGTAGTGGCAGTGGACGGCGCGATAATTGCTCGTCAACTTGCGCGCGGTGATTATTGTAAATATGTGCGCTATTTAAGGTATGAATAAACTCGCCGGGTTGCTTGTCGGTAACTTGAGCGACCATAGATAGAAGCAGCGCATAACTAGCAATATTAAACGGCACCCCAAGGAACATATCCGCCGAGCGCTGAGTCAGCGCCAAATCCAGTTTGTCCTTCTCGCCGTTCTTGCCAGGTCTTACGTTAAATTGAAACATCGTATGACACGGAGGCAGCCCGCCAGCTTGAACGATGTCATCAATCTCCGCCACATTCCACGCACTCACGATATTTCGACGCGACTCTGGATTCGTCTTTATCATGTCAATAGCGTTCTGAATCTGGTCAATAGTTCCGCCCTTCCCGTCCGGCCATTTTCGCCATTGAACACCATAAACAGGACCCAAATTTCCCCATTCTTCAGCAAACGCGTGATCGTTCGCAATCTTATCAATAAATTCCTTCATACCAGCCCGCCACTCGTCGCCGTTAATTTCCGGTATTTTCTGACCAGTTTTTTCCAAATAATTCTTGTACGGCCACTCATCCCAAATATGAACGCCGTTTTGCGCCAAATATTCAATATTGCCCGTGCCCTTAAGAAACCATAAAAGCTCATGAGCGACGCTTTTGAAATACAACTTCTTCGTGGTCATAGCCGGGAATCCGTCCGCCAAATTATATCGCGTCTGAATACCAAAAATTTCCGTCGTTCCCGTTCCCGTACGATCGCCTTTTTGTACACCGTTATCACGAACGTATTTCAATGCATCTAAATATTGCCTCATAAACCCTCCTTGCCTAACTCAAATTATGACAATATCCTCCAAAAACCACAAGCAGAATCACTAGTAGTTTTAACAACAAACACGCAATTTTTTACGACAATTTAGTCAAGACTTTGTCGATTAGACCGTACTTTACAGCTTCATCTGGCGTCATCCAATAATCACGCTCCATGTCAGACTTAACCTTAGCCAACTTCTGACCAGTGTTTTTCGCCATAATCTTCGCTAGCATCTCCTTAACTTCCAAAGTTTCCTTCATGTCAATTTCCATGTCGGTCACTTTTCCGTGCGTTCCAGAAGACGGCTGATGAATCATCACCTTGGCATGCGGCAAGCAAAACCTCTTGCCCTTAGCGCCAGAGCTGAGCAAAAACGCCCCCATGCTTGCCTGCAAACCAATTCCATACGTCGCCACATCGGGCTTAATAAAATTCATCGTGTCATAAATTGCCATTCCATCATAAACGCTGCCGCCTGGACTATTGATATATAGCGATATGTCAGCTTGCGGGTCAACGTATGCTAAATGCAGTAATTGCGCCACTACGCTGTTCGCGGTATGTTCATTAACATCTTCGCCAAGGAAAATAATTCTCTCATTCAACAATCTCGAATAGATATCAAAAGCACGCTCGCCGTCAGCCGACTTTTCAACGACAGTTGGAATGAGATATGATTTTGGCATATTTACCCTATTTCTTCGTGTTTAATTCAACCAATTTAGCAACGGTCTTATCTGTAATCATTCGGTTGGCAATATCGCGGTGGACATTTGGGTTGTCAAATTGTTCCAGTATTTTCTTATCTTTACCGTATTGTTGCTTGAAGAAGTCAATTTGTTTCTGGATCTCGTCGCGAGAAGCGTCAATCTTCAATTCCTTCGATAGTTCTGCCAATACCAAGCCGGCCTTAACACGCTTTTCAGCCGCTGGACGAGCCTCTTTTTTAGTCCACTCTTCCTTATCCTTGAAGCCCTGAGTCTTCAAATAGCTATCCAAACTCAGTCCACTATACATCAAATTCTGAGTCAAGTCACGCTCGATTGATCGCAATTGATCCTCGACCAAAAGTTCTGGCAGCGCGGCTTTACTTTTTTCCGTCAACTCACCAACTAACGCGTCCTTAAATTTCTCATCAGCTTCACGCTCTTTTTGTGCGGTGAGTTCACGCTTGATATCTGCTTTTACTTCTTTCATCTCTGTAAATGGACCACATTTTGCAGCAAATTCATCGTTTAGTTCTGGCAATTTCAATTCATTAACCTTGTGAAGTTTCACGGTAAACACAACGTCTTGACCTGCCAGATTCTCAGCGTGATAATCCTCTGGGAATTTCAGTTTCAAATCGAACTCTTCACCAGCCTTATGACCAATCACACCTTCTTCAAATCCAGGAATGAATTGACCTTCGCCAAGCTTCAAGCCATATTCCTTAGCCGAACCACCGTCAAACGCCACACCGTCTTTCTTTCCCGTAAAGTCAATCACGGCTTCGTCGCCAGCCTTAGCGGCACGCTTGACCTCTGATTTTTCAGAGTAGTTTTTACGGATTCGCTCAATAACCTCGTCGACATCTTTATCCTCGACCTTGGCTACTTCTTTTTTCGCTGTCAATTTTTTGTAATCGCCCAATTTTACTGGCGGAATAACTTCAACTTCAGCCGTAAATTCCAACTCAGAACCATGAACAAACTTCTTAACTTCAACACTAGGTCGATCTAAAGCTTGCAATTTTTCCTGCAAAAACGCCTCAGCTACTGCCTTTGATAAAGCATTCTCCAAAATCTGCTCCTGAAGCGCATTCGGATCAACATGCTTAGCGGCTATGCTTGCGGGAACTTTTCCTTTGCGGAAACCTGGAACTTTAATGTCGCGCGCCAACTTTGTCAAGGAAACCTGCTCTGCGTCAGCTAATTCGCTAGCATCCAAAGAAATCGTCAATTGAACTTTAGTATCTGATAGTTTTTTCACAGTAGTCTTCATAAAGACTAATTATAACAGATATCAGACTATACCTCAAACAGAGCGTCTTCATCGCCATCATATCGGCGATCTTTGACAATTGTCACGATTCGTTCAGCGCCAACCTTCTGCTCATCAGATTCCACCAAGTTTCGAACCGTGTATGTGCCGCTAGCAATTTCATCCTCACCCACGAACACCGCAAACGGAATTTGCTTTTTTAATGCCGCTTTTATCTGCTTGTCGATTTTTCGACCGGTGATATCCAACTCCGCTCGCACGCCTTCACTGCGCAATTTTCGCGCCAAATCGTCCGCGCCAGCCATAGATTCTTTTGACACCGGAATTATATACACATCCGTTTTAGACGCCAATTTAGGCAACAAGCCGTGCACTTCCAAAAATTGTTCCATCGTTGTTGCGCCCATGCCAACGCCTACCGTAGCAATCGGTTCAACGCCAAATAGCCCGACCAATCCGTCATATCGTCCGCCGCCAAACAACGCTCGGTTATTCTCTGGCGAATTGTCAAAAAGCTCAAAAACCATGCCCGTGTAATAGTCCAGTCCGCGCATCAAAGTAACATCAAACACTGCATTCGTGATGCCTTTTTGGTTAAGCAATTTCATCACTTCGCGAAGTTGCTTGACACTTTCATCTTCCATCAATTCGCTCGGCAAATCATCAACAGATTTCATGCTGATCATTTTTGCTAGCTTCGGCAAACCTTCCGACGCTTGATTGCCAAAAATCTCAATCGCCTGACGCTTAAATTCTTCGGCAGGAATCTTATTTTTCCTATCAAGCAACTTCATCATCATCGTCGAACCAACAATATCAAGCTTCAAAAATTGGCTCATCAGACGATTTATCAATTGGCGATTATTAACCCTAACCGTAAACATTTCTTGCTTGGCGCCAAAATTCATCACGCTAGCGTGACTCAGCTCAATAATCTCCGCGTCCGCCGCCGCGCCGTCCACACCAAACAGATCCGCGTTCAATTGCCAAAACTCACGTTCACGCCCACGTTGCGGTCGTTCATAGCGCATAAAATTAGCAATGGAATATAGTCGCGCAGGCATTGCCAATTCCTGACGCTTAGCCGCTACCATTCGAGAAATCGACGGTGTCATCTCAGGACGAATTGCCACCATTCTACCGCCACGATCTTCAAAAGCGTATGTTTGCTCGCCCGCCAATTCCTGACCCGACTTCGCCAGATAAATATCTAGCGGCTCCAAAAGCGGCGCGCCGTATTCTTCATAGCCAAAACTCTCAACCGTCTTGTGCCAAACATTAAAAATGTAATTCTGCAGACGCTTTTCCTCTGGAAAATAGTCTCGCGAACCTTTGTAACTTTGTGTAGATAAACTGCTCATGTTAGCTCCATTATGTCATTATTTCTTATTTATAGCAATCAAAAACGCCGAGGCAGAACTCGGCGCGTACAATCAAAAATCAGAGTCCTACCTCGGCAACACGTGTGAATGATGGAATTTAGGTAAAATCATGCTCTCATTATAGTAAATTTTATGCTTTTTGTAAATACCTGTTGACAATAGATTAAGTAATTGATATATGTATTAGCTTTTGCAATCGCAGAGGCTGGCGTTTCACCCAAAGCCATTGGGCTTGAGACGCCCCACTTCGCAGAGAATTCATTCTCTGCCCGACTCCAGAAGGAGTTATCATGGGAAAGAACAACAACGGTCGCTTCGAGACCCAGTCTGAGGCGGACGTCGACGGACCCGCCTATGTCGGAGTGGACTCCAGTGGCATTCACAGGGCTACCAACACCCCTGTCGCCTCGGAACTCATCATTGACGGCGGTTCTGGAAGCTCCCATGTTCACATGGGGCTCGACGACAACGGGGATATCCTGTTCATTGCCGGGCGCCAGAACTAGCGAGCACCTCTAAAGGTGCAGCCCCGTTGGTTATATAACCAACGGGGCAATTTCACTCTTCAGGAATATAAACCAGACTGTCTTCATCAGCGGAAGCTGTCGCCCAACTACTCATAATTTCATCATAATGAGCTTCGAATACTTGCTTATTCTTTATTTTAGCCCCTCCCCAGCTAGCATGAATAAGAGGTTCCCATTTCGCGGACGGATGAGAGATAATATAGTTAACTATCTCCAGAGCTTCTTCAGGAGTTTTGCAAGCATTCCAATACTTCATTATGTTTTCTTCGAGTTTTTCAAGATTTTTCACTTGAGATCCTTTCTTTTCAAGATATGATTACATTCGACGGGATTTTTATTGCTGTTATTTTAGCAAAAAGCATAGATAAGCTCTAGCTTTCAGGTCTGGATACGCCATATATCTATTCATCTTCCCTGAAAATACTCTATCATATCTACATGAAGATGCAGCCAACTCATGATATAGCGTATAAAATTATTAACCTAATGGCGCATTATGATATTACCGAAGATGACCGCCCACTGTATGAAATATGGGACTTAGCAACAGAGATAGAAGCAATGAATTTGGCCGAGATAAAAAAATCTGGCAAGCTGGATGAGATGATTAGGCTGAGCAAAGGGCTCAACTGAATGTAGACGATTGAAAGCTGGCGGCGTTAGATTGTTGCGCAGCACGACGAGCTACTCTATCCTTAATTTATGAGTCATATTACCCACCGAATCGCCGCCGCCATTCGCGCTAACGATTTTTCCGCCTACCAGCGCGAGCGCTATCCTGCCATTCAAGAAGGCGAGTTTGTTCGCTTTACGGATGAGGATTTTCATGGCGTTGATTTCGACCAATTTGTCATGGGCTTTTTCGTGTTTCAGAATTGTAATCTGGACAACGCAAAGCACATCTACGGGCAACCGATTTATTTTATCAATTCGTCGGTTCGGAATGTGGATTTTCGCGACGTAAAAGCTATTATTGAAGCGGAGGATTGCGACTTCCGTGGTATGAAATATGACGAGGAAACGCAATTTGTCTATGGTAGCGGGAAATTGGCAGTACGATCGCGTTTCATAAATTGTAAATTAGATGATGAAACTCGTGATTTTTTGAGCCAACAAGGCGTAGAAATTAGCTAGGTTTTATTATTCCCAATGCATGTTGTTGACAGCCATCAAAGACCTGAGTCGTGTCTATAAACCGACTCTTTTTCTTGCTAAACTGTTCATATGAAATATTTTACAATAGTTAAATATCACCCCTGCGTTCAGCTAGCTCACGCCTATGAGCATTTATTTGTATCTACGGTTACAGAATATCTTTACCAGCACAATAGATATAAGCTATTAGACTATTCATTAAACGGCGAAACCTACGAATCAGGCGTAATAGTCATTAACGGCGAATGCTATAATAATGAATCTGAAAAATTATTAAATAATATAGCAACCATGGAAGCCGATTTAGGGTCGGAGAAATCTGGATATCTGCCGGTCGCGCAAGCGATATCCCAAATAGGCGCCGAAGAACCAAATATGCTTTATATCGGCAATCCAGAAAGAGTAATTAAAGAACTGAAAAAGCTCAACACGAAATCCTGGAAAAATATAGACTCAGTTAGCCTACTGCCAGATACAAAGGCTGCAAATGAAGATATTGTCGATTTAATATACCCGACAAATCAACTATCAAATATTAATTCACCTTTAGAACTAAACATCGAGATCAAATACCAGCCTCTACAAATCTGCGCATTATGGTGTGAGCTAGCTAGATTTATAGGGCTATCAGTTGGGCAAAGAATTTGTCATAATTTCAGTACATATTTTAGTAATGAACATATAGACAACGACGGTGTAACCATGACTTATACCGCTACTTTTTCCGTCAATAGATATTCTCAATCAGAAATAGATTTAGAAGAAGTCGCTTTATTATCCAGAAAAACCATAAATGAGATTATCACGCCGGATGTATTAATGAGGTTTTCTGCGTATTTGTCTTCCGCGTCATATTCTCATAATCCACACTTTGCACCAGATATATCTTATACGACCCAGAATCTTGGAGTTCTAATAGGTTCACAAGGGTGGAAAAATATCGCTACTTCAGATAACATGAAAAAATATTACAAGCAGTATCATACAGTCTACTCTACGGAAGTAGCTCAATTGATCTATAAATCACCCCTCGACAACGCCAGCACATTCTGCTGCAGCCAACAATACATCGCCACAGTCGCTGCCGCGCCAACGTTTATAGAACGAGTCGAGCCAAACTGCTCAATCGCCACAATCTGATCCGCAGCGCCAGCCAGCTCTGCAGAAATCCCCGGCCCTTCTTGCCCAAATACCAAAACCGCACGCTTCGGTAAACTCGTCTGCGACATATTAACACTTCCTGGGATATTATCAATAGCAATAATTTCCCTGCCTTCAGTCCGCATTTTCTCAACAAACTCTTCCGTCGTCGCCAAATATGTAATATGCAGATACTTATCCGTCATCATGGCACCGCGCTTATTCCATTGCCTGCGCCCAATTACATAAATCTGCCGCACACCAAACGCGTTGGCGCTCCTGACAATTGTCCCCATATTAAAATCCCGCTCAGTATTTTCCAGCGCAATCACCAAACCGTGATCTTCAGAATCCAGCTCACTTATAATCTCCGATTCGCTCCGACCCTTAAACTTATCAATGACATTTCTTTTATCTTCCATCTCTGTTATTTTATCAAAGTTCCTGATTAAATAACAAAACCTGAGAGCCTTCTATTGACTTAATCACCATAGAATGGTATAAGTAATATTAGTTTTCGTTGACGAGCTGAGCAAATCCTTGTCCGAAAATGTTCATTGACAAGTAGTCAAAACACAAGGCGAGTTTTTACTTCTTCTAAAAACTTTAAAGAGATAAAATCTCGTCTTGTGCATAAAGAATGCACATATATCACAGTGAGGGCGAGAAAACGCAGGAAGAGCAAAGACCGTGAATAAAAAGACCAATACGACGACACTGGAGAATTTTCTTCGTCGAGCAACCGCGTCTGTCGAGGGGAAGAAATTAACCCTCGACTATATCCCGAAAGAAGGTATGGTATCACACGCGATTACCACTGATGTAGAAGTTAGGAAACTTCTCGTCCAGCTAAGCGAAGAAGCCACTGCGCTGGCGCAAGTAGCGCAAAGTCTTCTGGACTACACAGAAGAAACAGAAGACTAACAACGCGGGATATATGATGAGTGTAATTCATTCTCTTTATGGCTGCTTGTCATATATCCCCTGAAATTATTTTGAAATAGTCTCGTTTGAGGCTGTTTTTTATGCATTCTATTGACTTTTTTACACAAGTGTGGTATAAACAAAAGTAGCTTTCGTTGATGAGTTGAGTAAATCCTTGTCCGAAAGTGAACTTTGACAGGCAATCGAACACAAGATGAGTTTTTATTTCTTTCTTAAGAATCATTGAGAGAAATGAAATCTCATCTTGTATTGTAAAGAACACAATACGTTGCACCCACGCAGATGAGAGAACAGAAAGATAGCACAATGTTTATCGATGTCTCTGACGATCTTTCCGCTACGACGAAAGACCTGAGTTCGAAATGGCACACCGCCATGGAGATTATCTGCAAGGACGAGTATATCCCCGTCCTTCAAGTAAGGCGATTCGTCCAAATGATTCGCGACACGTGTCAACGAGTGCAAGACCTCCAGGTCTATGCGAACATGTGTCTCGCGCAAGCCCCAGCCATCGTTGTAGGCGTCAACATCTACAACGATGCTGTACGCGTCTCTTCAGCCCTAGAGGAGCTGAAAATCTTCGTTGACAAGCACGTCGCCACCATGACGGACGAAGACCAGTTCAAGAGTATCTTGAGCGAGATTGACGATACTCTTCTGTGCTTGATGTACGCAGGTGAATCCATGCAGCGAGAATACAGCCGCGACGAGGCTGTACTCAGCGATCCCTGGATTGACTGACAGTATATAGTCTACATGACAGGTGATTGTTCTTTTACGATTGCCTGTCATGTAGACTCTGAATTTATAACATTAAAAATCACCCTAACTACGGGTGATTTTCTTATGGTGAAAAATTTCAATTCTTGGTGCGGATGAAAGGACTTGAACCTTCACGTACTTGCGTACACTAGCACCTGAAGCTAGCGCGTCTACCAATTCCGCCACATCCGCATGGGCTACGCGTCAATTATAGCCCAATTCTCACCCAGTATCAAGCTTGATTACGAAGCTTACACCACGCGTTTAATTCCGCCGCCAGTTCCTTTGGCTGAGCCTCTGCTTTAATTCCTGGATTAAAAATTCCAGCTGGATCAAAGATTTTTTTCACCTTCGCGTATAATTGCTTTTCATCATCTGGCAGATTTTTATAGATAAAGTTAGCCTTCAATCTTCCGTCACCACCAAATCCTGCAAACGAGCCTTCGTACTTATTAACAATCTGAGAAATTTCCGCCAACAACTGAAGAATCTTCTGACGTTCACTCACCTTTTTACTGTCAAACGTCGGATGCAGAGAAATATAATCGCTTGAAAAATCAACAAAAACTGGCAAATCCACGCCATACTTAGATTCCAGCGACTTCAACTCGCTAAGAAAACTATCAATCTTTTCTGGCGCCATTAAAATCCCAGAGAAAACACGCGGCGTAATCATATGCGGCTCGCTCGGAGTTTCCGCCAAAGCCAAAACAGAGTGTAAACTAAACAAATCCTGCTCTTCCAAATGCAGAGTTTTTATGTCAATCGCTTCTGATGATTCCAATTTTCTAGTCAATTTCTTCGCGGCTTTATTGCGCGCTCTGTCAGAAAAGTCATCAAAGATAGCCAAAACCACCGCGCCCTTAAAGCATTCTTTCGGCGCCCACTCAACAACTTTACCGACGACCGCAGCCTGACGGAAGAATCGCCCGTCGATTATTTCCACCGCCGACGCCTTATTTTTCATCGCTAATTCCACGGCTGATTGCGCGTCTGACAACTTTTTATATGATGCGGCAACAACTGAATATTCCGGATGAATAAATTGTGCCTTCATAATAACTTCGCAAATCACACCCAAACTTCCCTGACTACCAATAAACAGCGGCGTCAGGTCAAACGACCCGTCCTTTTGCTTCACCCGAGAAATTCCACTGTAGCCAACTGTATCCGGCAAGGCTGGATCCATTTGCGAAATCAGCTCGGCGTTATCTGAGATTAAATTGTCAATCTCTCGATAAATCTCGCCCTCAAACGTCGATAAGCCTTTTTTCTTACTCAATTCACGTCGAGATATGCGCCCAGTCTGAATCACGTCGCCATTACTTAGGACAATTTCAAGTTGCTGAATGGCATCAGCAAAACGGCCATGCGCGCCAGACAACACTCCAGACGGAGCCGTGTTAATTGCGCCACCAACCGTGCCTTCTTCTGCCACATATGAAGTTCGCGGCAGACCCAAACCTTTATGAGTAGATAAAGTTGCGTTGATTGCCGAAAGAGAAATTCCCGCTTGAGCATGAATCAGTTGCTGGCGAGGATCAATACCAACCACACGATTCATATACGTTTTTTCATCAATTGCAATGCCTTTATTCGTCGCCGCGCCAGTTTCATCATTGCCACAACCACGAACAAATACAGGTAAAACATGACCTTTCTCTGCCAGTTGAGAACAAAATCGCATCACTTTCCTGATGTCGTTCATATTAGCCGCACGAACAATCATTTCTGGTCGGCGCGCCAAAAGTCCATTATCAACTTCAACTTGACTCAATGCAAAATCTTGCGACGCGACTTCGCCACTAAGATGTTCATTCAAATATTTCGCAACTTTATTCATCAATCCTCCTTGGTATGTTACTTCAATTTTAACATAAGCACGGACAGTTGATAAGTAGAATTTGTTTTGATATAATCGGGTTATGCGGATGTGGTGGAATTGGTAGACACGCATGCCTTAGGAGCATGTGCCTCACGGCGTGAAGGTTCAAGTCCTTTCATCCGCACCAAGAATTGAAATTTTTCACCATAAGAAAATCACCCATTCTCGGGGTGATTTTTAATATCGTAAGTTCAGAGTCTACATGACAGGCAATCGTAAAAGAACAATCACCTGCCATGTAGAAGACACGGGGCGTCTACGAGATACACCCGCAGTACTGATAAAGTTGGTAAGTCCGAACGGACTCAAATTCATCAGGCTTCTTCAGGATGTCACCTGCACGCTTGACCCTTCGGAGTAGCTCAAGGAGTGCGTTCGTATAACTGTCCACAGAAGTTTCATACGCATGCTCTCTGTATGGCAGTTCCTTGATGCACCATTCAGACCGAGCTGAAATAGCATCAATGCATACTTGAGCCTGAGAGTAAACTTCTTCCCCGATTTGCGTCGATGCAGAACCGTAATTTTCGCGGCACAGAGACTCAGCGTAGTCCTTCATCGACTTCATTGCCTCCATCACATCGCGATTCATCTGTCGAAACCTCTGCCGTTCCTCTGATGGAACTTTTAGGGACAGGGATGCAGTTCCCCATTGACGAAGGAGACGACTAAATTCGAGATAATTCGAATAGGCATCATTGATGAGATGACTAATCGCCTCTACGGCATAGGTAGGCATGGTCTTTACCTTTCTGGTTGGTGTTCTCTCATCCGCGGAGTTGCGCTATGTGCTGTTCTTTAGCACAAGATGAGATTTTATTCCTCTCAATTATTCTTAAAAAGAAATAAAAACTCATCTTGTGTTCAATTGCCTGTCAAAGTTCACTTTCGGACAAGGATTTGCTCAACTCATCAACGAAAGCTACCTTCATTTATACCACACTTGCGTAAAAAAGTCAATATTATTAGGTTCTAGATTGTTTAACAAACCTCTCTGGCGTGTCAATTAAGCCATCTCTGTTAATGTCTTCACCCTTCTCTGATAAATAATCTTTTATGGCGTCGATCAGTTTCGCCTCTGCTGAACTTATTTTTGCTGCAACCATTGTGCTAACTCCTTCCATACTACAGCTATCATGTCGGTCTTTTCATCGTCACTCATCTCAGCTATCGTCTTGTTTGCGCCATCAACTTTGAAATATTTATCGTAGTCACGACCATTCTCGCCGCGTGGTTCGCTGAGTAATTCACCATACACTTTGTACGTAAACGTCTTGATTTCTAGTCCATCTAGATACGTAACCGTACGCTGAGTGTATGCACCTCTGTCATCTTTAAGCAATTTTACTATGTTTTCTATGCCGATAGTATCAAGTGCGTACTTCGTATAAACCCCTGGAAAACCTTTGAGGCTTTTGATGAACAGCCCAGAGTCCATAACAACCAGTGGACTCTTTAGTAGTTCGTAGTATTTTTGAGCTTTATCAATGGATACTTCTTCTTGGCTATCTGATTGAATTTCCGGTACATCAGGTAGCTCCCTGTCGGGAGCTGTGAGTGTTAGACCCGCCCCCAATAATGCCTGGTTTGCCCCAGCTAATTTATATTTGTTGGTTGTGGCGTAGGTTATATTCATAAAGCCCCTCCTTTATTGAATTATTCTTTTCTTTGCCATACAGCTCTTGCATAAAAAACATTCTTCATTACCACTAGTACGGGAGTAAGTATCGTCTAGGGGAAAATTATTGGACTGAGCCCATAATACTAAATCGTTTTTTGTCACGTAGTCTTCGCGTGGAAATAGCCCAGGTATCATCAATGGTGACATTACCTGCCAATCCCAATCATTAGTATTGGAACATGCCATGATCGTATCAGCAACGAGGGACAATAGACTCATATCTGGATATTCCGACCCCTCAGGAAGCACCTTTTCTGCGCCTATTATCACCGTTCGTATAGTCTCCTTGTTTACTCAACTTGTCAACAAAAGCTACTTTTGTTTATATCACACTTGTATAAAAAGTAAATAGGATATACTCGGCGTAACTTGTCAGGACTTAAAACCTGAACTATAATTAGCTCACATCACGAGTTCGTTAAATAAAACGACAGATGTAATTACGGGAAATTAGCTCAGTTGGCTAGAGCGCACGATTCACATTCGTGAGGTCACAGGTTCGAGCCCTGTATTTCCCACCATTTCACGTTAGGTATAAATATGGAATCTTTTTACGTTACGTCAACTCATCTTGACATAGATATGGCGACTGAACCTCATCCGTCTGGGTTAGTTATATTCTCGCGAGAATTATCTACAAACGGGGAGCCGGCTGGACACATAATAATATCTCCCGAGAACCATCATACGGATATATACTGTGATTACCTTGAAAGAAATGAAGCTTTAGTAGCAGAGCGTAGACGCTGGGGGATAAATATTCGACAAGACAAGATCGTGAATTATTTCGTCCGAACAGAACCTGCTTATGGAATGTATATACCTCAGTTAGACGACATGCCGGACTATCCCGAACTGCTAATAGCCTGTACGAAGAATAAAAAAGCGAAGAGATTAGCCCATCAAGAATTAAGAGTAGACTCGACGCAAGTTAAATTGGCGACGCAAGCTCTCGGTATAGTAATGGCTGATCTGGATATTTTACATAGAGCCGACGGCGAAACTCGGCTGATAAATTTCCCAAAAGACCAACTTGACGAACAGCAAATTACAGTATATTAAAGTATTAAACACAACTTTCACTCTTTTTATTTTCCCCTTATCGTGGTAAAATTTTATATTAAGAGGAAGGTCTGTGCTAACATCAGACCATATTTTTATGAAGGACGCTAGCAAGATTCGAAACATTGCCATTATTGCCCACGTCGACCACGGCAAAACAACCATGGTTGACGGGCTATTAAAGCAGTCGCGAACATTCCGCGACAACCAAGCCGAGATGAGCCAGGAATTGATTATGGATTCCGGCGATCAAGAGCACGAGCGCGGCATCACCATCACCGCCAAACAAACGTCAATTTTTTACGGCGACTACAAAATAAACATCATTGACACGCCAGGACACGCCGATTTCTCTGGCGAAGTTGAGCGAACCTTGAATATGGCTGACGGCGTTCTGCTAATCGTGGATGCGCAGGAAGGTCCGATGCCTCAGACCAAATTCGTATTAGCGAAGGCGCTTGAGCTGGGGCTGAAGCCTGTCGTGATTATCAATAAGATTGACAAGCCAGCCAGGCGAATTGCCGAAGTTGAAGATGAGTTGAGCGATCTGTTTTTGGAGCTAGCGACCGACGATTCTCAATTGCAATATCCAATTTATTACGCAATCGGACGTGACGGAAAATCATGGAAAGAAATTCCTGCAAACACCGACGAAGACGCAGATTTGACGCCAATTTTTGACGCGATTATTAACGACATTCCAGCGCCAGATGTGACGGAAGATGGCGCATTTCAATTGCTTGTTACCAGCTTGCAATATGACACATTTCAAGGAAAATACGCGATTGGGCGAATTGCTCGCGGATCTGTTAAGCGTGGCTTGCAAGTCAGTTTGATGAAAAATGGCGAAGTCGCGGGCTCTGCACGAATTGAGAAAGTTTTTGGCTATCGCGGCTTGAATCGCGAAGAACTTGACGAAGCTTTTGCTGGCGACATTGTGGCGCTGGTTGGCGTGGCTGACGCGCATATTGGTGATACGATTGCCGACAAAGAACAGCCTGAAGCGCTACCAACAATTGACATTGAAGCTCCGACTTTGAGCATGTACCTCGGACCAAACACCAGCCCAATGAAAGGTCGCGAGGGCGAGTTCACGACATCCAGGCAAATTGGCGACCGATTGAAGCGAGAGCTTGAAACCAACGTGGCGCTACGCGTTGAGGAAAACGGAATTGGCTTTACTATTTCTGGGCGTGGCGAATTGCACTTGAGTGTTTTGATTGAAACCATGCGACGCGAAGGCTTTGAGTTTGAAGTTGGACGACCGCAAGTTGTTACAATTACCGAGGACGGCGTCGAAAAAGAACCGATTGAAGAATTGCAAATTGAAGTCGGAAGCGAATTTATCGGTGCGATTAGCCAAGAGCTTGGCGCGCGACATGCTGAAATGAAATCCCAGGAAACGACCACCGCTGGTGCTGCTCGCCTGACTTACATTTTGCCGACGAGAGCGCTGATTGGTCTGCGCAACATTTTATTGACCGCCACCAGAGGTACGGTGATTATGAATTCCCTGCCTCACGGATATCAACCGCTTGGCGGAAAATTGCCAAAGACTCGCAATGGAGTTTTGATTGCATTTGAAGCTGGCACAACAACACCTTACGCTTTGCAAGCAGCGGAGGCGCGCGGTGAATTACTGGTTGGACCGGGAACGGAAGTTTACGCCGGGATGATTGTCGGGATTTACAATCGCCAAGAAGACATCGAAATCAACGTTTGTAAAGCCAAACATTTGACCAACATGCGCTCCAAATCGTCGGATGGAACTGTGCAATTGACGCCATTTACGCAGTTTAGCTTGGAGCAATGTATCGACTTTATCGAAGATGACGAGCTTTTGGAAGTTACGCCAAAGTCATTACGACTTCGCAAGCGATATCTGGACGCAAACGAACGAAAACGCGCCGCGAAACAATAGTCGTGTAAACCACAAAATAACCGCCCCGTAATGGAGCGGCTATTTTTCATGTGAGCATCAACTAATTGACAAGAGTTTCTTTGACTCGGCGAGAAGCAAAGAAGTACAAGATTACCAATCCTTCTACTATTAGCATTGTAACGATTCCGGTGATAAATGCCGGAACCTCTACACCTGACCTTCCGGATGCATATATAACTACCGCATTTGCAACATTACCCAATCCAGCTGTGGCGATCGTAGCAACGGCTAGCCATTTACCAAGACGCTTCTGCATCGTTATAAACACAACTGCACAAATAGCCAAGACCACTAGTATAGGTGAAAATATCAAAGAAATGACGTTCTCTGGCTGGCTAAGATTCATTATTGCCTGGAAAAACACTGCTGTATTGACAAGGCTACCGATAACGAAACAAACAACAAAGAACATTAACCAACCCTTAACACCCTTCAGAGATTCCGCCATCACGACATATTGCACTGGCGCTGCTTGAGGCTGTGCAAAATATTGCTGACTGACCGGTTGCTGTTCATACGGCGTATTCTGCGGTTGCGGTGCGGGACCGTATTGTGCGTTTGGATCAGGCTGTGGCGCATATTGCGGCTGCTGAGGTTCTTGTTTTGGCATATTAACTTCTCCTTTTAAGAATATTGATATGCCAATTATACCACATCCTTAATTTCCTCTGGTAAAAATCCTTTGTCGTGCTTAAAGCCAGCTTGCCACTTATAGCCTTTATTATAGCCCAAATCTTTCATCAATTTGGTCGGAGCGTTCCTGAGATGCAACGGCACGGGAGAATTCGGATATTTACGTGCCAATTCAAAAGCGCCGTGCATTAAATCGGTAATTTCACGCGACTTCTGACTACGAGCCAACGCAATAGCGCAATGGAACAAATTATACTTCACCTCCGGAAGACCGATACGCTCAACAGCCTCAAATGTTGCAATTGCCAAGCTCAGCGCACCATTGCCCGCCAGTCCAATATCTTCCGATGCAAAAATCACCATTCGCCGAGCAATAAACTTCGGATCCTCGCCCGCGTCAATCATTCGCGCCAAATAATACGTCGCAGCCGTCGCGTCACTGCCTCTTAGCGACTTGATAAAAGCGGAAATCACGTCGTAATGCGAATCGCCTTTTTTATCATAGCCCGGAAGTCGCTTCTGAGCCGCCGCCTTAACCACTTCCGGCGTTACTTTTTCGTTAAAACTCAGCGCCAATTCCAAATTGCCCAGCGCCACCCTTGCATCGCCATCCGATAATTCCGCCAAATAGTCCAGGGCTTTGGGCGAAACTTGCTTAGACTTTTTCAGAACTTTCAGCGCTCTTTTTAATACGGATATAATCTCGTCTTTTGTCAATCGCTGAAGAACTAAAACTCGCGAACGCGACAGTAGCGGCGTGATGACTTCAAAGCTCGGATTCTCGGTCGTCGCACCGATTAACGTAATTAGCCCGCTCTCAACGTGCGGCAAAAACGCGTCTTGTTGAGCTTTATTGAAACGATGAATTTCGTCAACGAATAGAATTGTTCTGAGTCCCAAATTCCAGTTTTGGCGGGCATGCTCAATTACCTGTTCAACGTCCTTTTTTCCGCTTGTAACTGCCGATAATTCAATGAACTCCGCCTTCACCTCGTGCGCAATAATCCGCGCCAACGTCGTTTTTCCAGTTCCCGGCGGACCCCACAATATCAAACTGACCGGCTCGCCATTCTTAACAATCCGTCTTAATAACTCGCCCTCGCCAAGCAAATGACTCTGCCCTATCACCTCATCCAGCGTCTGCGGTCTCATCCGTTCAGCCAGCGGCTGCCTACTATCACTCATACTTCCATTATATCGCGAAATCCATAAAGCCAAAAAGTCTCCGCCGTTTACACTTTCCTCGCACAAAATGCTACAATAGATCCATATAAATAGGAGGAAAAATGGAAGCATTCGTAATAATAATCTTGTCGTTCATCGGGCTTTATGTGCTTAGCGGCATTAAAATCGTCAATCAATATCAGCGCGGCGTGGTTTTAACGCTTGGTCGATTTACTGGCGTTCGCGAACCAGGATTAAGAGTCGTCATTCCAGGTCTACAGACAATGATGTTGGTCGATATTCGCTCGACTCCAATTGACGTTCCAAAACAAGAAGTCATCACCAAAGACAACGTAACAGTCGGCGTTGATGCGGTGGTTTATTTCCGAGTTATCAACGCGCCAAAAGCCGTGCTGGAAACCACGAACTATATTTACGCGACTAGTCAATTTGCCCAAGCAGCACTGCGTGACGTCACCGGTAACGTCGATATGGACGATTTGCTCGCCAAGCGCGAAGAGATTTCTCAGCAAATCAAGGAAATTGTTGACGCCGAAACTGACAAGTGGGGTATCGATGTCGAGAACGTTAAGATTCAGAATATCGAACTTCCTGGCGACATGAAACGCGCCATGGCCAAACAAGCCGAGGCAGAGCGCGAGCGCCGCGCCAACATCATCAACGCTGACGGTGAAAAAGCCGCAGCCGAGACATTAGCTCAGGCCGCAGAAATCCTAGCAAAAACTCAAGGCGCTATCAATCTGCGAACATTGAACACCTTAGAGCGAATCTCCACAGAGCCAAGCCAAAAGACAATGATGTTATTCCCTATCGAACTCATCGACGCAATTCGTGGCGGTAAAAAATAGAACATTTATCAATAAAATAAGCACTCTGTAATTTTACGGAGTGCTTTATAATTTCTGGTGGAATTTTACAACTCCGCTAGAACCTATTTTAGTACAAAATGTTAAAAACTGTGAGCTGTCCACGTATTGCAAGTGACACGCCCTATATATTAAATAACCAGTAAATAATGATTGCTATAACAGTAAATCCAGCAATCAATGTATTTCTTATACTCTTGTTTTCAACGACCCTAAACCCGTCCTCTGTAAGCCAATGCTTTTGAAAGTCTGTTTCAAAAAGTACATGGTAAACTCCCTGATAATTGACCACAAAGAGTGGTACTTTTCTAAAATTGTTCCTTTTCTTGCTATAAATCTTCAATACCCTAGTACGGTAATAATCAGAGCCTTTGTATTCGTAGAACAATGTTTTTTTATTAACAGCAACTTTGTAATACAAATAATCGCCTAGTTGTATATACTGGCGTACGCCAGCCGAATCAACAACTTCCAACCCATTAACAAAAGTGGCAACATCATAGTTTTCTGGTGCTGACGACTCCTCTTTTTTATATTCTTTCTGCTTGTTATACTCGGTATGGCTTCGCTCATGCTTTTTATATGACCTATAAGCTATGCTCTCGTCATACGACTTCCGCTCTATAGGGTCGTTCAAAATTGAGTAGATAAACTGAAGTCTTTTGAAGAGTTCATCATCTTTTTCTAAACCTGTATCAGGGTGATACTTGAAAGCAAGCTTTCTGTAAGCTTTTTTTATTTCATCTTGCGAAGCGGTAGGCTCAACACCCAAGAACTCATAATAATTATCTGAATGAGCCACTAATTATTATCTCCAATAGCGGTAAACGTTATCAGTAAAATCGGAATAATTAACGATACAGCTATACTGATTAGCACCTTAAATACTGTGTGCATTTTTGTCTTGCCAGCAAGAACGTCTCTCTGTAGCTTTATTAAGTAGAAAATTACAACCGCAATTAAATACAAAAAGGCAAAGCTCCAAATGAGAGAACTAACACTGTTATTATGCGTACTGTCTGTATTGCCACCTAAAAGGTCGCCCCAGTTGAAATTAGCAAAAAATGTTCTTATTGCGGGTATAGTCAAATAAATGAGGAATAAGAAAGATTGAATATATATGCTTATGGCTGGCGATAGCCATATATAGTGATACCATTTTATCCCTAATAACTTGCCCTTATCGTCCTCCTCAAATTTACCTACTAATTTTTGTCCTGTGTTAATACCAACAAACGTTAGGACGCCAGCACCAATAAACTGGAAAACAATAAAAGCCATGTATAAATTATCTTGTCTGATAACATCTCTCATGCGCACAAAGCTTTCGTGTAGTGCGTCATTCCTAAATATTGCAATAATCAGGAATAAAATGATAACATACCCAAAAATACCAACAATGGCATTAACCATGCTTATCGTGACTTTATCGCTTGCCCTGATTTTACGCGCCATGTGTGAATATGCGACACCGAATATAAAAGCAAGCCCACAGATAATGGCGAATTTGACAATGTTCCATAGCGGCTCATCAGTCCAAAATAAATTGCTAGGATTAAAATTCTTACCGAGATTAACAACACCCCTGTTATTAAGAATAGTAATAAACTTTCCTATAGCGTCTTGTAAAACAAGCCAGACAAGCAGATAGCACGCAATAAAATACTTGAGCTTAGCGTTAAAGTCTAGGCTTCTATTGAAAGTATCTCTTGCCATTTATTCATTAGCTCTTCCTGCACTCTCAGCTAAAGTCCCACCAATGATACGCGTGCCATACGTCAATATAACGTTAATTAGTAGTACGAAGAATATGCTCCAACGACCGTTAAATATCGCTGCCGCCATTCCGATAGGCACTACACCAATACCGCCTATGAATAGACCAATAATCACAGCTATCCAGCCCCAAAGTGTCAACGTAACCAGCAAGCCAATAATCCAAGTCTGCAAACCATAAACATACGATGATAGGAAAATGATGATACCTACAACACCACGAGTTTTACGTGATATAGCTATCAGTAAGGCAATGATATTGACTGCAAATAATATACCCGTTAGCCAGCTAACGAACGGTAATATAGTTACACCTACTGTTGCGCCTACTGTAAAGAATAGTATTAGAGCAATGATGCTACCCACAAAAAACGCTATGCCTAGTAATACACCACCGATGGATTCTAGTATTTCCATGTAATCTCCTCTTTTATATTACATCGTGGCGAAACACAAAAAGCTCGCCACGAGCGATAGCCGAAGCTACCCGATACCGTTTCCAGTACCGACTATAGAGAAATAGCGACTCATGACGAGCTTTTATTTATCCATGAATTCAGTAAACCATGCCAAACATTGTTTGGTTTAGGTTTATGTGGTAATTATACTATTTACACCGCATTTTTGCCATATCTAGCAAAAAGCGCATCCGACCAGAAAAATCCGACCTTTTCATTTAAAAAATAAGGAATTGACGGGAGATCTAAAAATGTTTTTCTGGTGCGGATGGGGAGAGTCGAACTCCCATCTCAACCTTGGGAAGGTCACATAA
>UNSQ01000004.1 GCA_900556885.1 Candidatus Saccharimonadota bacterium
AAATAGGCGCGAAGAAAATCAACCATAATTTGATGACGATTTCCTGCTTCTATTCGCCCCGGCTCAGTCAACATCAAACCCTTCAATTTCAGTAGCTTCTCAAAGAAGTGATTGATAAATCCGTCAGTGTCATGCGTATTGCCATCAGCGTTATATTCGTGCGCCGCCAGATTGACATTCGGCCAGACTTTAGGATCAAAAATCCGACCGCCGTGACGACAAGCATAAACCAACGCTCGCTCAATGCCGACCGCACCAATAGCATCACACATATCAGCGTCAGACGCCAATTTCCCCGCCAACCGCTGCGGCTGCTTGCCGTTCAACCGTTTACTATAACCAATCGCCGCAATATTTTCCAGCACAACCTGACTTAAATCATCAGCTATCTCTGCCTGCGCCATAATATCTACCGCGTTCGTCAATTTTTCCGCCTGCGTTTTACCGACTAATTTATAATCATCAACATCATGTAGCCAAGCCGTCAACAGAACTTCTTGCAGATTCACCGATTCGCTATATTCGTTAGCAAAACGCTCCGCCAGCAACGCCACTCGCTCAACATGATCATCAACATGTCCCGAAGTGTCGCCGCCCAGTAACTGTCGAACTTTAGTCTTTACTATTTCAAGCTGGGAAATTTGTCGATCGTTCATACTCATATTATACATAAAAGCGGAGCCGCCTACTGATGCTTATTGATATACAAAGCGTAATATTCTTCAGGAAGATAATTCATATTAAGCCACCGAGCTTCCATTATTTCAAAGTTACATTTTATGTCATAATTAGACGCGCGCGCCACAAAAACTCGAACTGAAAATTTGACATAAGATTCATGAGAATTAGCTTTTCCGAGATATCGCAGATTATGTATCTTTAATCCAATTTCTTCCAAGACTTCTCTAACGGCAGCCCGCTCATAACTCTCATTACGATTCACTCCGCCTCCTGGCAAAGCCCATTCTTGACGACTAAAGCGACTTCTAACTAATAAAATCTTACCATCATCACGATAAACGATCACCCGTACGCGGTCCTTCTGCGGTACAATCCTAAAAATTAGCGATATGACGCATGCAGTTCCACGAAAAATTACCCGCCCAAATGAGCTAAACATCTCGCCGACGATTGATCCTTTGTGGGGCATAATTAGTAAAAACTTTCTCCTTTGGCGACAGTTTATTCGGTGGTTACGCCGTCAAAATCTTCTTCGTTAGCCTCCGCTTCTTCGCGAGTCGCCCGAACGATTCCATCTTTATGATGCGCTGGACTATAAATAGTATAGAGCTTAAGCGGCTCTTCGCCAGTATTTATCACATTATGCTCAGCGCCCGCCGGCACAATAATAGCACTACCGTCGGAAACAATATATTCATTGCCATCAATCAAAACCTTGCCTTCGCCAGACTCAAATCGGAAAAATTGATCATTCTCCTCGTGAATCTCCGAACCAATTTCCCCGCCAACAGGCAAGCTCATCAATACCAACTGGCAATGCTTCGCAGTATATAAAACTTGACGAAAATTATCATTTTCTAACGTAAGTTTTTCGATATTTCCACTAAAACCCTTCATAAATCCCCTTCTATTTTTCTATTTCGCAGCTTTTTCCAAAGCGTCAATCAACGTCTGCTTTGGCTTCATGCCGATCATTTCAGCAACTTCCTCGCCGCCAACAAAAATCTTCATGTTTGGAATTCCCTGCACGCGATATTCCATAGCCAATTGCGCATTTTCCTGACTCGCTTCAGTGTCAACCTTAACAATATCAAACTCTGTTTCTTCAGCAATTTGATGCAAGAGCGGAGCCATTGCTCGACATGGCGGACACCACGGCGCCCAAAAATCAACTAGTACAGGACCGTCGCTTTTTAGCACCTTATCTTCAAATTCTTGCTTTGTTGTAATTTCATATAAAGCCATTATTTCCTCCTTTTCTGGCATTTTTTACAAACTCCCGTCACAACCAACGGGCCGTCAATATAACAATCACTAATTTCATGCGCAATTTGCTTTCTCATCTCATCGGCAATTTTAATATCCATCAGACCATCACAATCGCTGCACACAAAATGATCGTGATCGTCCTTACGAATATCATATCGCAAGCAACCTTTTTTGGTCGGCGGCGCCAAACCAATTATCCCGTCGCCGCACAGGCGCTGAGTTATTCGATGCACCGTCGTGTCGCTGACTTCAGGATGAATGTTCCGCAATTCCTGAGCAATTTCCGCATTCGTCGCGTGATGTTTGCTCTTTAAAATCGCCATCACATCATTCGTGTGTTTTGTTGATCGCCTAACAATTTGCGTCATGTTCCTATTGTAAAGTATTTACAATAAATAAACAAGGATTTTGCTTCACAAATTGACTTATATCTATATATTCCATATAATAGTCAAAGTCTATGAACTCCCGACGGCGAGTTCCTCTAATATATAATTTTTGAATAATTAAGAACACTCTGTTTATAAATATTAATTTATTATCGAAAGGAATTGATTTGAAAAACAAACCGAACAGTAAAGAAATATTTCGTCTATTTTGGAAAACGTCAGTACCATACAAACACCGCCGAAACTTGGCAATATTTTTTGCAATGCTGACTCTCGTGGTTACCATTTTTGTCGGCCCGCTCATAATTGCTCAGCTTCTTAGCATTATCCAACATAATCAGTTACACGACTCAAAAAACCTATGGACATTAATCGCCCTATATAGCGTCAGTGGATTGTGGTCAAGCGTCATCGGCTGGCGATTAGTCTTATATCTCGCCTGGACATTTGAAACCGCCATGCAACGAGATTTATACGCTCGATGCTTCAGCAAACTGACCAACCAAACATTATTCTTCCACTCAAATAAATTCGGCGGGTCGCTCGTTAGCCAAACAAATAAATTAGTCGGCGCAGTAGAAAGTTTTTGGGACACGATAATTTGGTCGGTTTTGCCACTAGTTGTTTCACTGGTCGGTTCAATAATTGTCCTGTCAACCCTTCTTTGGCAATACGCGTTATTCTTACTCATCTTCTCAATTGTTTTCAGCCTCGTTGTTTATTACGGATCCAAGCCAATGGCGAAATTGACAAAAAAAGAAGCCAAATCCAGCAATAAATTGAACGGTCAATTAGCCGACGTAATCTCAAACGTTCTGGCGGTCAAGTCGTCTGGTGCCGAAGCTACGGAACAGAAATTTTTCACAAAAACCGTCAACTCTTGGCGAGATTCAAGCCTCGACGTAATGCGCGGATTCTTAAAAGTCAGCACTATATATTCGTCAATCAACATGGTTATTAAAATTGGGGCAATCGCCTTCGCAGTGTACGCAGCTCAAAATAATTTGGTATCAGTGGCGTCTGTTTATCTTATAATCACCTACACTGGAAGTGTCGCACATGAATTGTGGAACATGAACGGAATTATGCGCAATTACAACCGAATTATCGGTAACGCAAACGATATGGTAGAAATCTTACAAACGCCAACAACATTGATTGATAAAAGCGATTCAAAACTAAAAGTTACAAACGGCGAAATTTCCATGGATAAAATAATTTTCACGCACGACGAGGGTCAAGGCGACACCCTATTCCACGACTTTTCTCTGGAGATTAAACCAGGCGAAAAAATAGGTTTGGTTGGAGCGAGCGGTTCCGGAAAAACGACACTCACCAAATTGCTATTACGCTTCGCTGATATTGACTCGGGAAAAATTACCATCGATGGACAAGATATTTCCGAAGTCACCCAAGCAAGTTTGCGCGCCAAAATCGCTTACGTACCGCAAGAACCATTGCTATTCCACCGCTCCGTGCGCGAAAACATCGCTTACGGTCGACCTGATGCGACGGACGCAGAAATTGAAGAAGCCGCCAAAAAAGCTGGCGCTTACGATTTTATCATCGGACTTAAAGACGGTTTTGACACAATGGTTGGCGAGCGCGGAATTAAATTATCTGGCGGACAGCGACAACGAGTTGCAATTGCCAGGGCAATCCTAAAAGATGCGCCAATCCTAGTCCTCGACGAGGCGACTTCAGCGCTAGATTCTGAGTCGGAAGCGTTGATCCAAAAATCCTTGGAAACGTTGATGGAGAATCGAACCTCAATTGTCATTGCGCATCGCTTATCTACAATTGCTAAGTTGGACCGTATAATTGTTTTGAAGGATGGAAAAATTGTCGAGGATGGATCACACGACGAACTCATCAATAAAAAACGCGGTGTTTACGCAAAATTATGGGCGCGGCAATCTGGTGGATTTATTGAAGAATAGTCCAATCTACATACGCCAATCATGCTATAATTAAGGCATGGAATCTTTTGTTCACTTGATAACTAGCTTCGGCGTATTCGCAATTTTATTAGTAGTTTTCGCAGAATCTGGTCTACTAATCGGCTTTGTCTTACCCGGCGACAGCCTACTCTTCACTGCTGGATATATGGTTCAGCAGAATCCTCAGCACATCGACATTCACATTTTTGCACTTTTGGTTTTTGCGGCGGCAGTGCTGGGCGACAGTGTTGGTTATAGTTTTGGTCACAAAGTGGGGCGCAAGCTGTTTGAAAAAGAAAATTCCCGATTTTTCAAGAAAAAATATTTGGATCAAACGGAAAAGTTTTATGACAAGCACGGCTCAGCGACAATCGTCCTAGCTCGATTTGTACCGATCGTAAGGACCTTCGCCCCAATCGTTGCCGGCGCCAGTAAAATGCACTATAAAACGTTCTTAACTTTCAATCTTATCGGTGGGTTTCTTTGGTCGTCAGCCTTTGTTTATCTAGGTTTCTACGCCGGAGAATTCCTAACCAAAGCGGGCGTAAATATTGAAGTTGCAGCAATCCTCATTATCTTCCTGTCTGTCTCACCAATGGCTATTCATGCTTTGAAACAACCAAATACTCGCGCTTTATTAAGAAAACAATTGTCAGTTCTCCTCTCGAAAACCAAGCGTAAAAAGTAGTCTTAAAGCATCTTTTTCAGATATTTGCCAGTGAACGAATTTGGCACCTTGGCGATATCTTCAGGCGTACCGCAAGCCACAACGGTACCGCCACCAATTCCGCCCTCTGGACCCATATCAATTATCCAGTCAGCCGACTTTATGACGTCCAAATTATGCTCAATGATAATCATGCTATTACCGCCTTCAACCAATTGCTGTAAAATCCCCAACAGTCGTTTTACGTCAGCAGAATGAAGCCCAGTGGTTGGCTCGTCCAGAATGTACATAGTTTTTCCAGTGGAACGCTTGGAAAGTTCCGTTGCCAATTTAATTCGCTGCGCCTCACCGCCCGAAAAAGTAGTTGCTGGCTGACCAAGTTTAATATAGCCAAGCCCAACCTCAACCAGCGTCTGAAGTTTACGTGCAATATTCGGCACGCTATCAAAAAACTCCGCCGCTTGATCAATTGTCATATCCAAAACATCGGCAATCGTCTTGTCTTTATACTTAATTTCCAGCGCCTCGCGATTGTAACGTTTGCCGTGACACTCGTCACATTGAACGTAAACGTCCGGCAAAAAGTGCATTTCAATTTTTATCACACCATCACCCTGACAATTTTCGCAGCGACCACCTTTAACATTAAAGCTAAAGCGTCCAGATTTATAACCTCTAACATTAGCCTCGGGCGTGCTGGCAAAAAGTTCGCGAATCGGCGTAAAAATTCCAGTGTAAGTCGCTGGATTGGAGCGCGGCGTTCGACCAATTGGCGACTGATCTATGACAATCGTCTTATCAAGCAAATTCACACCTTCTATGGCGTCGTGCAACCCTGGCGCCGTCGTTGCGCGATTCAGCTCTGCCGCTAATTCCCGCGCCACAATATCATTAACTAGCGTCGACTTTCCGCTACCAGAAACACCAGACACTACAGTCATCAAACCCAAAGGAAACTCCACATCAATGTTCTTAAGATTATTTTCGCGAGCGCCACGAACAATCAACTTTCTATCTTTCACAACTTTGCGACGCTTTTTCGGAACGGCAATTTTTTCCGCCCCAGATAAATAGCGCCCCGTTATGCTGTTCTCATTTTTCGCAACAATTTCAGGCGTCCCCATTGCCACTACTTGACCGCCATTCACACCAGCTCCCGGTCCCATATCAACCAAAAAATCACTCTGACGAATCGTGTCCTCGTCGTGCTCAACCACCAGCACAGAATTTCCTAAATCACGAAGGCGCTTCAACATATCAATCAACTTGTCGTTGTCACGTTGATGAAGTCCAATTGACGGCTCATCCAGAACGTAAAGCACACCCTGAAGCCCAGCGCCAATTTGCGTCGCCAAGCGAATTCGCTGCGCCTCACCGCCACTAAGCGTGTTAGCCGCCCGACTTAGTTCCAAGTAGTTCAGCCCAACATTGCTCATAAATGCCAAACGAGATTTAATTTCCTTCACAATCAAGCGAGCAATCGTCATTTCTTGCTCGGTCAGTTGAAGCTTATTATCAAACAAATCCAACGCGTCATCAACACTCAAATCGCACACGTCAACGATATTCAATTCATGAACCGTCACCGCCAAAACCACAGGTTTCAGGCGTGCACCTTTACAAGCATAGCAGTCTCTCTCGCGCATAAATCGCTCAATATCTCGTCGCATAAAATCGCTATCAGTTTCTTTCCAACGTCGCTCCAGATTAGGAATAACGCCCTCATAAGTCGTATCGTAATGTCGACCGCCACCCAAATCAACGCGATATTTTTGGTCGCCAGTTCCGTATAATATTTTATGTTTAGCATCATCAGAAAGCTTGCCTACAGGAACTTTCAAGCTAAATCCGTGAGATTCAGCAACAGACGCCAATCGCTTCATATTCCAAGCGTCAGAATTCATTCGATTATACGGTCGAATCGCGCCTTCGGAAATTGTCAAATTGTTATTAAAGACCAATTCCGGATCAACCTCCAACCTCGACCCCAAACCTGTACACACAGGACAAGCCCCTTGCGGTGCATTAAAACTAAACAGTCGCGGCTCCAGCTCCGGAATATCGACATCGGGATGGTCAACACAAGCATATCTCTGCGAAAAAGTCTTCACTTCATCACTGTCCGCATCCAAAACCTCGATAACTCCCTGACCTAAGTCCAGCGCCTGCTCAACGCTCTGACTTAGTCGAGATCGCATTTCTGCCGTCAATGCCAGCCTATCAACCACCAGCTCGATGTTATGCTTGTAACTTTTTTGCAGCTCCGGAAATTCATCCAGCGCGTACACCACGCCATCCACACGAACCCTGGCATAACCAAGTCGCTGATATTGCTCCGGGATGTGCGCAAACTCACCTTTTTTATTCTTAACAATTGGCGCCAATAGCAAAATTCGCTTATCAACAAATTGTCGCAGAATCTCGTCAATAATCACCTCGGTCGTGCGACGTGTAACTTCATTGCCACAAATCGGACAATGCGGCACACCAATTCGCGCAAACAAAAGCCTCAGATAATCATAAATTTCCGTCACCGTAGCCACGGTCGAACGCGGGTTGCGGCTGGTCGACTTCTGGTCAATTGAAATCGCTGGGCTGAGCCCTTCAATCGAATCAACGTCAGGCTTATCCATCGTACCCAAGAATTGACGCGCATAAGAATTCAAGCTCTCCATATAACGACGCTGACCTTCGGCATAAATCGTGTCAAATGCCAGGCTGGATTTCCCGGAACCACTAAGACCCGTAATCACCACCAGCTGATCTCGCGGAATCTCAATATCCACATTTTTTAGATTATGCTCACGAGCACCTTTAACACGAATTACCTCTGTCATAACCGCTATATTATACAGGTTTTTAACTATTTTTTCCAGTCCAAATATCAACGCAAATCAGAGTTAAAACACATTACGCTTATGATTGCAAGTAAATATCTTATTTGCTACAGTTAGATCTATGAGAAAGCTGGGCATTTACTTAATTATGATCATCGGAGCGATACTACTCGCGCCTTTTGTGATCGACCAGCTATTTTTCTTCTTTTTCCTAGGAAAAATCCCCTTCACAAACATCAGTCTGCCCGCAATTTTAATGGTTATTTTCTGGGCAATTATCGTACCATCAGCAATTATCCTCAGAAAATCACTTTCTGTCCTGTTTTGGAAGTCCATTGACATTGCCAGCGAAATCGCACAACGACGAATCAACAGAAAAATCCGCTATTTTACACCAAATCAAAAAAGCGAACTTATTTTATTATCAATTTATCTACTTTCCAGTATGAAAAAGAGCGAGCCTGATCATGAAGTCGAATCTCAAAAGCTCGCTCCGTCTATGAGTTAATTTTACGGTCGTTTTCTTAGCGCTAATCCGCCAGCTACAACGGCGATAATAGCTAACCCACTAACTAGCCAAATAGAGTTTCCTGTTTCCGCAAGGTTTGATGATTTTTCTGGTTTTTTACTGGAAGCGGATGACGATGTTGTTGTTGCGGCGGTTGAAGCACCTGAAGATGAAGAGCCTGTGGACGAAGTGGCAGTTCCGCCTGTGCCCGCACCAGTACCGCCAGGAGTTACAGGCGGAGGCGTCGGTAGAGTTGCTAGGCGATAATAAGCCGCGCCCGTTGTCATATCGTAGAACATTGCGAATATTCTGGACGCCGACGAAGACGAATAAACGCTGCCAAAACCAGCCTCATTATCACCCTGCGACGTCCAGGTTTTACCGCCATCTACTGACATTACAATATACGGTAAATTTGAAGCATTCATGGCGACTGGTCGAACATAAACAAGCAATCTCTTGCCATCATCGCTAATCCCTGTCTGTACAATATAGTCATCCGCCCCCCGCATCGGAACCTCAGCAGGAATGGATGACCAGCTGACACCACCATCTAATGAAATTTTGTGACCATCAAATAGGCTGTTACCATTAGTACTGATGGACATGAGGGTTGTATCATGGATGACACGAGTTCCAGCGTCCGTCCAGGTCAATCCGTAATCATCAGACCTCTTTACTATACTAGGGGTTCCATCTATCGCAATCATCTTTCCGCCATCAAGCACGCGCTCGGGACAAATATTACCTTTTTGCGTCCAAGTTTGACCATCGTCAATAGAAACATAAAGCGGAGGGGTTTCACCGTCATCTCCACACCTAGCCAGAGTGGAGCCGTCTGGGCTCATAAATAAATGGTTATTACTGGGGTCTATATTGTTAGACTTCACCCAATTGTGCCCACCGTCAGTTGACATATAAAAAGATTTTTCTCCATGCCGACCATTCACAATCATCTTAGACCCGTCTGTGTTTACTAGCAATCTATTCGCGGAATCTGGCATCGCAAAACTATTCCAACTTACACCATTATCTGCGGAAATTAACAATTTTATATCGCCAGTATTAGCATCTTCTCGCAGTATAAAAAGCTTTGATCCGTCTGGACTAATAATTGCTTCTCTAAATTCATCATCTCCCGGTACAGTTACATCCTTCCACGTATACTTAGGAGGCTCCTCCGCCCTAACCAAAGGCGACAGAACTGCCAATGCTGATAATACAAATACTAAGGACAGCATTCCTATACATACTACGTGTTTTCTGTTCTTAATCAACGTCACTCCTCCATTTTTTATTTTTCTATGCGAAACCATCTTTCTGATTTTAGCATAACCGCATTTCAAGCGTCAACAGAAGGTAGAACCGATTCCAGCCATAATTGCAATTCTTGCAAAATAAACTGCTGTTCGTCAGTCGCACTAGGCGCCAATCGTTGCAAAGATTTCATAAATTGCGGCAGTTGCGCCTGTAAATGCTCATTGCGCCATTCTTCCCATTGTCGTAACTCATCTTCACTAAGCAAATTAGGAAAACTTCGCGCTTTATAATGCAACAATAGTGACGACAATCGCTCATCCTGAAAATCCGGATGAAAATCAGCCAACTCACGCTCGCCAGCATTACGCACAGCTTCAACGCGAACTCGATCACTATTGTCCAAAAACCCATCGTATAATTGCGCTTCTGGATCGGTCATTTTCTTAAACTCTGGCCTATTCTCAAATATACTACGCAGCCTTTCGGCAAAATCTGGATGAGAAAGTAAAATATCTTGGTGCTTCTGTACAGTTTCCGCATCCAGAGAAATTTTCTTCCAGCCATCGCCCTGAGTCAACACGCCAAGTGGCGAAACTGCCGGGCAGCGATTATATTGCAATTCCTTAACTGGCAATTTAACGAAATCCTCAGCTTGCCTTTCTTCCCATGTTGCAAATATCTTCGCCGACAATCCCTCAACGCTCAGATCAACAAACGGCGTCGGATCATAGCGCAAATCATAAACAATCACGCCGCCGTTTCGGCTCGTAGTTAGCGGAAAAGCCACGGTCGTTTTGGCAAATTCTTTATCATAACGACCGCTCGCATAAACAAAAGGTTTCTTATTATCGACATTCACCAGTTTCTGGACCAATTTCTTGTCGCGCATTTTCAGCAAATAGTCGTACATTTGCGGCTGATTCTGCTTAATCAATTTGGTTACAGCAATCAACGCGGTCACGTCCGCTAGCGCGTCATGGGCATTTTCATGCTCTATTCCGTTAGCTTTCGTGATGAGCTCCAGGCGGTTACTCGGCTCACCTTTATCGTCAATTGGCCACTCAATTCCCTCAGGTCGAAGCGCCCTGGTTAAACGCACCACGTCCAACAAATCCCATCTAGATCGACCGTCTTTCCAAGCCCACTCGTATGGATCGTAAAAATTCCGCCAAAACAAATGACGAATAAACTCGTCGTCAAAACGGATATTATTGAAACCAACAGCAATCGTATCGGGCGTAAATATTTCCTCGCTTAACATACGCGCAAATTGAGCCTCAGTATAGCCTTCTTCGACAGTTTTTTGCGGCGTTATGCCCGTCACCATCAACGCATCAGGACTCGGCAGCGTATCGTCATTTAATGTCACGAGAATGTTATACGGTTCGCCAATCGGCTGCAAATCCATATCAGTCCGCTGACCGGCAAATTGCATAATTCGATCTTGCCTGGGATTAAGACCACTAGTTTCAAGATCGTAGAAGAAAAATGTTTGCGCCATATTTATATTATAGCAGAAAGGCTTTACCTACCTATCGTCATCACTTTAACTCCAGGTATTTCCTCGTAATATTTTCTAGTATTATGTAGTATTTTTTCGAATGTCTCGTCTTCAGTTGATTGATGTTTGTATATTAGAAGTATCCCGTTTTTGGCATTAAACTGCAGCATGTATTTTTTCATTGAATCAAATGACTTAGTTTTCTTTAAGCTCGTTCGCCCGTACAGTTCTGAGTGTGTTGACAGCTTTAACTCAATAATCACCGGACCAAAAAATCCATGATACACCTGAAAGTCAGTTCGCGTTCCATCCAGCTCTTGCACCTCACGCTCAAATCTAGTATGTATATCCGACTTATTGTATTTTTCCAATAGTAAATTTTCAAATCGTATAGCAATGTTTCTTTGTGCGTCCACTTCACCATTACACAACAGAGAAGACCCCTCCTGCTTCACCCACCTATCCAGTGATCTTATGATCTCTTCTGTCTCAAACAAAAGCTCGTCCTCAGAGCAAATTGCCCTATCGTCAGTTGAGTTGAATCGGTTAACTAGTTGTATCGCCATTGAGTACGAGTGTTTACCACCCAACTGCTCCAAAAAGCTTGCCTTAATATCCTCAAGTAGGCGTCGAAAGCCAGCAGTCATATGCTCTGGATGCTTCTCTACCTCTTCTTCTATTAGCCGCACTATACCTATATCTTTTGTATAGCTAAGGTTCTTAAAATAGCTTTCGCACACCTTCCAAAGATAAAAGGCATACCGACTCCATCCTTCACCTCTCCCATTTATCTCGAATGATTCTCTCAGTAAGTCAGTAAATAGATCAATCCATTTACTGTTCGTTAATCCCGCTAGAGGCTTGGCAATAACTTTGTCATCCAACTCTGCTTCATCATCACTTATAGAATAAAACGCTCCGGAAGGATGCCTTGGGCAGTTAAAGGCTTTGTTTTTTAGCAATTGAGCTCTTCGTATAATAGCACCCTCATCTTCGTAATTAGCGATCAATATACTATCAACCTCCTGAAGGATGAGTCTGCTTAAATCATCATGATTCTTTTGATAATAGCCTAAAACTTTTAGCAAGAATTTTTTGTCTGGCATAATGACTTCAGCAACACGCAAGGCTTTCACTTTGTAATGGACCATTATGTCACTTTTGAGTATAAAATCTCGCAATATCGGTACGGCTTCTTTTACTGAATATTTATCAGCAAACTCAATGAAGTTTTCAGGCAAATGTTGCGCCTTATCGGTGTCTACATCTTTGTAAGATTCTATAATATTGGCCTTGTCAGCATCATCAAGCTTTATATTATCAAAAATATCATGCCGCTGTTCTTCATACATATAAGGAAATAGGCTAAGAATCTTTTGTTTATAAACCCCCAGATCCGTCCTTTTTGTAAGATACCCAAATAAAACTGCCTCGATAGCTTGAGATACACACGTAGAAATAGTATACTCTCCGCCGCCCCCAGGATACTTCTTCGTATAAGCAAACTGTATCCGTGACTCATTAAAGTCATCAAGTATATACTTTTTTAGTCCTTCCCATATGCACGCAACTTGCTCTTCAGTATAATTCAACATCTCTCGACGATTGGCATCTTCTAAATAATCTACAATCATTTTTGCAGCATCGTATAAAGACCCCAAACTACTATCTTTTAAATCATTACAAATCTGCTTATAGATCGTATTAAATTTAACCGTTGGCTGGTTTAATTTATCCTGCCTCTGCATTCGCCTCATTTCAGCATCAAACTGTTTAAACTCGTTTGGTAATAGCGTGCGAGCACGCTTCTCAATAGCCACTTTATTAGGATTATCAGAACTAATAACTCCCGTTAATAAATGCCACAATAGCCACCTTTGGTTACTCTCCGCCATCAGCCTAACTATCTTATCAACCGCATCAATGGTCATCTCTTGTGCAAGAGATGAACGCATGCGATACAAAAAAGTATCACCATCTTTACCACTATGAAGTGAATATTCAAGCATTTCATCGAAATATGATGAGTCTTTTTGAGAAATTAAATTAATAATCTTTTGTACAAACTCTGAACGTTCGGCATAATAACCGTGTTCGGCCTTAAGGGACAAGTATATAAATTGTT
This sequence comes from Candidatus Saccharimonadota bacterium, assembly GCA_900556885.1. Classification (GTDB taxonomy): domain Bacteria; phylum Patescibacteriota; class Saccharimonadia; order Saccharimonadales; family Saccharimonadaceae; genus Nanosynbacter. The sequence continues at coordinate 13,178 of UNSQ01000004.1, forward strand.
TCAAAATGGACAGCCAGTCATCACGCCACAACTTATCAATACTCACTAGGAACTTACTCTTACCGTTAAGTACCAACTTATCGCGGTTGATTACGGATAACACAAGATTTTCATCAATCGCTAGCTTTTGCAAAAAGTAACCGATAGACTCTGGCTTATCCAATTTCTCAATATAAAATCGCGAGCTGATGACTTCGCGCTTCATTCCTTCAATGTATATATCTATAGCCGCTTCACTGTTCCTGTCTGTTTTGTAAGCAAAAGATTGTATGGCGTCAAATATAGCAGTATGGTTTCGGCGTGCGGATGATAGTAACCTATTTAACACTGACTTGTCATTAGTTGCCATTAGGGAGTGTATGGCATTATACTGTAAATCATGATTATTGTTTTTAACCGTCCTACAAGCTATCGTTAATAATCTTTCAACAAGCCGCCGATTATCTTCTTTATTATATCTATTAAGAAGCAATGCTTCGCCGCAAAATACAATGGCATTTAACAACATGACATGGTTAGCTTTTGTGTTGCGCTTTGAGATAACAAACTCTAATACTGACTCTATTTGACCTGAGCTAGCGTAGCGGGCTAATTTAAATAAAACCTCACGATCAATAAATGTAGACTGCCTCTTATGTTGACTCCATATGCGGTCAAATATGTATTCCTTATCAGAACTAGTCATACATACCGCATTTACTCCTGCGACTAATAATTCCATATCATCGTTTAAAGTTGCGTCTTCCGACTGCAGATCAATAATAAGACGTGCCATCTCTGGCATCTCATCAACTAGATATGACAGTGTGTTACGCCAAGACGGTATAAGTCGACGAGTTTGACTATCAAAGGCCAGCGTAAATGCTTTTCGAATTGGATTCGCCATCCGAGCTATATATTTTGCCGCAAGGTATTCTTGAATTTCTGCATTAGTAAAATATATCCTTCCTTCTACATTCTTAGTGAGTAAAGAGTGCTCATATATATCTTCTATGTCTGTATTTCCTAGTAATAATTTTACATCCGATGAAGCCCTGTCAATAAAAGTAATAAAATCATCAGTCGATATTTCAGTAACTTGAGCGATCTTCATAGTAAGTGCGATATGCTCCAAAAAACGCTGCTTTAGTTCTGCCAATTGACGCCCTGACTTCTCGTCCTCACCAAGAAGCTGTTTACTTACAAGTGAAGCAAACAACATCGGTCTATTAAGATCCTCCGCATTAAAATTCTCGTCCTCTAATTTCTTGGCAATAATTTCAAGATAGCGGGGGTTTTGTAGAATTGAACTATCACCTGTGCTTCCACGTGGCAAGCTGTTAAATAATTTCCTGATAGAACCTTCTTCAACACCAATCTGCTCTAAAAATTTTTCTGCTTCATGAAATTTAAGCGGGTTAATGAACAGATAGTGTGCATCTGGAATTCCTCTAAATATATTTTGGTATTTGCTAAAATAATGTATACGACTTGATATTACATACCTACATTTTGGATGTCCATTGATATGATAGATCATACCCCTGATTGTCTCTATAATATCCCGATTTGGCGACTCGTCTAGACCGTCTAGCAAGATAATATCAGTATCATCGTGTATATTGTTTAGCCGAAGCCAACTATCTATGTCTTGCCCTGGCAATTTAGTTTTAAAATCTATCCTACGTGCATTTTCATATAGCCCTTCGAGTTCTTCAATAAGGCGTGTTTTACCCTGACCCGGTTCCGCTACAATAAAAGTTACTCTGTTTTCCAAAATATCTGATAGTCTAGCACTAGTGGTGTCGTCATCATAATCAAAAAAGTAATTACCTCTGGATTTAAGCTCCAGGAGTGACTCGTAGGAACTCGCGATATAGAGTCGTGGTTGAATATATTTCATCTTTATATATAATTATAGCCTAATTAGTCCTAAGCTGTAGATTACAATCTTTATATCAAAATTTGTCAACAATGCACTTTATTCTACTGCTCAACCAATGTAAACGGCATAGATTCGCCAATCTGAATCAAACTTTCACCAATCGCTCCTTGACGCAACAATTCGTGAGTAATTCCCATTTTTCGCATAATGTCTCGCAAGCGATTAACAGATTCAAACTGATCAAAGTTAGTCCGACGAGCAAATTTTTCAATCTTAGCGCCCGTAACAATAAACTCAATCTTCCCATCTTCATCGTCAGTCTCATTAGATTCAGCGTCAGAGACACGCCTTACAGACCAAGCATCAGAAATGACCTGATCATCCAACGAAATTGTCGGCAAATCTTCCTCTTTTTCATCAACAATCTCAGCTTCACGCTCTCGATATTTAGCAACTTCATCACGCAACATTCGTAGAAGCTCGGTCACTCCGTCGTGTGTCTGGGAAGAAATCGCCACAACTGGCGCGCCATTAGCTACTTTTTGAAGGGCAGTCGACTGCATAGCAATAATCTCATCATCCAAGCCTTCGCATTTGGTCAGTGCTATTATCTCTGGACGCTCCGCCAATGATTCAGAATATTTTTCCAGCTCGCGACGAATTGCCTGATATTTCTCCGCCGGATCATCGCTATACACATCAATCATATGAAGCAGCACGGCCGTTCGCTCGACATGTCGCAAAAATTGATCGCCCAAACCTTTACCTTCTGACGCACCTTCAATCAACCCCGGAATATCAGCAATCAAAATCGACCCATCGTCAACATCAGCCACTCCCAAATTAGGTGTCAAAGTCGTAAATTCGTAGTTGGCAATCTCTGGACGCGCATTAGAAACCACACTCAGAAACGTCGACTTACCAGCATTCGGAAAGCCAACCAAACCAACGTCGGCCAATAATTTCAATTCCAACTCTGCCTCGAATTCCTCGCCAGTCTCACCAAGTTCGGCAATTTTAGGCGTTTGGCGCGTACTAGACGTAAAGTGTGCATTTCCAAATCCACCATCTCCCCCACGAGCCACCACTGCCCGTTGTTGATCTTCGGTCAAATCCGCAATTATCATACCGTCGCGCTTCACTAGGGTACCCATCGGCACTTTAACGATTAGCGGCGCACCACTTTTTCCTCGTTTATTACGTTTTCCGCCATCACCACCCTTTTCAGCTTTAAGCTCCGGCTTATATCTAAAATTCAAAAGTGTATTAAGATCCTTCGTCGCCAAGAAAACAATATCACCACCACGACCGCCATCACCGCCATCGGGACCTCCCTTATCGACATATTTCTCATGACGAAAACTGACTACACCATTACCGCCTCTACCGGCGCGCACTAAAACTTTTGCAATATCTACAAACATATCTTTAGTATACCAAAAAGCACCCCATCAGTCGACGGGGTGTTACTCTGGTGCCATTTTAAATTTTAGTGAATGAAGTTATAACGACGAGCCTCAGCAAGTGGTATGGTACGAGGAGAGATAATATTATAACCCCTATAATTCATTTCCATAATATAGATATTCTGACCATCTACTCGCTCCACAATACCGACATGTCCGTAACCAAAGCCACCCCAAGTATTCTGTATAATAGCACCCGGAGCTGGAACATCGTTAACCACGAACCCAGCAGCACGAGCACTATCACTCCAAGCCTTAGCATGACCCCAGAAACTACCAATCGGACGACCCAGCTGCAAACGACGCTCGTATGCATACCAAGTACAGTTACCAGCCGCATAACGGTTACCGACAGAAGCGGTTAGCCAATTTCGACTTCCACTCGTAGTAGACCTACTTCGCGAAGCAACATAACCAGGTCGCTCATTTTCTGGAAGCTCACCTCCAGGCAACACAATTCTAGATCCAGTAGACAGCTTGGCGCCGTCATCGATATCATTATACAGAACGACGCGTTCAGCACTCGTTTTATACTTTTCTGCCAGAGATTGGGCAGTATCACCGTCTTTAATAGTATAAACAACACCGTCAACAAGAGGCACGACTAGAGTCTTATTCGGCTCTACGGCGTCCGAAGTTGTATTATTAGCCCAACGAAGCGTCTGAGATGAAATCTTAAACTTTTTAGCAATAGATTCCATCGTATCACCCTCTTTGGTTACATAAGACGAAATGCCACGCGCCGCCGAAGTGTCTGGCTTAACAATGTCAGGTTTTGTTATGACTTCTGTATCATTCTGAGAAAGATTCTTCTTAATTGTTAGTGAAGTTTCAGATTCGCGCAAGTCACCAGCCGAAGGCAATTCTGCCGTTTCTGCCAAGTTAGTCACAGCATTAGCTGCCGTTAATTCATCTACTGAAGCTGTTTTAGACTTAGCAGACTTAGACACCGATGAAACACCAGTAGTTTCAGATGATGCCAAAGTTTTTGATCTTTCAGCAGACACATTGCTACCGCTATTGCCGTAGATCAAAAATGATATAGTCAATAAAAATATTCCACCGTAGATTGCAAATGATTGCAGTTTACGTTTTTTACTCCGAAGAGATGTAAAATGGTTACGAATAATCGTTCTCCTTGCGCCAATGTTACCACTAGCACCTCTACCAAATTGTCTTTCTTCTCGCAATAGAACAGGATATGTTGTCGACCTAATTGATTATTATTATTCTACATTAGTTTTTCTATATCCGTAGCGACAATTTTGGCAGGTCATTTATCGTAATTCACCCCTGTTGATAAATTAGACAAATGATCTAATATCTATTTTACACAACATTGACAATAAAGTCAATAAATTTTATAAAATGCGTTTTTGTCAAGAAATCTGGCACTTCTTTTGACAGTGAGCCTTGACATTAGACTCGTGCTCTTCGTTGGTTTTCGCAAAATACGTAATATCATCGTCGCCACTCAGGAAATATAGATAATCAGAGTTTATCGGGTCGGCGGCGGCGTTCAACGCGCTCAAACTAGGTGAAGAGATTGGTCCAGGAGTTAAACCTTTTTGAATGCGTGTATTATATGGCGACTTAAGGTTTGGCGAACGCTCTACCCCTGTTTTGTCAGCAATATATTGATATGTTACATCAGAGCCCAACGGCATATTGGCTTTCAGGCGATTGTAAAATACACTAGCAATCTTACGCTGATCTTCGCAAGTTTCCACGCCAGACCCACAGCCAATCGATTCGCGCTGAATAATCGACGCTACTGTTATCCCTTGATATAAGGTCAGCCCACGAGCTTTAAATTTCTCCTCCAGATTATACTTCTTAACAATTTTCTCCAGATGATCAATTGACCGCTGTAAAACCTGTTCTGCGGTTTCATCCGGGGAAATATAGAATGTTTCACCGTAAATATACCCCTCAAGCCCAGCATTTTCCGGTCTACCCGCAAAAACTAGACTGTCATACTTAGCAGCAAATGCCTTTTTTATCTGATCGTCCGAGAATCCCGCCTTAAGCAGCACAGATTCAACCTCTCTGCCATCAGAATTCTTTATTTTTTTATTCAAAGTCGATCCAGGATAAAATGTTATAGCAATCTCATCAGTTTTACCGCTGGTCAAATGATTAATTATCTCATCGACAGATTGCGAAGATTTTACAGAATAGACGCCAGCCTTGAATTTGCTTGCCGAATTATGAAGCCTTATGTAAATAGAAAACGCTAAAGAGTTTTTGATAATTTTATTATCCTCTAAAGTTTTGGCGATATCGCTAGACCCCATACCTTCTTTAATATTAATTCTGAAGGTTTGCTGACTATTTACGTCGACAGGAGAAAGCATCTGCTTGTACCACACTGTTGCCCCAAGGGCGCCGATTCCAGCGATAGCCACAACTATTGACAGCACTAATAGCCAAATACGTTGTTTACGAATTTTCATAATTCTCCTCCAAAAAGTCCTGCAAAATTATGCTAGCAGCCTCCGCATCAATCTCGCCCTTATCTTTAATTTTATTCCCTAATCTCTGCTCGGCCTGCACACTCGTTAAAGATTCGTCTTGAAAAACAATCTCAGTATCAAGCTCAATGTCTTCAAATTGCTTAACAAATTCTTCCACAAATTCCGTCTGCTTCGTTGGTTCGCCAGATTGATTTCGTGGATAGCCCACTACGATCGTATCGATGTCGTGCCTCAATACTAGTTCTGTTATTTCCTGGACAATATTTTCATTATTCTCCAACCAACCAAACGGCACGGCGATCTTCACTTGCGAATCCGCCATAGCCAAACCAATTCGCCGCGATCCAACATCCAGCGCTAAAAAGTTTTTACTTGACATCTTTTATCTTAAATTCGACATTAATCTTATTGATATCTTTTGGAACAGATTTAACCCAGAATGGCGAGAATTTAACATCGACATCTTCAACACCTTCGATAGATTCAATAGCAGACTGAACCTCTCCGTAACTCTTGCCTTTGGCTTGATCCTTTACGTTCGCTTCTTTAATATCTGGACCAACCTTGCCATTCGTAGTTAAACGCACAGTCTGTGCATTATGCGCCTTAGAAAATTGCGAGAACGCAACCTTGCTTACTCCATTGTCATAAATTCTCTGCGACTTCTTACCAGAAATCTCCTCTTTAAGCTTTGCTTCCACAAAGTTTTTTAGCTCATTCTTATCAATAGCCAACGCACTGGCGGTAATTGTCGATTTCAGAGTTACAGCTCCAGTCGCTTCGCCGTCTACCGCTACACTTGGGTTAGGATCTGATCGATTTTCAACGTAGCTTTCCGTTATAACCGTTGCCGAATCGCCGAATGATGACAACAATTGCTCTTTTAATCCATCAATCTTCTTTTCGCTCAGCTTGCTTTTTGCCGATTCTATATCACTAGCCGTCACAACCGTTGCAGTTTTATCGGTGCCGCCACTAGTAGCAGACCGCAGCGACGCAGAAATGTCATCAACCGAAATACTCATACTACCAGTCGCCGCATTATACTGAGCCCCGCCCTCACTGGCGGTAATAACCCCAGAAGCAGATCCCGGACAAATATACCCAGGGCAATTACGCTGATAAGAGCCGCCTGGAACAGTTACAGAAGAATTTAAAGTGTAAGATAATCCACTATTCTTTAAAATTGTACCAGCTGCAATAGTAACACTATCTGGGGAAACATTCTTAAAAACCACCACTCCGGTCGCTTTTTCTCCGACGTTCTTCTTGCCCGTAGCAGAAAATTCAACACTAACTTCCTTTGCTAATTCTTTCTTTACAGACTTAATGACATTAGATTTTGCGCTTGTAGTGGCTGTTTCATTCAAGCTGACGGTATCACTGACTGTCATACTAGTAGTCTTTGCTGAAATAACAACCGTGGCATGTGGTGCAAACCAAATTGCCCAAACCAAAAATACAATCAAAAGTAGGGCACCGCCGCCTACCAATAAGAGCTTTTTACGGAATGTATTAAAATCAGGGACCTTCGGTTTTTTAACCATCTTTTTCAGAGAGTCCAACCCCTTAGATTCCTTCTTATTTGCGTCAGCTATAGCATTATCTACAGCAGAATCTTCATCAGATTTCTTTGATCTTTTCGCAGAATCTGCCATATCTCCAACCGCCAGTTTGCCGCCATCAATCACATCATTGTCGTCATCAACTTTCAGAACCGGAATCTCCGCAATTTCTGGCTTGCTCTGAAGTGTTTTTGCTATAGGAATTTTCGCCGTTGCCGCTAATCCAGCCAAAACCGAATCATTCGTGATCAATACAATTCTCTTGTCTGCCGAAGTTGCCGCCCGAGCTAGTAGTCGAATATTAACCGCACTCTGTAAAACGCCAATTCTTCGAGGCGGCACTAACGCAATAATCCTCTCTTTCGATGCCTTAATCTTACTAATTATCGTCGTAATGTCGTCTTCTACATCGATATAAATAACGTCTTTATTCATTTTAAATCTTTAACAACCTATTTACTTTTTCAACTAAACTATTACCGTCTTGACTACCGATAATTGTATCATATCCAACTCGCAACAAGCCCATTGCGGTTACAAATGTGTGATCGCTAATATCTCCAGTTTCATCGACTATCCCTGTAATATCACTTGGATTAATATATTGAACTACTGGCTTCTTAGTAAAAGGCAAATCCTCTGGCCAGCGTCGAGTTTTCAGAGCTTCAGTAATTTTCTGCAAGCTCGATCCGCCACCGCACAGTAAAATCCTATTTGGCAAATAATCGACATTATCAAAATCGCTCAGCGCCAATTCAACGCCCGATAGCCAAACTTCCAAAGTCTTGTCGATCGCCGCGTCAACTTTTTTCTTTACGCTAGGCTTCAAATTCTCATTATCAATATTCAACTTCAGTTTTTCTGCATCTTTGAAGCTCAAATCCAGGTCGGCCGCAATAGTTCTAGTGAAACTTCGTCCACCAATGCCAAACATTTTTGTACCTTCGACTCCGCCGTCATTAACAACTGCAATATCCGTCGTACCGCCACCAATGTCCGCTAGAATCGCCGTGAAATTGCTATCCGTATCCGATCCTAAAACGCTCCTACTCACCGCAAATGGCTCAGCAGCCACAGCCACTAAATCCAGCGCAAGCTCGTCCGCAACCTTCTCCAGCGCACCGATGTGAACCATCGGAGCAAACGCCGTGTAAATCTGCACTGCCACATCTCGCCCCTGAAAACTAATCGGATTCGAAACTTTATAGCCATCAATATGGATGCTCACCAGCGCCGAGTTGACTAATTTCACTTCAACATCCTCATTGCCAGTTTCCAGTGCAATTTGAGCCTGAGCCTTTCCTTGAGCTCGCTCCTGAACTTTCTCAATGATGAACTCCATCTCGGCAATGTCTAGTGGCTTATTTGGCTGCGGCCTGCGATAGCGAATAGTATTCGTAACGCCCTTAACTAATTCGCCCGCGATGCCAATAACAACCCGCTTTCCCTGAACGCCAGCTTGATCCTCAGCCTCAGACAGAGCCTCTTCGCAATTCGCCACAACCCCAGCAATATCAGCAATCGCACCGCTATGCATATCGCCCATTTCCTGCTGCTTTCGACCAACACCAATAATCTTCAGCTCGTCGTCTTTAACTTCAGCGATTAACGCCTTAACCACCTCCGTACCAATATCTAAGCTAACCAATAGTTCGCGACTATCTTTATCAGACTTCTTTAACATGTCTTTCAATGCCATATAAGAAATATTATATAACGCTTGTGATTTTAGAGCAACAGTTAATTATCTATCTTAAAACAGCCTTGATTCGACGAATTCCAGCCGAACTAGATTCTTCTTTGGTGATTTTAAATCGCTTGCCATCTTCAGCCAAAACTCCAGTATGCTCGACGTGCGGACCGCCGCAAACTTCAAAGCTAACGATATTATCATCCTTGCCAATAGAATACACCTTAACTTCGTCGCCGTAACGCTCACCGAACGCGCCAATTGCACCCATATTTAGCGCCTCGCTCGTTGGATAAACAGCAAAACTAACTGGCAAATCTTCATCAATCCAAGCATTAACTTGATCTTCGACCGCCTGTTTTTCTTCTGGTGTCAATTTGTCGTGATTAAAATCAAAGCGCAATCGATCGGTGGTAATATTACTTCCGTGTTGCTGTAAATCTGGCGCATTCAAAACCTTGCGTAACGCTGCACCCAACAAATGCGTCGCAGTGTGATATTTCAGATGAATAGAGTCATGACCTTCCAGGCCGCCGCTAAATTGTCCCTTGCGAGCCGTCTTAGAGCGCTGTCGTTGCTCATCCATTTTCGCGGTAAATTCCTCGCGCCAATTGTCCGAAAGTTTAATTCCTTGTTTATACGCCTCTTCCGTACTGAGTTCCACTGGGAAACCGAAAGTGTCGTACAGAGTGAACAATTCTTCACCAGTCAAGCCATCGTCAATGTAGCGTTGCATTTGTCGCAAACCTTTTCTCAAAGTCTGGCGAAAAGCTTTTTCCTCCTTAACGAGGACGGCAATTATATTGTCGCGATTATTCTTCACCTCTGGAAAATCGGCTTCATACAAATCAGCAATTGTCGGCACAACTTCTTGCAGGAAATTCTGTTCGACACCCAAATCAAAACTATAACGAATTGCTCGACGGAGCAGACGACGCATTACATAACCCTGCTCTTTATTGCTTGGCACACACCCATCAACAGCCATAAACGTCGCAGCCCTCAAATGATCAGCAATCACTCGCATACTTTCGGTGTGTGAAGCGTAATCCTTGCCGCTCAGATCTTGTAGCTTTTCAATAATCGGCCAAAGCAAGCTAATCTTAAAGACGTCAGGATCATTATTTGCTGCAGCCGCGATTCGCTCAAGTCCAGACCCATGATCAATATTTGGCTTATCAAGTGGCTCAAATTGCCCCTCAGCAACTTTTTTATATGCCATAAATACGTTATTGCCAATCTCCATAAATCGACCACAATCACAGTTCGGATGACAATTTTCACCAAATTTTGGATCATGCTCAATGAAATCAAACTCATAAAACATCTCACTATCTGGACCGCACGGATCACCAACCGGAGTAGTTTCTGGACCGCCATTGCGACTCCACCAGTTTTTACTGCCGTCATAAAAGAAAATTCTTTCACCTGGATTTACACCACGCGCCGCGCCCTGCTCTTCGCTGCCGATATCCGCCATTTTTGCATCAATGCCCTTTTCTGCAAATTTTTTCTGCCATAACTTAGCCGCTTCAACATCTTTCTCAATATTATATTCCGGCGCACCAATAAAACACGTTATATATAATCTCTGCGGATCAAGACCAATTTCCTCAGTCAAAAACGTCCACATCCAGTCAATTTGCTCTTCCTTAAAATAGTCGCCCAAACTCCAGTTTCCAAGCATCTCAAAAAACGTCGTATGGCGATTATCGCCAATATCATCAATGTCCTGCGCTCGCAAACACGTTTGAGAATCGGCAATTCTCTTACCTTCGGGATGTGCCTCACCAAGCAAGTACGGAATCATCGGCTGCATTCCGGCGCCTGTAAATAAAGTCGTCGGGTCATTAGTTAAAATCAACGGCGCACGCTCAACGACGGCGTGACCTTGTTTTTTATAAAATTCAAGATATTTACTACGTATTTTTTGAGCATTCATGAGTGTTATTATACCATAAAATAACCCCACCTTACAGATGGGGTTTATAGATCAAATCGCCAATCTCAACAGATTATTCAGCTACTTCTTCAGCTGACTCTTCTTTTGGTTGATTCTTGCGAAGCTTTTCTGGATTGCGGATAGCTTTGTGCTTGTCAGCTGAGACTTCCTTAACCCACTTTGGCAATTTAACGCCAGCTTCTTTCAATAGCTTAACTACGCGTGGTGTTGGCTGTGCGCCATTGTCCAAATATTTCTGAGCCAATTCAACTTGGATATTTGATTCTTTAGTGTGTGGGTTGTAGCTACCGACATAAGCGACTACACGACCGCTTGATGGATGACGATGTGCTTCTTGTACCGCCAAGCGATATACTGGATAACCTTTGCGACCCAAACGTTGCAAACGAATTGCTAGCATAAAATTAATTCTTCCTTTAACTCTACGTTTTATTATTCCTTACTTTAGAACAGTTTACACTATTTTTCCCATAACGTCAATCTGTTTTCACGATTCCGCCGCCCAAACATTCATCGCCGTCATATATTACCGCAGATTGACCCGCGGCTACGGCACGCTCCGAAGCAGAAAGGTGCACAATATCTCCGTCAATTTTCGCGTCGAATAAAGCGCCTCGATGACGCAGCCGAACTTGCACACTCTTATCTTTATGTGGCGCTTGATTAATCCAATGAATATCCGCCAGCCTAAGTTCTTTTCGCCACAAATTTTCATTGTCAATTGAGCGCGACACGTAAACTTCATTTTTCTCCATATCCTTACCCACAACATAATAAGGCAATCCACCGCCGACATTCAGCCCATGACGCTGACCGAGTGTATAAAAAATTGCGCCGTCATGTTTACCGACGACAGATCCCGTCTGCTGATCAATAATATTTCCTGGCGCAGTTTTAACATATTCCGACAAAAACTCACGAATTCCAACTTGCCCAACAAAACAAATCCCCATCGAGTCCTTTTTACCGGCCGTCCACAAGCCGCGTTCTTTCGCCTTTTCACGAACTTCCGCCTTAGTAAAATCGCCCAGCGGAAATATGGTTTTTGACAAAGCCTCCGAAGTTACTCGATATAAGAAATACGTTTGGTCTTTATTATCATCATGAGCGCGTAATAATTTGGCTGACGAAGGCGATTCATGAGCAACGCGCGCATAATGCCCTGTCGCGATATAATCCGCTCCAGCCGCCAACGAAGCCTCTAAAAATATCTTAAACTTCACCTCTTGATTACACATAATATCCGGATTTGGCGTGCGACCCGCTTGATATTCGCGAATCATGTAATCGACAACGTTTTGCTTATATTCTTTCTGGAAATCAAAAACTCGAAAATCAATACCCAAACCAACCGCCACACGCTTGGCGTCAGCAACATCTTCCGCCCACGGACAATGCATTCCAGGAAGATCTTCCGACCAGTTTTTCATATAAACACCCGTTACGTCATAGCCCTGCTCAACCAAAAGTGCCGCGGCCACGGAGGAGTCCACACCGCCCGACATTCCAACAAAAACTTTCTTACTCATCTGGACAACCCCAGAGCGAACAGCCCAATTCTCATTAATTCACCCATTGCCAACCACCAACCCCACGGCGTCAACCACCACCACGAGCTCCAGTTTTTATCAGAAGCGACAGGATGGCTCCGGATTTTGACGTCATTAAACTGCGCTGAAAATTCGAGCTGCGCCCGACGCATATGATATCCACTTGTCACCAAAATCACATCTTCAATTTTTCGCGAATCGACAATTTTCTTCACTTCGGTGGCGTTTTGCCTGGTCGTTTCGGAAGACTCGTCCATAACAATAGCTTTCTCAGGAACACCGCTATTAATCGCTCGCTGGTACATAGCCTTAGCGTTGGACGGGCCAGTTTTATCGGCCGCCGCGCCCGACACAACAATCAACGGTGCCCAACCTTCTTTATACAGTTTAATAGCCTCGTCAGTTCGCGCATTCGTGTCACCGCCACTGACAACAACTATTGCATCAGCCTTACGACAATCACCCTCGCCCACGCTTTGACATTTACCCAAATCATTCGGCGACAAATATGCGCTAAGCCCAAAAATCACCAAAGCAGCAAAAATAATCAAGCCAACTAGTTTATGAATCATCGACGAGCCCTCTTCATTTCCGCTTGCACAGCCTCAATGATAAATTCGCCAGCTCGCTTTACATTCTCGTCATCGTTCAACTTGCCTAAGGTAAGCCTTAGACTTCCGTCAATCTCTGATTCGCTCAGACCAACACTCGCTAGTACATGAGAACGCGTTCCAGAATTAGCCGCGCAAGCACTACCTGTAGCCACTAAAACCCCGCGAGATTCTAATAAAAACACCAATCTTTCAGCATCAATTCCAGAAAATGATATATTCAAAAAACTCACCAAACTTTTTTTCATATCTGATGATATCAACATATCAGGAAAAGCCCGCCTCAAATCTTTTACCAACTCTTCCCGCAACTTTCGCAGTCGCTTCACTTCGGCGGAACGTCGTTTTTGTGCCAATTCCAAAGCCGTCGCAAACCCAACCACGCCAGCAACGTTTTCAGTTCCGCTGCGCAACCCCAATTCTTGACCGCCACCAAAAATATTGGCTTTCAATATAACGCCAGGTCGCACCCACAATAAACCAACTTGTTTTGGACCGTAAACTTTCGCCGCAGATAATGTCAATAAATCAACGCCCAGCCTTTTAATCTTCACATCAATTAAAGCCGCCGCCTGCGAAGCATCTGTATGAAAAATCAACGGTAAAGGTTCATCATTTTCTTGGCGCCTAAGTCGCTCGGCTTTTACAATTTCCGCAATTTCTTCAATTGGCTGAATATAGCCCAACTCATGGTTTACTAGCGCAATGCTAACAAATCCAACATCTGGCGTTAACATTTTTTTAACCGTGTTCGGGTCTATTCGTCCATTTTTCATTGGCGGAATAAGCTTCACTTCCGAACGCGCTTTCGCGGAATTAATCACCGAGTCATGCTCAATTGCCGAAATTAGACTTACGCCATTTGCCGCATTGAACGCCAAATTGACAGACTCAGTTGCTCCAGCTGTCATTATCAATTCATCAGCCATCACACCCAAGCAGCGCGCCAGCCGAGCCTTCGCGTCTTGATACTCACGCTTTGTAAATATTGCTGGAGCGTAAGGACTAGACGGATTGAAAAACTTTTCAGAAAAATATGGCAACATCGCCTCAATCACCAATGGATCCATTGGCGTGGCAGCAGCATGATCAAGATAGATATAGTCTTTATTCACTTTTTTATTATATCAAAGAGGCTGACCGGTTTGCGGATCTTTCTTATACAATTGTCGAGAAACTCGCTCGTAATATTCCTTAGTTGCCAAGACAAAATTCTGAAGCTCGTCGCCCTCCAAGTAACTATAGCGATAATTCGGCTGAATCTTCAAAATTCCCTTTGGTTGAACTTCATAACGCGTAGTCAATTCTTGCCGGCCACCCTTACCGTCAGCAACTTCTTCATACCAAATCCAAGTATCTTTATCTAAATTAAAAAATTCTCGTCGCGCAACATACGCCGGCTTCTCGCCAAAAATTGTTGCGCCAATTTCACTTTCCAATTGGATTAGTTCGCGCTCGGTAAATTTCTTTAATGGACGATCTTTTTTACGGAATTTCAACAAAGACACCGCGTCGCTATCATCAGCAAAAACCAAACTTCGTACTTTTTTCAAAAACTTAGTCACTTACAACTCTCCTTAGTTTTGTCTTCACGGAAGAGTTGGAGTGAACTACCAATTGCCTGCACGGTTTTAAGCGGATTGTTGTCAATGTAGTCAAGACTTTTTCCATAGCTACCAAGTGTTTGATTACATAAATCAACCGCCTCATTATCAGCAGAGTCCATCTTGGAAGTGTTTTCAATATCAATCGCAGTCTTCCCCAATTCAGGGCTTACTTTAGAATTGTCACTGCGCTGCTCGGCGTCAGAAAAAATAGCGGCAAGTTTTTCGCGAGCTTCAATTTCAGGTGTTTTTGTAACACATTCCGGCGTACTATTCATTTTCTCCACTTTCAAATGCCAAAAAGTTCTTTTGTGTTGTGAAGAGTAGCTTGGCTTAAAACATCAAAATCAATATTTCGCTGTTTCGCCCAATGTTCAGCCACCAATCTCACATATTCTGGCTTGTTTATATTACCACGAAACGGCGCTGGTGTCAAGAACGGCGCGTCAGTTTCTAGCAACAATCGCTCCAGCGGGATTGAAGCGAACAATTCTTTCTGCGATTGGTCTTTTGTGAACGTACTAATTCCATTAAGTCCAACGTACAAATTTCGCGAAAAACCCTTTTCCAAATTATCACGCGTATCAGTAAAGCTATGTAGTACGCCGCGAAGCCCGTGAAAATTGTCAAAAATTGGCCAAAAATCACCCCAAACTGATGGCTGATCCTTCGCACCATCGCGAACATGAAAACTTACCGGCAAATCATAATCTATTGCCATTTGAAGTTGTGTTTCCAAGCCTTCAATTTGCGTTTCCCGCGGACTGTTATTGTAATAATAATCAAGCCCAATTTCACCAATTGCCACAATCGGAGAATTTTCCGTCTTATTTTCCAGTAAAGTTCCTACATCTCCCCAGCCATCTTTCGTATCGTGCGGATGAACGCCAATTGCCGCCCAAGTAAACTTATGATTCGCGGCAAATTCCACAGCTTGGCGGCTACTTCGCTGGTCAGTACCGACACAAATCATGCCAATATTCGCCTCGACCGTTTCTTTGTAAAACCTCTCACGATTGTCCGTAAAAAATTCTGTATCGTGCAAATGACAATGCGAATCTATCAGACGTAAGCCCTCAGTCGCACTTTTCTTATCAGCCTCAATCATAAACTATTTAACCTGAGATTCTGTTTTCGGAGCGCGTGGATCTGGCGTGTGAATATATTTGCGCGGGAACAAAGGCGTCAATTCTGACGGCACGACACCGCTAGCAAACATATCGTGAATTTTCTCGGCAGTTTGCGGCATAAATGGAAGAAGCATGTCAGACACTTGCAGTAATGTGCCACAAGCGTGTGCCAAGATCTCACTCAAATGCAACTCTGCTTCTGGATCTTTATCACGATTTTTAGCAACTTGCCAAGGCTGAACTCGCTCAATATATTGATTCAAAGAACGAACAATTAGCCAAATTTCGTCCATTGCTTGGTCAAACATATAACTTTCCATCGCCTGACGATACGGTCCCATGTCGTGTTCTGATTGTGGAGCGTCACCAATAACGCCCGCTTGATAACTCTGCACCATTTTAGCGACTCGCTGAACCAAATTACCCAAATCATTGCCAAGCTCACCATTATACGCAGCTTCAAACTTTTCCCAAGTAAAGTCGCCGTCATCTTGCGTCGGCACGTGGCGCAAGAAGTAATATCGAAACGCCTCAGCGCCGTAATCTGGAATAATGTCAGTCGGGCCAACACCATTTCCGAGACTCTTTGCCATTTTCATTCCGCCAGAATTGATAAATCCATGAACAAGTAGAACCTTCGGAAGCGGCAAATCCAGCGCCATGAGCATTGCTGGCCAAATACCAGCGTGGAAACGGAGAATGTCCTTGCCGATAACTTGCACGTCAGCCGGCCAAAAAGATTGCCACTCTCCTGGACGATCAGGATAACCGATAACCGTAATGTAATTACTCAAAGCATCCAGCCAGACGTACATGACTTGATTGTTATCACCAGGAACCGGCACACCCCAGCTAAGATTTTTACGTGGACGAGAAACCGACACATCTTTCAAGCCATCTTTCATTAATTCCAAAAACTCTTTTTTACGGAATTCAGGCACGATTCTCATTTTATTTGACTCAATTGCCTGACGAATATTGTCTGAAAAAGCACTGGTTTTAAAATAGTAATTTTCCTCACTCAAGCGCTGATACGGAGTTTGGTGATCTGGACAAACCCCATTATTATCGGCAGCTTCTTTATCTGTAACGAAAGCTTCGCACCCCTGACAATACCAGCCTTCATACGAACCTTTGTAAATGTAACCAGCCTCAACGAGTTTCTGCCAAATATACTGCACCGCAGCAACGTGATGCGCGTCAGTCGTTCGAATAAAGTCCGTCACTGAGATATTCAGCTCAGCAATCATCTTCTTAAAATTGACGTGCGTTCGATCGACGTATTCTTGAGGGGTTTGATTTTGGCTGGCGGCTTTGGCGGCAATTTTATTGCCATGCTCATCCACACCAGCTTGAAAACGAACTTCACGCCCGTTCTGTCTGGAATATCGCGCCCACACGTCTGCCAACATATAATCCATAGCATGCCCAATGTGCGGCAAGCCGTTTACGTAAGGAATAGCGGTAGTGATGTAAGCGTGTTTCTTAGTCATAGGTAAATTATAGCAAATTCAACAGATCATGACCAATGATAAAGGGCGCTAATTGATGTGATATAATTATAATCACAATTTATTAGGAGGGGAGTTATGAACAAACTCATAAAAAACTTAGCCGTAGCCGCAGCTATTAGCATTGCTATAATCGGCGTCTACACACCAGCAACAGCAAGCGCCAACGGAGGAAGCTGGCAGAGGGATTCAGTTGGATGGTGGTATAAAAATTCCAATGGAAGTTACCCAAAGAATGATTGGCAACGAATAGATGGCAAATGGTATTACTTTGATGAACGCGGATACATCACGCATAGCAAATGGGAGCGTATAAAGGATTATTGGTACTACTTTAATACCAGCGGACACATGACAGAAAACGCCTGGGAAATGATTGGCGACAAATGGTACTACTTTGACACTAAGGGTCACATGCTATCCAATCAATGGGTCGGCGACTACTACGTCGGCAGAGATGGTTACATGTTAAAGAACACTATTACACCAGACAATTATGTAGTTGGAAGCGACGGAAAATGGGACAAGAGGTTTTCAAGAGAATTAGCAGAGAAAGCTAAAAACCGAAACCTATATAGGTCCGATATTTCCAAATATGCAGAAGCTTACAATATTACCTTCGGAAATAGAGGAGAATACAATAACGCACTCCAATTAATCGAGATAATTTACCCAGAATACAACGCTGTAGATAACGCGAAAAGAGCAATTAAAAAAATCGTAGACAACCAAAACAGCTCTAACAATCCTGGAGAGTTTCGATACTCAAAATATTTAATAATACAAAGCCTTACTGACCGTAAAGTCAGTGAAAACAGCCACAGTACTTACATGTTCTCAGAAGAAGAGGTTAATAAGGCTTTTGCGGCACTGAGAAGCGAAATCAACTTTTCTAAATTCTTTAAAGATCAAGCTATAAAGAACCTACAGAATATAGAACACACGTATACCATCTCATCAAAAATCAACTACGAAAAACACCTCGCAGCTAAAGGATTCACAAAAGAAGAGATCGACAATGCGTTTAATACAGTAAAAATTGACTTTACATATAACGCTCAACGAAAAGCAGAAAGACTACTGAAAGATTATATGTCTGGATCTTCAAAATCGCGCATCATAAAATGGCTGCAGAATGAGGACCACTTCACTAAAGAAGAGGCAGAAACAGGAGTTAATCAGCTAAATTACGACTTCAAGATAAATATACGCGATTGGATAAATAGACACTACATAGATAGCGGCGACTGGGAATGGATTAAACTATACTCAAAGAATAGCATAATACGTCATCTGACAGATACTAATGAATTCGTAGAATCAGAAGTTCGGGAAGTGCTAGCAGAATACAATATCAATTACACCGAACGAGCACGACTACGAGCTATAGATATTCTGAACAATGGAAAATATAGTAGAAGTAACTTGATGAAAACTCTTATCAGCTATTATAAGTTCACCGAAGAAGAAGCCACCAACGCCGTTAAGGATTTAAAGCACGAAAATCTGATTGATTAATTAACCTTTAATCACAAAAGCAACTCAGCCTTAAAATACTGAGTTGCTTTTTATTACAAACAACTGTCGACGGTCAATATCGCATACACGCAACGACAACAAACCTACCGCCAATATCACCCGATGAGTGCGAAAAATAATTTGGATTGTCCGCCGTATCAATTGGCGAGATGAAAATATTTTCAGCAGGAACGCCCGCCTGGATGGCTAGCGAACGATTGAACCCTTGCATGTCTAGATAAATTCCATCAGCCGTTTGACGGCAGAAATTGTGCCAATTCGTATCATTTGTATGATCAAAATAATCCATACGATAATTTTTCTGCGTAATACTTGGTGACATCCAAATTTGTAAATCTTTTTCCTGGCTACCGCGCTCGACAAAATACTGAACGGCCTGAGACATCAACTGCGCAACTGTCGAATGCCGACCCAAATGCGCCAGCATCAGCGCCCGACGCTTTGGATCATATATAACGGTGGCGATACAGTCCGCCACTGGTAAAAATAAACCGATGCCAGCCGCTTCGGTATATAGCGCATCAGCAAAAATCCCCTCGTTGTTATGTCGGGTCGTGTCAGCTTCAGTAACTTCGGCGATATTATCAAACGTTTGTCCTTGGTCGTATGAAATCACGTGATAGACAACGTCGTCATACTTAACACCAGTTTGATCACAAAACCGCCGCCGATTTTCCAGCATCTCAGCTACGTGGCGATCGCGAATACGATTGAGCATAGTGCCGTCATCTTTCGACGAGACCGCAACCAATAGATCAGATGGAAAACACGTCGGCTGATCTGCCACAATCATCGCGCCCGCCATTCTTTGAGCAGCCGCCGCCAATCTTCAATCGCCAAATCTTCAGCGCGAGCATCTGGTGAAATTCCTGCATTTTTCAGCAGTTCTTCCGCCACACTCTTATTAATTCCCAACCCACCGCTCAGGCTAGAGCGCAGCTTCTTGCGCTTTGCAGAAAATCCAGCCTTAACAATGCGGAAAAAATCCCTCTGATCTTCCGAAGTGATCAAGGGACTATTGCAAGTCCTCAAAACTACAACCTGCGAGTCAACCTTTGGTGGTGGCGTAAAAAACTGCCTAGGAACTTCAATATCCAACTCCGCTTCGGCAAAAATCTGAACGCTCACAGACAGAACACTCATATTTCCAGGATCTGCCGCAATTCGCTCGGCAACTTCTTTTTGCACCAACAGCACCGCGATGCTCGGCTTATTTTCCGCGGTCATCAATTTTTCAACAATTTTGCTGGTAATGTAATACGGGACGTTAGCTACGACTTTGTAATTTTTTGGCAATTGATTCAGATCAAACTGTAAAATATCTTCATTGAACACTTCCAGGTTTTTGCCAGGAAACTGCCCTGGTAACTTGCGTGCCAAATCTGCGTCAAATTCCACGGCGATCACCGAATTAGCCCGAGCCAATAAACGACTAGTCAAAGTACCCAGCCCCGGGCCGATCTCCAGCACAACATCATCACCCGTCAATTCGGCCGCTTCAGCAATATCCGCCAAAATCTCCGGATCCTTCAGCCAGTGCTGTCCAAGCGATTTTTTTGGTCCACGAAAAGAAACCATTTAGCGCCCATCTCCATTCGTCCAGTCAGTCGCCAAGTCGAATCCGTGCGGATGCTTGGCTGCAAATCCACCGGTATCGTAAACCTTGCCCGGACCCATACTAGTCTCAACCACCGAACATCGCGGATAATTACCATAATTAGCCGCCACCAAAATATAACCATCTTTATCAACCTTCGCGCCATCCGCCCGCACTGTATAAGTACCGCCGCTACCACAAGCTTTTATCACAATATTCATCGGCAAATCATAATACGTCTCGCGATGCGCCACGCCCTTAGAATCGGTAAATATCTGCGCGCCCTTACTTTTCGTCAATGGATTTTTAGGCTTCGTACCAATTATTTCAATCTGCTTCTTTGGCTCTTTTGTCACAACACTAGCAATTTCCTTGCGGCTCACCTCCACGCCGTTCTTCATTTCAACTTCATAAGTGACATTTTTCTTACCGTTCTCGCCCGCTTGTTTTACTTCGCGATATCCCGAATCTCGATTCGCGTCTTGAACTTTTTCAACCTCAAATTTCACGTCTTCTTCTGCGGTTATAGTTTGCTTGCCATTACGCCAAAGCTCAATTTTCATTCCAGGAATAATTTTCGCCGAACGATCCACAGATAGCGTATCATCTTTCTTTGGATCAATATTCCTCTCTTTCAATAGCTCGCCAACCGTCTTAGCGTGTGTGCGAATGACAGATTCTTTGCCGTAAAGTACAAAATTAACCATCGAGGCTCTATCAATTTTCATCACCATGTTTGCGCCATCAACCGCCATATTATCGGAATTGGATAAAGTAGTTTTGTCCTCTTCAAAAACTTCAATTCCAGCAGCCTTCGCAATCAAAACTGGTGTTTGTTCGGCAGTGGTTATTTTCAAGCGTTTATTTCCATCGACAATTGTTATTGGACGAGCGCGGAAAATATTAATGTTATACTTCTCTGCCACCATCTCCGAATCAAGACTCGGCTCGACTACGTCTTGGCGTTCATCAATAGAAAACTTAGCCAATTTCAAAGCCTCGCGAATCGTCCTCGCTTTTGTAACAATCGTCTTCTCTGCGCCCCTGTCGTAAATCGTTACCAACTTTTCGCCAGCCTTGGCTGCTGGCTTAGTAGCGTCAGCCAATGCTTGATTGACAAAAAATAGACCGCCAACCAGCATCAATATCGCGCCAGAAACAAACGTAATTTTCTTAGAATAGTGTTTTGCTCGTAATCTTATACCCATAAGTTCACACCCACAACGCAGGTATTCTTATTATATCAAATTTTCTCCAAGCGCGCGAACTCGACGTTCAATTTCTTAATATTTCCATTGTCAAACTGAACCGTAACACTCAGCCCTTCGCTATCAATAATTTCCCCCGAACCAAAACTCGGGCTGCGAACTCGATCACCAACCTCCAAACCAATATCTTCTGAATAAAAATCAGGCCCTATCATTGGCTGAGCTGGCCTATCAACACCACCAGCCATCAAGCCCATCTCGTCCAAAAACCTCGATGGCATATTATAGCCGATCTGACCAAATTGCGTCCGAGAGCTAGCACAACTAACGAATAATTCTTCCCTTGCCCGAGTCACACCAACGTAGCACAATCGGCGTTCCTCTTCGACGTCATCAGCATTGCCGCTATCAAACACTCTCGCATGCGGCAAAATCCCCTCTTCCAGTCCCGCCAAAAAAACCACCGGAAACTCCAAGCCTTTAGCCGCATGAAGCGTCATGAGCGTTACTTGTTGATCGGCAGTCGTATCCGTCGAAGACATCAAAGCCATCTCTTCCAAAAACGTCGCCACGTCAACGTAAGCCTTCGCCTCTGACAAAAGCACGCCGATATTTTCCATTCGCTCCTCAGCTTGCGGCGTTCCGTCGTTTATAAAATCTTCATAGCCAGTACTTTTCATAATTTTTTCAATCAGCTCGGCCGGAGATCCGTCAATTTCCTGCTGCAAATCGTGCAGTTTTTGACCGAACTCTAGCAATGGGCGTTTCGCACGCGCTGTCAAAGTATCCGCCTCCTCAACCGCCAGCAACCCGCTAATTATATCCTTCCCTGACGCGTCATTCCAGTCCAGAAACTTAGAAATACTTACTGCTCCAACACCGCGTTTTGGCGTATTCACAATTCGCAAAAAACTAACTCGATCACTCGGCTGATATAACAATCGAAGATATGCCAATAGATCCTTAACGACCGCTCGATCCAAAAATCGCAGACCGCCGACGATTTTATACGGAGTATAACTCTGACGCAAGGCTCGCTCAATTGCGTAACTCTGCGCATTCGTTCGGTACAACACCGCCACGTCGCCATATTGACGACCATTCGCAATTTGCGCCTGAATCTCATTCGCAATCGCCAAAGCCTCCTCGGACTCATTGTATAATTGCCATAATTTCGGCTCAACACCGTCGCCATTCGCCGTCCATAAATTTTTATCAGTTCTATGAATATTATGACTAATCAGCGCATTTGCCATATTCAAAATCGCGCCAGTCGAACGATAATTTTGCTCCAACTTAACCACCGTCGTACCTGGAAAATCACGCTCAAAATTGAGAATATTAGTGTAATCAGCCCCGCGAAAACTATAAATCGACTGAGCGTCATCACCAACCACGCATAAATTACGACGCGAATTAACCAACAGCTTAATTAGCGCATATTGCACCGCATTCGTGTCCTGATACTCGTCAATCAAAATATGCTCAAATTGCTGCTGCCATTTATGACGGATATCCGGCTTATTTCTCAATAATTCCACAGTTTTTATCAATAAATCGTCAAAATCCAACGCCGAAGCGTCTTTCAAAGCTTTTTCGTAAGCAAAAAACAGCTCAGCTATTTTCTGTTCTCTTGGGCCACGAGTCGAAGCCGAAAAATCCTCAGCACTTCTCATCTCATTTTTAGCGTTTGAAATAGCCGAAAGTACAGCTCGAGGTTTAATATCTTTATCCGCCAAGCCGCGAGCCTTCATAATCTGCTTCATCAAGCTTATTTGATCGTCGGTATCGTAAATTAAGAATCGCTTGTTCAGGCCAATATTTTCACCATCCATCCGCAACATTCGCACGCAAATACTGTGAAAAGTTCCCATCCACGGCATAAATTGCCGATTTTCAGAATCTTCACCCAATATTTGCGCCAATCGCTGACGCATTTCCTTCGCGGCCTTATTAGTAAATGTAACCGCCAATATTCGACTAGGAAATACTTTCAACTCGCCAATCAAATAAGCGATTCTATGCGTTAGAGTTTTAGTCTTTCCAGATCCAGCTCCAGCCAGAATCAACAGTGGCCCGTCAGCGTGCGTCACCGCTCGAGCCTGCTCGCTATTTAATCCGTCAGTAAAATTAGACATATATCTATTTTATCAGCAAAAAGTAAGAAACGGCGCCGCCAGCCATACCAATTGCCAAAAATAGAACAATAAGCAACGCTATTAATAATCCAGATTTTTTCTTTTCTTTGTCGACTGAAGGTTTGACTTCTGTAGATACGGCGGCAAACATCGGTGCCGGCTCAGAATCCATAGTTTCTTTTTCTGATAATTCGGAAGACTCAATCAAAGAGCTGTCAATGTCAGCGGACATTTTATCGTCTGAATCTTCAGGAACGCCAGCCTCCTCAATTGCTATAATTTCTGGACTCAAATCCATTGGTGAGTCGGGTGCATCGCCCAAAGAATTTTCACTCATGCTGTAATTAGATAAATTGGTATTATATTGATGTTCCAGTTTTACATCCTCAGAATCAGCAGACATAGACGTATCTTCATCACTATTCATCTCAGAATTAGTCACAGTTTGACTAACAGAGCCAAGCGGTCGCTTCTCTACTTCAACATTAGCAATAAACGGCGACTCCAGCGGCGTAGTCATCGGTGCAGCAGAAGCTTCGCTATTACTTACGGCTAATGATTGAGCTATCTTATCAGTCAATGACAATTCCTCAGCAGGCGCATCTTCAATTTTCGCAAAAGTAGATTCATTATGCACGTCTTTAAGATCAGGGGTGTCACTAAGATTATCTGATTGAGCAACTATATCAGACATTTCTTTTCTTACCGCAGAATGCCTATTATTTGCGCTAATCACGTCCACCAAATCAGGCGAAGGCTGAATTGTCGTGCCAGTCCGAGATGGAGCGGGAGTAGCAGGTTTTTGGATAGTGCTGACAGATGAAGGTCTAACAACATCCATGAAACGGCCAGTCGAGCGTCTCGCGATTACTGGCGCAGCTTTGACTTCGCTAGCAGCCACGCCAGGAGTCCTGCTAGCTATTAAATCATTAGCAACTTTCTCGTTCGTAGTACTATCAACTTCTTTAGGAGTCGCATCGTCATTAGAAGAGTCTTTTTTTGCTTCAGGCTGAGAGATCGATGATAAAGGAGTAGAAGCAACAGACGAAGGCGTAAATGGAGTTACTGGAGGTGCAAAACTAGTACCAATAGAGTTCTCTGATACAGGTTTTTCCTCTACGGGCGCAGACACAGAAACCTCGCTATTATTTTCATTAGCCACCGCTGGAGCTTCCTTTTCTCGCTGCTTATCCATAAGAGAGCTTACCGCTCTATCCAACTCATCAAAATCAATATCTGTCATATGCCCCCTATTTTTTAACCTTTATGTGCTTTCGAGATTATCTCCTTAAATTGATATGCATCCAAACTGGCTGCACCAACTAATAAACCATCAAGTTCATCAATTGCCAAATAATCTGCGGCGTTTATTGAAGTAATACTTCCACCATAGATAACTCGAACTGATTCCGCCGCTTTTTTACCATACAAATGAGAAATATGTCGTCGAATCATCTGTGTAGCTTTTTTTACATCAGACGCTTTAGCGCTGTCGCCAGTACCGATCGCCCAAACTGGCTCATACGCAATAACCACTTCATCCAGCTCGTCCGCCGTCACATTAGCCAGACCGCTAGTCAATTGATCAGCCAGAACATCCTTCGTTTCGCCAAGAGTCTTCTCTTGAATCGTTTCACCAACACACAGAATCGGATGAATACGATTTCGAATTGCCGCCTGAACTTTCAGCCGAATGTCTTTTTCGCTTTCAATGAAAATATAGCGACGCTCCGAATGTCCAATTATCACATAATCAGCAATTCCACGAAGATGCGCCGCTGGAATTTCTCCCGTATACGCCCCCGAATCTCGCCAATAGCAATTCTGAGCCGCCAACTTAGCGATTCGACGATTAATTTGCAAACTCAAACTCTGCAGCGTCAAAATAGTAGGCGCCAGCACCACTTCAACATCTCTATGCGACGGCAGCGTGTTCATCAGCTTATGCAAATATAAGCTAGCCTCTTGCATATTGAAGTTCATTTTCCAGTTACCAATGATTAACTTTTTTCTCATGAGATAATCCTTATGCTTAGTTTATCACCTCAAACCGTATGCGTCTAGTAAACTTTCAATTCCAGGCAATTTTTTACCAGCCATCAAGGCCATGCTAGCTCCGCCACCAGTGGAAACATGGGTAAAATTGGCGCCGTCATGCCCGTCCCATTTCAATATAAAATCAGCCGTATCTCCGCCACCAACTATTGAAACAACTCCTTTATTCTGGGCAATAGCTAACGCTACTCGCGCTGAACCGATTGCAAAATTATCAATTTCAGCATAGCCCAGCGGACCATTCCAAATAACCATCTTCGCACCGGCCAGTATTTTCGTGAATTTCTCAATTGTCTGACTTCCGATATCCAGCGCCATATCTGAATTTTTTATCTTACCAACATTGACTTCTTGGCGAGGAAAATCCTTAGAAATCTCTGGCGCAACCGCCACGTCAATCGGCAATACCAAAAAATTGTCAACATTCTCTGCGCCAACCTTAGCCGCCGCCAAATCATAAATTTCTGCGACAACCTTTTCCATTTCTGACTCAAACACGCTCTTGCCGACATTAAATCCACGACAATGCAAAAACGTGTTTGACATGGCGCCGCCAATCAAAATCCGATCCGCCTTTTTAATCAGACGCTTAATCAGTAATATTTTATCGCTAACTTTCGCGCCACCAATAACCGCAACCAACGGACGTTTTGGCTTATTCATCGCCTCAGTGATAGTTACATATTCTTTTTCTAATAGTAATCCCGCTAGTCCTGGAACACACAATGTAATCGCATGAGTACTGGCGTGCGCCCTGTGCGCGACCGCAAATCCGTCTTGTACAAAATAATCCGCTCGGACAGCGCGCTGAATTGACTTGGCAAATGTTAAATCATCAGCTTCCTCCTCGTCATAAAAGCGCAA
The DNA here is from genome assembly GCA_900556885.1 of Candidatus Saccharimonadota bacterium. GTDB lineage: Bacteria > Patescibacteriota > Saccharimonadia > Saccharimonadales > Saccharimonadaceae > Nanosynbacter. Next base: position 40,010 of record UNSQ01000004.1, read on the forward strand.
ATTCTCCAACATGAGAATACTGCCTCGTGGCGCGCGGCGAACAGCTTGATGAACAGCTTCGCCCACGCAATCATTCAGCAATTCTACTGGACGACTCAGCAACTTAGACAGGTGATCTGCGACAACTTTCAAGCTAAGCTTAAGATCCTTACCTTTTGGTCGCCCCAGATGAGACATGATAACAATCTTGCAATTCTGCTCCAGCAAATATCGGAGCGTGGGCAGCGAAGCGCGAATTCTTAGATCATCAGAAATCTGACCACGCTTTGTTAGTGGCACATTATAATCTGCTCGCAGAAGAATAGTTTTTCCACGTAGATCAACATCGCGAATTGTTTGCTTCGGAAATTTTCTGCCCACCCAAATTCTCCTTATGACAACGTCTTGACTTGAATATTGTCAGTTTTACCTGGCTCTGGATTGTGGCCACTAACAAGCACAACCGTAACTGGGTCCGCGCCGAAATAGCCTTCTTGTTTCAACTCATCAGCTAACTTAGTTGCTGCATTTGGGTCGTTTGGTCGAACATATGGACGAGAAGCGTACCTTAGCGCCAACTTTTGCGCGGTCTTCACGTCTTCGGTTACACAAACAATTGGTAGGTTTGGACGATATGCGGCAACGTTAATTGCAGTAGCGCCAGTGTGCGTTTCCGCAATAATAGCTCGAGCCTTAATTCTCCTCGCCAATTGAGCTGCTGTGTAGCTTAAAATCGCGTCAGTTTTTTCACGCATTTCAGCCTTTTCTACCAACATTACTTCACTGTGTTCTTGAGTGTAGATAATAGTCTTGCGCATTGCGCGAACGGTTTCAACAGGATATTTACCATTGGCAGTCTCATCAGACAACATAACTACGTCAGCGCCTTGGATTACGGCATTGGCAACGTCGCTTACTTCAGCGCGACTTGGCTCTGGATTATCAACCATACTGCCCATCATTTGTGTTGCAACGATTACTAGCTTGCAATATTTACGACACAAGGCAATAATCCGACGCTGTACAACTGGGACAATTTCCGCACCAGCTTCCACCGCCAAGTCACCGCGAGCAACCATAATACCGTCACTAGCCTTAACGATTTCCTCCAAATTCTCTGGATCAACGGCAGACTTAGTCTCAATCTTGGCAATAATATTAGCTGTCGAGCCCAGGTCTGTCAATCGACGACGCAAATCAATAATATCATCAGCTTTTTGAATAAAACTCAACGCAACGTAATCAAAATCTTGGTTCGCGCCCCATTCCAAATCGTTAATATCTTTCTGAGTAAGAATATCGCCGCCAAAATCTGTGTCTGGCAAATTCAAGCCCTTGCGGCTCATCAAAAAACCGTCGTTCTGAACTTCTACGCGAATTGCAGTTGGGCTAACAATTTCTCGCACAACCGTCCTGATCTTGCCGTCAAACATGTAGAGTGGCTCGCCGACTTTCATCTTCTCTGCCAAATTGTACTGAACCGGCAAACTGAAGCTGCCGTCATGCTCAGTAATTTCTGAATCCAAGACCAACATATCGCCAACCTTAACATTCAGCATGTTATCTTTCAAAACGCCCAGGCGAATCTTCGGACCTTGCAAATCTTGTAGGATTGCGACAGGCTTGCCCAGCTGTTTACTAGCTGTGCGCACCCAATCGATCTGCTCAATTCGCTCCTCGTTAGCGCCGTGGCTAAAGTTCATACGGATGCCGTTAACGCCGGCCTCCAACAATTGGTAAACCTTTTCTTGGCTGAACGTTGCTGGCCCAATTGTTGCTAGTATTTTTGTTCGTTTAAATATATTATCACTCATTTTTAAAATTATACCACGAAATAACAGTGATGAAAAATGGCGCCAAGGAACCTTATAATACTTGTTCAATATCGAGAATACGTTTAATAAAATTAACTATAGCAAATTCAGAAGAAACAAAAAAACAGCCGACCTCTAACATACACCATTTGCAAAATGCAGCTCAACAACATAGTGTCTCGACAGGAAAAAAGAGCCAGTTTATAGACTTGGCTCAGGTCTTCTCGCGAGCTACCCGATCCTACAGGTCCTGATGTATCCCGCATCGGCGCACGTAATAGTTGCCCTGTTCTGCAAATTGCTCCAGTTAGAGCTAATCGACTGAGACCAGTTCTGTGGCGTTCCACCACAACCAACATTCACGCGCCAGCGCTTTCCCTGGGTGTTGTAGGAGTAGTAGTTAGTGTTACCACTCCCACTGCGATATGCCCAGCCATCCGTTCCGCCATCGACATCTACCCAGACGCCAACAACATTGCTAGTGGCGCACGTCACGTAGCCGCTCGCAGCGTGAGCTGGAGTGGCTGCCACAAACGCGCCAACAGTAGCAAGGATAGCCACTGCGAGAGCTGAGAACAGCTTCTTGATAATAGGCATGATTACCCTTTCTGTAGCTGCCTGTAACCACGAAACGAGATTTGTCTCGTAGCCAATAATAGTTTACCACGTAAAATAAACCAGGTCCAGTATTTGAGGTAAAATTATAAAAAGAGCTACTAAAACTCTCGTATGTCTCGAATTGGACTGCGACGCACGTTGCGTATTAATGGCAATATAGCACTAAACAATCCAGTGAGAATACACGTACTTACAATAAAGATTATCTGTCGCATATCCACGGCTATAAGTCGTATTACTCTATTTGAATTAATAGAACCGAAGCTATATTGCGCCTGTGCTGTAAGCTGTGGTGCAAATTGCTTATCCAGGAGATACGCACCAATAAAGCCGATAGCAAGAGCGAACATAGCTACTAATATAGATATAATTATCGTATATAGTATATATATCGACACGATATCAATACGATTAAAGCCAATAGCACGAAATACCGCCGTCTCATGTCTATCGTCCACAATTGTACGACTGATAGTAATCCACATAATAAGCGCAGCCAATACTATAACTACCAACATAGCATAGATCGACCACTGCTTAAATATGTTCTGCATATCATCCAAAGCAACGCTATTACTAAATGCCAAATTAGATTGATATAAACGACCAATCGGCTTACAAGAATTATCATACTGGACAGTACAGCCCTGCTCATCTATAAACTTTTGCGCATCACTGGCATTTGCAAACTCAACAAAACGATGTTTATTATCCTCATTGCCCATAATATAAAGTGGCTCATATGTAAATAAATCAGCATAATCGGCTTTATTAGGTAGCTTATCGTATAGTGAGCGCGGTATAACCTGCCCAACGCCTTCCGTGCGTAATACTCCAGAAATCATATCGTTAGTAGTGCGAGCCTTCTCGCGCTGCTGTTTCTGTTCTGGATTTAGTACTTCACTATCGCCAGGAGACATGCCAACCACTTTAAAAGTAATAAATTTGCTTACAGCGGTTGTTTCTTTACCAAATCTTGTATCAAACAGCTTTTGGTTTGCCGCTTGCTTCTTCTCCTCTGCCGTACGTTTGTCACTTATTACAGGAGCATTTTCACATGTTGTAGGATTGGGTAGTCCATACAAAAGGCTTGGCTTTTTATAATCCTTGTTATTTTGATTTGCTGTGATCTCTTTATTTTGCTGCAAGACCTGCTGTATCAGCTCCAGTGAGACACTATTTCGGTAACACATTTTAAAACTCAAGTTAGTTATATTGTCACGAATATTTTTTAGGCGTTCAAATTTAGCCTCAGCACTCGCACTTGCTGGCAACTTTTCCAACTTCAGTAAACGCTCAATAACATTTTGCGGCAAGATTATAGGTAAACTCAACCCGTCAGGCTTCCAGCCAGCATTGTCAGGAAGCATAATATTATCTGTAATTTCAGGTGGTGCGATAACAATACTTGAGCTATTTACAGGAGGATTTTCATAATTAGCATTCACCTCCGCTTCATCCGAAGTGTCAAAGAATAACTCTTTGCCGTCAATAAGAGGTACTAGCGCTGAGCCTTTTTTAACACTATAAAATTCTTCAGTAAAAAATTTAATAGCACCATATCCCTTAGCTAAACGAGAGAGTTTTGCATCGTCAAAAGCCGGCATGGCGCTATATTTCTCTTTTAGTAATTGAGCGGTAATACCGTTTTGGTCATTAATAGATAGCTGGACAGTACCGTCAGCAGACTGTGAATACGGCGGTCGATCATTGATATAGGAATATTCCAGATTAAGTCGCTTTGACTCGGTAGCTTTTTGTGAAACGAGTAGTTCATAGCGTTTTTTCGCCTCGGCAATAAGATTAGGATCACGAATAGTCTTATAAAACCCATCGACATTTGATGGTGCGTTAGTGACACTTACGATATAGCGACTAGTCAACCCCTCTTTACGAAACGAATCAATACCACGAAAGAGACCATTAGCAATCAGGGAAGCTGAAATAAGGACACCGAACAACATACTCGCCAACAATACCGTAATAAATGTACGTATTTTACGAGCACGTAATTTTGTATAAGTCAACAGTACTATATCGGCTAGCCTAATCACACAATCTCCCATCTTTTAGGGCAATGACACGATCAGCCTGGGCGGCAATTTCATTATCGTGCGTAGCAATAATAATCGTTGCATGATATTGCTCTCGAATTTGCTGGAATAAACTAATAATATCGCGACTGTTGGCAGAATCCAGATTGCCAGTTGGCTCATCTGCCAGAATAATAGCCGGTCTATTGAGTAAGGCTCTAGCAATAGCAGCGCGCTGAATCTGCCCACCGGAAAGTTCGTGAGGGTGGTGATTTAGTCGATCATACAGACCAACTTGTCGAGCTAATGATTCAATACGTAGCTTGCGCTCCGCCTGCTTCATGCGCTGAGGCATTGAAGCGACTTCAATATTACGGCGCAACGTCAAAAAAGGCTGCAGATAAAACGATTGGAAAACAAATCCAATTGTCTGGTTGCGAAACTTAGACAGTTGACGGTCATTCATACTGGAAACGTTTTTCCCTCCTACAACAATCTCACCAGACGTAGGCTTATCTAGTCCACCAAGTAAATGCAGTAAAGTGCTTTTACCACTGCCGCTTGGACCAACAAGAGCCACAAATTCACCTTCGTGAATGTCTACTGAAACATCATCAATAGCTCTAATTATTTGCTTGCCAACTTTATACTTCTTGATTACATTCGTAGCCTTGATGGCGATCGGTCTGAAATCAAGGTTCGTAATATTATCAGCCTGCGCGACTAGAATATCCGTATTATTACATTCCATATAAAATTACCATTAGCGTTATTATAGCCGATAGCTATTCGTACGGTCAACATAGCCACATAAACTAGCCTCCACCTCCCCTTAATGCTAGAATATAAAATATTATGCCAGAAATAGATAAATATATTATCTCAAAAATTTTGTTCTTTATTTTCGGATCAACCACTGTAATTATTTTCTTTTTATTCTATACGGGAGTATTTGTAAATATCGTTGGGTCCATAGAAGCTGCAATTACGATATATTGCATCAACACCGCCCTGCTGATACCCGTAACAATCTGGTATGCAATCGAGCGCTCACATAAACCGAAATATAAGGAGAGCGACATACTTGAAGCCTATTCTGAAATGATGTCTCGGACTGACGATGAGTCCGCCGCCAAAGAAACTACAAAGCAACAATGAAAAAACTCGCCACAATAAGCGAGCTACTTCAAACGTTCTTTATGGTGCGATTTTACGCCCAATCTCGAACCTGTTTTGAGACAAAAGCCAAATGATTTTAGCCGTGCCGCACACCCGTGGCGCACACGCTGGCAAATCCGTTTTACTATGGGCACTTTCGCTACTTAAGCGAAATACACGAGGGCAAGCACAAAGGCATTATCTCAAAACAGTTATTTGACCGAGTGCAAACGGTTTTGGAACGGCGCGGCAAGCCAACAAGATAAGGCCGATCTGCGCGCTTAAGGCCAAATACTGCTCATTAGTTATGTTCACTCCACCTCCTCTTTATATATTTATCTACGTCACTCGAAGATTCCATACTGCTAATGTCCTGATCCTCCAGCCATAGCTCATGTAGTGAATCATGATAGTCTATAGCCAGCATTACGCCCATTTGCTTTCTTATTTCAGAAGTCACTCTATATATACGCTCTGACAAATCATCAAAATTAACGTCATTCTCTAAAGATATTGTCATATATATATTTCTGCCAAATTTATTAAATGCATCTTTATAGGAGGGTATGTTTTTCGTAATAGCTCTGCCAACCTCTATATTGCTGTTTATTCTTATTGATTTAAGTCTAGCTCTACCGCCAAACTGCTTGCTAACTAGGTTAGCTATATCATTCCTACACTCTCTTTCCCAAATACGATCTGGATAGGTATCAGAGTAAGCACTCTCGCCTTTTCTATAGTCAGCTCTATTCCACACTTCAAACCTCAGACTACTATCATCAACCGGATAAGCATCCACATACGGATCGCCCTCAACTCCAATACCGCCACCCTCAATGCGATAATTTTCTACTATAAACTCTTTCCCATACTTTTCCTTAAGGTATTGCGCCATTTTATGTTGCTCTACCAAGGCACCGCCATTGATGAGCAAGTAGATAGCAGCTATTAATATAGCAGCTCCAGCTATAATCCAGAATTTTAATATACGCTTTCGGGTGGATTTTAGTTTAGAGTGTACTTTTTGCACAGGAGTGTTTTTAGGCAATCTTTTACCGTCCTGGACCTTTCTAACGTTTGCGTGTTTTGTTTTTATCGCGCTACTCTTTATCATTAGATCCCTACCCTACTGCTACTACTATCTTAGCATCATTTTATAGTAAGCATAGGCTCCTTGCAAGATTAAAAACAAATAAAAAAGACCAGTGAGGCCTTTTGTCTGTTACATGGTGACCTTACCGGGAATCGAACCCGGATTGCCAGGATGAAAACCTGGTGTCCTAACCGTTAGACGATAAGGCCACGACTTCAGATATCATAACAAATTATCGTCGAATTGTCTATAGCAAATCAGCCACTTCTCCGCCGTTATCTATTAATGTATAATATTTCCATGACAAAGCAGAAGAAAAAGCGCAATAAAAAATATTCTGGGATGGACGCGACATCTCAGCGACCAAAAGTAACAAGGATTACAGCAACGAATCGCTCCAAATTATCTCAATGGCTTTTCGATCGGAAAAAACTCATTCGCACCATTGGCATGGCGGGACTCGTTGTAGTTGTCTTAATTATCGTTATTTCTGGAATATTAAGTTTATTCCGTTAACAAACTGGCAACTTAAACCCAAAAGTGCTACCTTTTCCTTCTTCTGATTCAAAGATCATTTCCCCGTCGTGCGATAAGATAACTTTCCTCGCCAAAAATAAGCCAACACCAGTGCCGTCTGGTCGCTTTTTTCTAGCATTTGTGCCGCGGAAGAATTTACCAAACAGATTTGCTTGCTCTGATTTCGGTACGCCAATTCCCGAATCTTTCACCGTAAATTCAATCGCACCATTACTATTTTTTAGAGAAATTATTACCTTTTTATGTGGATTTGAATAGTAAATAGCATTGTCGATCATATTTAGCATAACTTGACGAATCTTCTCAGAGTCAGCTGTAATCAATGGAACTTTTCTATCAATCTTTAGGTCCATTTCTACAGACCTCTGATCCGCCACAACCTTAAGCAAAGCAACTTCATCCCGAAGAATTTGAGCAATATCTATCTTCTGTTTATCGATATTAAATTTGCCAGTCTGAAGCCTAGAGACATTAAGAAAATCGTTTATCAACCTCACCATACGCTCACTCGAAGAAAACGCCTCCCTAAGAACCGCGCGTTGCGTCGGCGTAATCTTCCCCAAATCGCCCTCCAACATCATATCCAGATAACC
>UNSQ01000005.1 GCA_900556885.1 Candidatus Saccharimonadota bacterium
CAATCCCGGCATAGCATAATAACCTCGGTAAAACACCGACTTTCCATCAATAACCACTAGACGCTTCATACTTCTATTGTAGCATTTAAGCGGCTATCGTCAGAGAATTGATTATTGACGCCTCAGCAAGTTTCTTCCGCGCTCTTTCGTACTTCGCCTCCCTTATCTCGCGCTCCTTCAGAAAGCTATAACAATGGACATACTCAATTTCTCTATTGTCATCAAAGAATATCGTTATAGTCTCATCTATGCCTTCGTCATCAGGACCAACAAAAAACTCATAAGACGTTTTGTGGCGCCCAGGGTAACGATCAATCTCAAGCGCTTTTATGAAAGCATATCTGAACTCATCTTCATCATTAGGTATCTTATATACTTGGTATCGATCCTTCGGGTTAGATGACGAAGCGGTAGGATTTTTCCAAATCATCCAACGCTGCCTATATTGATCCTCGATAGGCTCGCTAACAAGCCTCTGCCATTTCTCGCTACCGTCCAGATTACGATCAAATTTCGATTCCAGCTCTTCAACCTGAGCCATTATCTTATAATTATTTGCTGGATTTTCTTGACCCTTAATATCAAGGTCAGAAGGAGAATTCTGAGGTAACTCTTCAGTATGTCCATGAAGTGTTTCCATAGTGTGTAGCTTAAAGATACTCTCTATTTGGAAGAATGTCAACAAATTGTTAAAATTAGTACATGACACAACCATACGCAAAAATTATCGCCCTGGTTGGATTGGCGGGCAGCGGCAAAAGTTCGGCTGTCGAATATTTGACAGAAAAAGGATTTCCAAAAATTTACTTCGGTGGCGTTATTTATAAAGCCATGGACGAGGCTGGAATTGAAAAAACTTGGGACAATCAACAGCAATTTCGCGAAGAAATTCGTCGTCGTGAAGGCAAAGATTTCGTAATCAAACGCGTCATAAAAAACATCCACGATTTAATAAACGCTGGGCAAAATAAAATCGTTTTGGACGGATTATACACTTGGAGTGAATATAAATTCCTTAAGCACGAATTTCCTGGACAAGTTGTCGTTATTGCTATTGTTACACCAAAATACCTCCGTTATCAACGAATGGCTAAGCGCATAGAACGCCCAATGCAACCACACGAAGTCGATCAGCGCGACTGGTCAGAAATCGAGAATTTGGAAAAAGGTGGACCAATTGCTATTGCTGATTATTTCATCATTAACGACGGCAGCCTCGAGCAATTACACCAAAAAATAGACGCCGCAACCCACGACGCCCATTTTTGTAAATCACCCGAACAATGTTAATCAATCCAGATATTCGTAAAGTTTTTTCGCATCTTTGTGTTTGCGAAGTTTTGCTAGCGCCTTAGCTTCAATCTGACGAATTCGCTCACGCGTAACCGCAAACTCCTGACCAACTTCTTCCAAAGTGTGGTTTTTTCCATTGTCCAAACCAAAACGCATTCGAACAATTTTCTGCTCGCGATCACTCAAACTTGATAGAATTTCCTGAACTTGCTCTTTTAATAATTGATTTGAAGCGGAATCTTCTGGCGAAACCGTATCTTCGTCAACGATAAAATCTTGCAACACAGAATCATCATCTTCACCATCACGACCAACGCCAGCGTCCAAAGAAGAAATGTCCTGCTTAATCTTAATAACATATTCAATTTTCTCTGGTTCCATATCCAGCTCTTTAGACAATTCTTCAATTGTCGGCTCACGGTTCAATTCCTGCGTCATTCGTCGCTGAGTACGTAGCAATTTATTGATCGTTTCCACCATGTGAACTGGAATACGAATCGTTCGCGCCTGATCAGCAATCGCACGCGTAATCGCCTGACGAATCCACCAAGTCGCATAAGTCGAAAACTTAAATCCCTTATCCGGATCAAACTTCTCAACCGCACGCAAAAGTCCAGTATTTCCCTCTTGAATCAAATCCAAAAAGTCCAAGCCACGACCCGAATATCGCTTAGCGATTGACACCACCAAACGCATATTCGCCTCAGCCATCTTATCCTTAGCCTTTTTATCGCCTTCAACAATTCGGCGCGCCAAGTCCATTTCTTCTTCAGCGCTAAGTAGTGGAATCTTACCAATTTCCCGCAAGTACAGTCTGACCGAGTCATCCGACACGTCGTCCAAATATTGCCCAGTTGTCAGCGAATCCAAATCTTCCGATTCTTCTTCGTCTATAAGCGTTGGATCAAAATCATCATCTTCGTTTAAGTTTACTGGCTTCGTCGTGATATCGTCGCTCACATTTTCTCCTTAATCAGATTATTTAAGCTCTGGCGCAAATTCTGAGACAAAACCTCATCGCCCGACGCCTCGGCCTCTCTAAGCTGCGTTAATAATTGATTCTTTTTGTTTTCGCGATGTTTGATTGTTATCTGTCTGACTAGCCGAGCCATCTCTTCGTCTAAGCTTTTTTGCTCCCAATTGGCGTAACGACTTTCACTTTTCAACTGTACTATTTTCACATACTGTTCGATTTTTTGCAAGTCCAGCGGAACCTCGTCCAAATCCGCGTCTGGATTCTTTCGCAAATAGCCAATCAACTGCCGTGCGTTGTCATCATCCAACATTTCGCCAGAAACCGCCGCCAACCAACGCCGCACGGATTTTTCACTCGCTGCCAGCCCCGCCAGCATATCCTCAGTTTCATCCTGAACTGGAATCGGTTTTTCTTTCTCAATTTTCGCTTTTTTCAATTGATGTTCAGCGACTTTTTCATTCGACAATTTTGCCTTCAGCGCGGTAATTGATGCGCCAGTTTTTTCAGAAATTACCGACAAATAGTGTTCTTGCTCCACTGGATCTTTCAAGCCTCGGACAATTCTCAGCGCAATGGTCGAAAACCTTCGCTTGCCTTCCGCCGACTTCAAATTCTCCATTTCCGCATATCTGGCAATCACCCAATCCACCGCTGGCTGAGATTGGTCAATCGCCGCTTGCCAAAGCGCTGGATCTTTTTGGATCAATTCGTCTGGATCTTTGACGCCATCAGGCAAGCTCACCACTTCCAATTCCACGCCGACTTCCTGCGCCAAATTGATTGCCCGCTCCGTTGCGTTAACTCCCGCCCGATCGCCATCAAACGCCAAGCGAATCCGCCCCGCCAATCGACTAAGCGACTTCAAATGTTGCGTCGTCATCGCCGTTCCAGAAGTCGCAACCACGTTTTTGACGCCCGCTTGATGACTGCTAATTACGTCCAAATTGCCCTCAACAATCACCGCCACATCGCTTTTTCGAATTGCTTCCTTGGCTTGATGCAAACCAAAAATATATCGCGATTTATCAAACAACAGTGTTTGCGGCGTGTTCAAGTATTTTGGCGCACGCGGATCGTCACGAATAATTCTGCCCGTAAATCCCACAACTTCGCCGTTGCCGTCACTCAGCGCCACCATCATTCGCCCGCGAAACAAATCGCCACCAAACCGATTCGACAGACCAGCGTCCGCCAGTTCCTGCCTGGAGAATCCTCTTTTTTCCAACGCTTTCGTCAACGTGTCGCCATTCTCCGGCGCATAGCCAATCAAAAAATCACCAATTGTTTGACGATTTAATCGCCGTTTTTTTACCACATAATCCAGAGCTAATGAATTTTTCACCAAATTCTGCTGATAAAAATTGGCGGCTAATTTCAACGCTTCTCTAGCCCTGGCACGGCGCTTGGCTGTTCGTCCGTCGCCGTTAGAAAACAAAGTCAGATCAACGCCTGCCTTCCGAGCCAAATGCTCCAGCGATTGACGAAAATCCATTCCTTCCACCATCATCACAAACGTAAAAATATCGCCACCTTTTCCAGAAGAAAAATCATGCCAAATCTGCTTTTCTGGGCTAACCATAAAGCTTGGGGTTCGCTCGTCGGTAAACGGACTTAAACCCTTCAAATTGCGCCCCGCTCGCTTCAACTGAACATATTCACCAATCACATCCTCGATGTTCAGTCGCGCCCGCACTTCTTCTTTGGCATCATTCATATTTTTATTATATCACTCTTTACCTCTGTTATTGTTTGTGGTTAAATAGAAATATGTATCCTGACAATTTGAATAACCAACCTCAAGGTATCGATTATCTGAATCAAATTGCCACACCTCCGCCAGCGGAAGGTTTTGATAAAAAAACCAAAATCATCATCGCTATTTTGAGTTTTATCGGCTTGATAACCCTGATCGCGATATTCGTTTTTTCACAAGGTTCCACACCAAACGCCAACCCATCGCAAGTTGCAGCGCGTGTTAATAAGCTACTCACTATTTCCAAAAAATACAATAATAAATTCCGCTCGACCAGTTTACAGACTACCAATAGCTCTTTGATTGCAGTGCTGACCACCGCAGACGCCTCAATGGGCGAAGCGCTCCAGGCGACCGGCATCAATTATAAGGAAAAGCAAAAGGATATCTTCGCCTTAGATCCGTCGGAAAAATTAGAGAAAAAATTGGACGAAGCCCTTCTGAATGCACAATTGGATATTACCTATGCCCATGAGATGAACGTGCAAATAACAGATACAATCAACATGATGAAAAAGGTATACAAATCCACCAAGTCAAAAAAGATGCGCGAATGGCTAGTAAAAACTGCTGGCGATTTAGAGAATATCCAGAAGCAAATCAATCAAATTATTAAGGCAGATTAAGCTTCCGAAACTAATCGATAACTCAACCTCGCCAAATCAAAAACCTCTTCGTCAGTCAATTGACCTGAACAAATAATTGTATTCCAATGTTTCTTGTTCAAGTGATAGCCTGGTAAAACCGTTTCGTACTTTTCTCGTAAATTCTGCGCCAACAACGGATCGCATTTTAGGCTTACTCTGAGCGGCTTTGAACCTTCCGTTACCAATGCTACCATTTTCCCTGCGCCGTCATTATCTCGACCAAATTTATACACCGCAATATCCTCACCAAACGGATAATCCAGCCATACGCCCGGCAAACTTAAAATAAATTCTTCAAATTGTTTATGCGTCATACTTTCACCTTTTTCAAATAATATTCAAGTTCCATAATACTGCCGCGGATATCTTCCAGCGCTCGATGATCTTCTGGCTTGGCAAATTTCTTACCGTATTTACCCTCAAACACCACCTTCCACGCGCTCACATCCAACACTCGATAATGTAGTCTTTTTGACAACGTTGGCCACCATTGATCAATGAATCGACGATCCTGATGAATTGAATTGCCTGCTAGCAAAATCTTCGTTTCACCCGCAAAATACTCATCACAAAACGCCAACAATTCGCGTTCTATTTCCGCCAAAGGTTTGCCCGATTCATTCTGCTCCTCCAGCCCGCGTCGCGCTTCCGGATGCTCATTCCAAAAACCAGCATTTCGGTCCAATAACTTAGCCAGCTTTTCCGAATCATGGCGCACAATTCCTTCGTACGTCGCAATTTCCTTAAAATTCCAATCCGTCGCAATTGCCGCCACTTCCAAAATCTCATCACGCACTGGATCTAGTCCAGTCATCTCCAAATCCACCCATAAAATCTTTTTCGGCTTAAAACTTGCTTTCATATCTTTATTATACTACTTTTTGGCATCGTAGTAATCTCGAGAAAACCGCTCTGGCACCTGTCTTAATAGCCTTTCAACAACGTCATCAAACTTTGCCGCACCACCAAGCTTCAGGCGATTTTCTCTTTCAATCCGAAGGGATTCAAGCACGCCATCAGACGGGACAAAATCCGTCTCATTCACTAGATAATAATACATCTCAATAGCACTCATATCTTCACAACCATACGGTATCATTCCATAAAACTTTAGATTTTCCACATAGCGTTCGGCCAATTCGTCGCTGACTTCTAACACCTTATCTAGCTGTAGCGCTTGCATGAAATAATTATCCCTTGGATCACCATAAATATCATCTGGCAATTGAACACTCTTGATGGTTGCATAGCCAATCCCCTGAACTTGCATATCAGACAGAAGCCTCACTGCCTTGAGGGCTAATTTATTACCAATTCGATAGTCATAATCAATGTCGTGTTCAAAAACTGTCGGTCTAATAATATGCTCAGCAGTATCCAACACTGCTTGAGTGCTAGCCAATAGCCTCCAAGCACCGTTGTTCTTGTGTATGAGCACTTGATTGATTGTAAAATCATGCTGCCTCATAAACTCGGCAGTAGATTGTACAGACTCCGCGCCATAGCCATTCATTGCATCACGTGGCGAAAAACGCATTGAAAGATCGCTCGCTACCGCCCGAATCTCATCTGGACCATAATCTCCACTAGCAATAACTTCTTCTAAAATTACCAAATCGACATCGCGAGGAGGCGGTAACTGACGGTCGCTATGAACTAGAGACTCCAAAACCTGACGAGCCGCCCCACCCTTTACACCAATAAATGACGGTAGTTCGTCTAGATCAAAACCCAAATTAGCCCGCTCAATAGCATCGGCAGGTAATTTATATTCATATATTTCATTGCAGCGAGCTTCCGGGTTGCCAGGCTGCTCGCAATCATAATATTTCAGCTGGCAGCTAATTCCTCCAAATTCTACGCGGCGCTCGCCGCTATCAAGCACTTGCAAGGCGCAAGGTTGATGCATCTTCGCCTCTATATCACTCGGAGTCGGGCTTAATTTTTCCGTAATTAATATTATAGCATAAACAATTTAAAAAGTCAATCAAAGAAGCCCTCTCATCACGCGCTGGATCTAATCCAGTCATCTCCAGGTCGATCCATAATATTTTTTTCGCCTTACTCATACTATCTATTATACACTCGTTATCTGTTTATCTGACCATAAAAAGCTTCTTGCTGCTCGCTCGTTAACACATTCTGCACTTCAGCCCAAACCTTAGCCTCCGCCTCATGGACATTGTGACTATTTACCGCAGACCCGTCTAGGACCTGATGCAATTGACCCTTGATGATAACTCGCTGATGTTGTAAATCAAACAATACTCTTACTTGTTTATTAGCCTTGTTTTTCATTGCGTCCACTATCAGCGCGATTTGCTCATCTGTTATGGCGGGGATTTTTTGCTGCCGCTCTGGACCGAGTATCAGCGAGCCGACTTTCGGCCGCGTCACACGAACCAAGTCACCATTAGGAGCAACTCTATCACCAAGGGATTCAGACACAGCGCTGCTACTCAAGGCTTGAGCAACTTGATTCTTGGTTACTGGTAAAATTGTGTTGAGTGTGTATCGACGACCATCATGCGCATCATACCACCACGGTAAAGCCAGCACTAACGTCAACGCCTCCGAGCCCATACGTCGCACTAAGCTGTGCGAACTAATTTCATACTCAGAAATACCACGTTCGCCGGTGTGAATGTTGGTGTATTGGTTGACTGTTGTTCGTCCAATGCGCCGACTACCAGCTTTGGCATACAATAATTCCTGAAACCCGCGCACCAAAGCCACTGATATATTGTGTTTTTCCTCGCTGTTTAATTCACCCATATCGATGTCGTTTGGATTAACCGACAGACGCCGACATATTTTACTAAATTGATAGTGAATATTGTCCGCCTTATTGGGATCAATACCATTAGTCAGGTAGACGTCATTGTCAGTACGACAGCCGTCATAAATCTCTCTGGTTTTCAAAAAAGCATCGTATTCGGCAAAAAAGTCATCTGTTGTATCGGGGCTGACAAATTCCTGGAACAATTCCTTTGGTTGATGCCAGGCGGCAAAGCCACCACCCGAGACGGAGGCCGCCATGGCCGATAATGCCAACACTTCACGTAAGCTTCCCCCATTCTTAATCATTTCTGCTAATGACCGAGAAAGTTCTGGCGACAATGGTAAACTATCCATAAACTCACCAATTTTTGTGATCTGCCCCTCTCCATCAATTGCTTCCAGGGTTTCCAGCAAATCGTACGACTCTTGAATAACTTTTTTACTAGTAACAGGATGCATCAGGTATCGGTTCAGATCCTCAAAATCACCATTCAGATGGATAGCCGACAAAACGTTGCGCACAATATTCGTGTGATATATCTCCGGTGGAATATGCTGTTCACGGGACGCAATATCATAAAATCCTTTCAGCTCATCTGGCAAATAAATCTTATCGTAAGATATCGGACGAGCCAATACAAACTTAGCGCCATCAATATCACGACCGCCCCGCCCCGCCTGCTGCATCAGCTCTGCTTGAGTACACAATCGAGGCGGTAGCCCTTCTGCACCTTCTTCGCCAATTTCTTTACTCTTTGTCAGTCCATTTGACAACACCAAATCAACCTCAGGGATGGTGATGCCAGACTGTCCAGCCGAGGTCGAAACGATAACAAACGACTCATCTTCTGCTGGTTTGGCAGTAAAAATCTCTCGGCGCGCAGCTTCTGATATGCCAGAATGTAGTTTGAAAAATCGTATTTTCCCGGATTGATGGCGAGTGTGACGTTTGATTGACGCAATAGTCTCCTCGATACTTCTCACACCTTCAACAAAGACCAGTGATTTTTTCGAGTCCTTACCATATTCAAGGTAGGCTTCGGATGCGGTATTCACCTTATCTTCTTCAATATCAATATCATGCGGCCGACCCTTAATGGTTACGACTGGTAGTTCTGACCCATTAATATCTTCGTACATCGCCTGAGAAGCTTCTGTATCAGGCGTGGCACTAGAAAAAGCCATATGCCATTTGCCGGTATTCTCTATCGATTTTGCCGCCAGAGCGGTAGCAAATTCCATCTCCAAATTGGCTTCATGTATTTCATCAACCAGGATAAGCGTCTTCTCATCCTGCCAGTCGCTAGAAAATTGTTCCAGCTTTTTCGTAAACGTTGCTGGAGTCATGAAACAGAGCCTAGTGTCCGGCGTCGCTTCAGTGGCACGTCCGTGAATCTTGCCCACCAAGTGATTAGGATATTGTTCGCCAAGCTGTTCACGCAAACTCTTCTCAACATATTCAGTAACATTATCGACGATAACCCGCCGCGGCATCAACACCACGACACGATCAAACCGCTCCAGTGCATACTGAGCGGTTTGTGTCGTTTTACCACTACCCGTCGGTCCGCACAACCAGGATATTTTACTTTTCGATAATGTGTCTAATATCTCTGCTTTGTGCTTATATGCAGGTAGTTTTTTGTCACCAAGATCATAGTCAGCAAAAGGAGTTTCCGGTAGTTTACTGTACCGTTCCCGCAATTCTTTTAAACGCTGTCGCCTCTGTTCGGGCGGTTCACCATAACTATACGACGGTTGACTAGGTCTTTCAATATTTCGACTCAATAAATGACTACTGCCAGGTTCTTGCGATCTACGTAAATAGCCCGGCCGCCGAACTCCATCTTTCACACTACTCTCTCCTTTATACTCACATTGTAGATAGGAGAAAATAAAATAGCAAACGTAAGCGTCTTAGCTTTTTCTTGTCTAGTTTGTCTAACTTAAAAAACGAATATTTGTATAGCAAATCGCAATTTGTATTACACTGCCGCCTCCCTTTTGCATTTATGTTATTTTCAAGCGCGCTATGATACACTGGTGTCATGACCAAACGTATTCTCCTCAAACTCTCCGGCGAACAACTTCAAGGCGAATTCGCCAGCGGCTTTGACCCAAAACGCGCTCGCTGGATTGCCGAACAAATTCGACCAGCGCTGGACGACGGGGCTGAAATTGTAATTATGGTTGGCGGTGGCAATTACGTTCGCGGTAATCAAATCATCGGTCACGGAATTCAACCTGTTTCCGCACATAATATCGGGATGCTTTCTACACTTATGAATGCTATTGCACTGGCTGACGTATTAAACGACGCAGGGCTGCCAACTCGCGCATTATCTACGGTTGAAGTCAATCAATTTATTGACCACTATACTTTCCGACGCGCCATTAGCCATATTAAGAAAAACCGCATCGTTATTGTGGCGTGCGGCACCGGCCGACCATTCCTGACTACTGATACTGCAGCATTAAACTTAGCACTAGAAATGCAGTGTGATGCCGTGGTTAAAACAACGAAAGTCGACGGAGTTTATGATAAAGATCCTATGAAATTCCCTGACGCTGTAAAAATTGATCATTTATCTTACCAAGAAGCCCTAACAAATCCTAACATTGCCGTTATGGATAAGGCAGCAATTGGGCTAGCTATGGACGAGCATATTCCAGTTGTAATTTGTGATTTGCTCACAGACGGAAATATTCTCCGCGCAACCCGCGGAGAATTAGTAGGCACGCTTATTAGCTAAGGTTTTAATCCTTTTTCTTATCTAATTTATCGAGTTTCAAGAAGTGAACAATTGCATATATAACAAATGCAACGGCTATCAACGTAATTAACGAGCTAATAAACGCGCCGTATAAAAACTCACCCCTACGTCCAGCAATTTCAACCGTAAATGAAGCTGATTGCAATCCTTGTTGAGAGCCAACAATCAACTGTACCAATGGATCAATAAACGCCGTCACCAATTTTTTAACTGTATCGCCAACTGCAGTACCAATTGCCAAACCTACAGCCAAGCCAACAACACCCTGCTCACGGATAAAGTTTACAAACCCACCCATATGAGTATCTTTTATAGCTACACTTACAATTTTCTTTTCTTTGATGGCGGCAACTTTCGCCGCGGCTTTTACACTCTTCGAAGCTAATTTCTTAGCTAATACTTTCGAACCTTTAGTTGATTCTGAAGATTTCATAACTATAAAACTCCTTTTATCAGATATTTATTCACTAATTCTATCACAGGTAGCATCGCACACAATCGCACCAGCAGCCTTCATAGACCTCAGCAACTTTTCGGCAACCCTTAACTTCCCCACAGCCAAGCTATCATACTTAGGTTTACTATTGATAATTTCCTTATACAACCTAATTGCCTCATTTAATAAGTTAATATCCCTATCATGTTTAGCTACTTTACGTACAACATCAGGAAGAAACAGCCTGTTCTTTGAAGAATCTCCCGACAACAAACTATCATTTACCACGGACGCTACTTGAATAGCCAAATCACCACTGCCTTGTTTTATTAATTCTCTACATAATTTATCCGCTTCTTTCAAATCATTCCGAGAATCAACATCCAAATATATACCAGACAAGTCTACTATTTTATCCGCAGCCTCTTTATATCGCCCATTCAATTGATCAATTCGAGCATTATATTCATCTAGCAATAATAATCTACCTGGAATAGACGGCAGAGTAAGCATCTGTAGTCGTGCATTTCTTCCGTAGCCATCTCGATATTTCATACCATCCGAGAACATCAACCATTCCCGTCGAGCTACAAAATCACTTCTATTAACGGACGAAGGCAATTTCTGCAATAATAAATCTGTATATAAAGTACTATTAGCTCTGAGTTCACCATAATACAACTGCTCAGCTGGATATATTCCATCAAAGCCAATGGCGTCAGTCATTTCACAGCGCAACTCCTCTGTCAAAACATCTATCATAAACGACCTATTACTACTACGATCAAATAGCGTGATGAACGTGTGTTGATTTGCATAACTAATGAAATGTTCAATTCCTAATTTTTCTAAACATTCTGACGCAACGATTGTATGTCCATAACAATTAGCAGCTTCGTCTTTGGCAATATTTACCGCTTCAAGCGGACTTGAAAAATTACCCGTTGACCTAAAATTAAGCGTTTCACGAACAAGCTCTGCAACAGATTTAGCAGCTTCCGCTATATCATCAAACGTCTTATCTGATTTTTCGTACACATTTTTTATGTCACAAAGCTTCTCTGACTCTAATAAGAGTTCTCGCTTAACGCCTCTTTTCTCTGCTATATCACTTCTCGGAGTTAATAGCTGAGTAGATAGATATCGATCATAAAATGATGTATACGGTTGCTCGTCTAATTGTTTACTCAGTTGTTCATTCACGAATTCATATTATATACTAATACAGCATATTTTACAAGCGATCTGGCGCCACGATTCCCAAAATAGCCAGTCCAGCCTTAAGAGTATCGGCGTAAATTGCCACGATTCCTACACGATGTGCCTCTTTGTCGCTACCAATAACCTGATTTTTCTCATAGTAACGATTAAATTCTTGCGCCAATTCAAACAAATACGTACAGATGTGATGAGGCTCCAAACTTTCTTTGGCGCGGTCAACCACGTCCACGTACTCACTCAATTTTCTGACCAGCATCTTATCCTCGTCAAACAACTCTGTCGGAAAGGCAATTTCTTTATCGGATTTAGCTAAAATACCTCGCGCTCGAGCATGGGCGTATTGCAAGTAGCTTCCCGTATTTCCCGTCAAACTTACCGCGTCGTTAATATCAAATATGACGTCGCCGCCGATCTTCACTTTCAAGAATTGATAACGAAGCGCGCCAGCAATCACGTCGTCAGTTGGCTCGCCGCCAGCATTTTTAATCGCCTTCTTAAACTCGTCAAACAGCCAACCAATTGTAACAACTTCACCCGTTCGAGAACTCATTTTTCCAGTTGTCAATTTAACCAAGCCAGTCGCGTAATTAAATAATTTTCCTTTCAAAGCCGGAATCGACAATTCACTAGCCGCAATCACGCCGCGGAAGTATGCTGCTTGCTCCTCGCCATTTACCGTAACTGACAAGTCCAAATTCGGATAATCCTTATACTTCAACTGAATCAATCCCATATCATGCGCCCCATAAAGACCATTGCCGTGAGACCCAATAAACACGTTATCAAACGCGCCGTATTTGCCGCCCTTAAAGACATACGCACCGTCAGATTTGGTAAACACCTCTGGAGTTTTCTCTTTAATCAGAGATTTGCCCAATTCTTCAGTTTCGCTCTCAACATAACGTCGCTCAATCGGCACGTTTCCAAGTCGCCCAACATTAGAGTCAATCTCGTCAAAACTCCAACTTTTACAGATTTCGTAAACTTGTTTATATAGCGGATCATCCAAGACGAATGATTGTTTGGCCAGTTCATCAATTTCTGCCTTCGCCTCTGGAGATTCTTTCGCCGCACGCGCACCTTCAACGTACATGCGACTCATAAATTCATTTCGCTTATCAGCTGGAATTTCGTTCAATTTATTCACATCGCCGTCAATCTCACGTAAAATCGCCCACATACTTTTACCAACATGCGTTCCGACATCACCGTGATAACTCACTCGATGTACAATTGCGCCATCAACCGCCAACAAATTAGCCATAGTGTCCGCCAAAATCGCATTCAAAGCGTGTCCGATGTGCATAGCCTTAAATGGATTCGGACAATTGGTTTCAATTACAACCGTCTGACCAGCACGCTTCGTCGTTGGCTCTTTTTTCAAAGAATTTAGAATGGATTGATCGCTCAGTTTTACATTGATAAAACCTGGACCAGCCACGCTTACTTCACTAAACTCCTCTTCCTTGCGCAGATTTTCAGCAATCATCTCCGCAATTTCACGCGGATTCTTCCCTAGTGGCTTAGCCAATTGCAACGCCACATTTGTAGCAAAGTCACCAAACTTCGGATCAGGACGCGTCAATTGTACCGATACATCTTGATCAAAAAGTTGCTTCACTACTTGAGAAATAATCTGTTCCATACTGTCCAGTATACAACAGAGGTGAACTATTATCTAGCTAAATCTCTACGCAGTTTCGTCAAGCTCTTCCAGTTCCAGACTTAATTTCGTCGCCGAACTTGGACTAGACCCTTTCACGTGTTGCAATACATATGTCAACGCCGACATATCGTCTCGACTCAATACGCCTTCGGTAAGTCCGTGAATATCTTTTTCTTCAGCCATTTTATTCCTTTTTGTTTTAATTTTTTATACAGTAAGATGATATCACATTATTTTTATTTTGTCAATAACTAGAACCTTGCGACCACTTACTTGGCTTTATTTTTGTCTGATCGACGCTTATATTCTTCTGCTATAACCCTACCTATTTCGCTGTCTTTTAAGTATTCCTTGCATGATAACAATAGACGCTTAGAAGCATCAGAACCTTCCATTTCTAATGCTTTTCTATATGAGTTACTAAACGCCGCAAACATACCGTCCTCATCTTCCATGACTCTAATAGTAAGTTTCTTGTCCTCTGACGATACGTAAACAAATATCAAGTCTGCGCCAGATTTCAATGCCGTATGAATCGCTGCAGAACCCATTTCACTGCGAGGCTTTGAACCTACTGAGTCATCCGCTGAATATCCAGCCAAAACCAAAGATCCACCATCCTCAACAAACTTAACCGCTTCTTCGTAATGGTCTGTTGAAAAGTGAACTGGTTTTTTACTCTTTTTATCTACCCATTCATATGGTACGCCAAAAAAGTTTTTAGCGCCAAACGCAAGATACTGTATAGCTTCTAAATTGATTCCGCCAACGCCCTTCTTAATCCAATCTCTATTAGTCGACGCTACGCCAATATTTATTTTGTTCAACAGAGACGCCAAATAACTAGCTGTAGGAACATCCTCTCCATTAAAATGTGTTGGCGCTATAACACTTCCCTTGCCTTCTTCTTTGGCTTTTTTGGCGGCTTCAATTAAGATATCTTCGCCAATTATTTCAACTTCCTTTTTGCCATGCATTAAGCCCATCAACAGCTTAAGTCCAGAGGAAAGCCGAGCGTCTGTTTCTGGTAGTCCCAACTCTTCTCCAGCTGCCTCAAGTTTTTCTACCGCCGAATTGTTAGTTAGTCCAAAAGGTTTGCTGTGCTTTTCTCGTCTACCACACACCCATTTCTTAAGAGAATCAAGCGCAACCGACAGAGAAAACCCTCTCTGTGGCTCAGTTTCTTTCATAGCCTCAGATCCTGAAAAAGTCTCAATTGTTTTCATGATACTCTTAATTATACAACATAATTGGCTATTCTGTCAATAGTAAAACGCTGCTCGAAACTCTATTCGCAACCGTCACAAATAGTCAAACTTGCTGGGTCAACTGGTGCCGCAACAGTGCCGTTCGACTTTGCTTGATCGTCAGCCGCTTCTTGCGCCGCTTTAAGAGCTGCGTCAATAGCGCTTAATTTTTCCTCCAAAGTCATGTCATCAGTAATAATTTGACTCGCGTTCATTTTCATTTTCCCCTATATTTAGTAGTTACTTAACTAATTTTACGCTAGATATAGTGCTTATGCAATAAAATGCAGCCAATTGCCCGTTGTAGTTTTTTCATCAAGTTCGCCAATTGGCGCAACGTATATTTGCGGATTTTGGCAACGCGGCATAAAATCAGCCAACTTCTCTTTATAAGCTGCCATCGCTGCCTCTTTCTCGGGTTCTGGGAGTTCAGTCACGTTAGTTTTTAAGAAAACTGCTCGCTTTTTATCATCCCAAACCACAAATTCCGCCTTACCGTTTCGAAACGCATTTTCTGAATGGCGCGCAGTCGGCTCTGATATCCAAATTATAGAATTGCCAAAACGCGCAAAGTGTAGCGGCGTCACCAAAGGAGTTCTATCAACATTCACCGTCGCCAACGCACCAACTTCGACTGTATCTAATATTTCTTTCGCTAATTCATTCATATCATCAACTCCCATTATTTTGTGGTATTAACTTCGTAACTAGTGTTTGTGCTTTCAAAGAAATTCACCAATTCCAGCGTATCGTTGGCGGCTGCCATCCATTTGGCTGGATTTGGCACGTTATATTCAGGCTCAAAACCTAATTCTTGCAAGCGTCGGTCGGTCATATGCATAACATACTGATTGACATAATCAGCATTCAATCCCAAAATTCCCTTTGGTAGCATATCTTTGTTGTAAGCCTTCTCAAGCTCCACTGCCTGCAGAATCAAGCCACGGATTTCTTCTGCGAATTCCTGTGTTTGCAATTCTGGGTTCTCGTCCAAAATTGTCAAAAGCAAATTGATACCAAACGTCAAGTGAAGATTTTCATCGCGAGTAATCCAGTCCAGTAGTGAGCCAACATTGCGCAATAAATTACGTTGGCGGAAACTCATACCAACCATAAAGCCTGAATAGAACCAAATTCCCTCAAGTACAATGTTATATGCCACCAAAGACCTAACAAAATCTTTCTTACCTTCCAGCGAATAAATATCCAAATTCGGATCAAGCATCACGTCCAAATGCTTATTCTGGAAGTCAGCCTTATCTGCCAATGATTTTTTACCAAATCCCGCAGCATAAATTTCCTCGCGGTCAAACGGAAATGTCTCAATAATGTATTCAAATGTCATGAAGTGATTGGCTTCTTCCCACATCTGTTTTGACAAATATAGTTGAGCTTCCGCCGCGTTCACATATGGATAAATACCGAATGCCAATGACTTATTGATCAATAACTCGTTTGGATTCAAATAGCTAATAACCGTTTTCAATGCGTGCTTTTCGTCGTCTGACAATTTTTCAAAATCCGCCAAATCTTGCACTAATTGAACTTCGTTTGGAAACCACGTGTTAGCCACTGCTTGATTATAAAGATCATATGCCCAAGGGTAACGAATTGGGTGAAGTGACAATCCATCGCGTAATCCTGAACCTAAAATTCCCATCTTAATTTCCTCCTTATTTATTAATTTTCGCAAATCCAAATCCGCGCACTTTACTATTTGTGCGGACTTTTTGTTCTGCAATTTTATCAACTGAAACTGTCGTCTGCTCCGACTGATGACGCGGCTTAACGTGTAGATAATATGTTGTTTTCAAGCCACGCTTCCACGCTTCTGAGTAAATCTTCACATATTCGTCAATGTCTCGCGTCTCCAGGTACATATTTCGAGAAATCGCCTGATCGACCCACTTCTGAGCCCTGGCTGCCACTTCAATAAACGCATACGGACTAAGCTGGAAGCTTGTCTTATAAACATCTTTGATGTTTTGCGGAATGCCGTCAATATCTTGAATATCGCCCTGCGCTGCAAAAATCTCATCCTTCAAATTGTCCCACAAACCAAGTTTCTTCAAATCGCGAACTAAATTATGGTTCACTTCCAAAAACTTACCGTTCAAAGTCGAGCGACTGAAAATCTGCGCAAATTGCGGATCAATTCCAGGAGTCGTTCCCGCCACGTGACCAATGTTAGCCGTCGGCGCAATCGCCATAAGAGTCGCATTTCGCATTCCCTTCTTTACCTTCTTTCGCAAACCATCCCAGTCCAGTCGCGTCTTTTGGTCTATTTTCACCTTCACGCCGCGATCTTTCGACAGCTTATCAACCGTATCAATTGGAAGGATTCCCTTGCTCCAACCACTGCCCGCGAATGTTGGATAGCTGCCCAATTTCTCCGCCAAGTCAGCCGACTGGTCAATAGCGTGATAGCTAATGAACTCCGTCAATTGATCAACCAAATCGTACGCTTCTTTCGATTCGTAGCAATAGCCCAACTTCTCCAAAACGTCAGAAAGACCCATAATCCCGAGGCCAATCGCTCGAGTTTGCTGATTCGAATGCATTGCTTCTGGAATTGGCGTTTGAGTGATGTCGCACAAATTGTCCAATTGTCGTACCGCCGCACGAGCCGCTTCTTTCAATCTATCCCAATCCCAAGTCTTATCCTCGTTAAGGAATGCCGACAAATTGATACTCACCAAGTTACACGTCGCAATGTTGTTTTTATCCTGCGGCAATGTAATTTCCGTACACAAGTTACTGAGGTGAATCGTACCCGTATTGTTATTCAATGCTCGCACGTTAATCGTGTCTTTCCAAGTCAGCCACGGATGAGATGTCGCCTGCAGGCTGGTCAAAATGCGCTTAAATTGCTGACGAGCCGGAACTTTATCAAATGTTCGCAATTTCCCAGCTTCCGCCATCTTTATATATTCTTTATATCGCGCCGAAAACGCTTCACCATATAATTCTGTCAAATCTGGAGTTTCCGCTGGATCAAACAAATACCAATCTTGGTCTTTTTCTACTCGCTTCATAAATTCGTCAGAGATAAATACCGCGGTATTTGCAAATCTGGTTCTTAGATATGGGTCGCCAGAGTTTTGGCGAAGATCAACAAATTGATCAAAATTCAGATGCCAGTTTTCCATGTAAATTGCAGCCGCACCAGCCTTTTTTCCCTTACGAGAAACCGCAAAAAGTGCCGTATCAATCATCTTCATAAATGGAATTGGTCCCGTAGATTCGGTATTTGTGGTTTTAACTGGGCTACCTGCCGCACGTAACTTTGTAAAGCCAATGCCAATTCCGCCCGTACCTTTAGCGATCCACATTGTGTCGCGAACAGCCTTAGCAATTGATTCCATATCATCATCGACATTAAGCAAGAAACAGTTACTGAGCTGCGGGAAAGAACCGCCAGCGTTGACTCGCGTTGAGCCGCCTGGAACGTACTCCAAATTGCTCATGTGATTATAAAACTCAATCGCTGCAGCAGTCGGATCAGCCTCGTTGTAACTAAGACCCATAGCAATTCGCATGTGCGTAAACTGAGGCGTTTCAATCGGTGAACCGTTTTGCTTACGAAGAGCGTAGCGATTTTTATTGGTCACCACACCCAAATATTTACTCAAATCATCACGTGCTGGATCAAGTTCCGCCGCCAGTTTTTTCAAGTCAAATCGACCGTCAGCCATGCGCTTATCCAACAATCCTTCTTTTACCGCCGCCTTAACGAACTTCGGGAATTCTCGCGCATGAAGCTTTTTCAATTCTTCCGCCGTTTCATAATCGCCCAAAATCTGCTTATAGACAGTTTTTAGTAGCAATCGTGCCGCAATTTTATCGTAATCTGGATCGTCTTTAACATTTTGGAGTACCGTTTGAATAACCGCCTCGTCCAACTGCTCGGTCGTAATTCCATCAAATAATGTCAATTGCAATTCAGTCGCAACTTGAACGACCTTAGAGATTTGGTCCGGCAAACCTTCGCACGCCTTTAAAATAGCCGTGTTAATTTTATTAGCATCAAACGGTTCTTTCGTTCCGTCGCGTTTGACTACGTTAATTTCTTTCACATACCCTCCTTAATTTCCCCTCTTAAAAACAAACCACCAACACCTCATCTGGTGGCTTATCTTCGTAGCTTGTGTTTTTGTTTATTTATGGGCTCGCTATATATATAGCGTACAATAATAATTGTAGCCGCTATATCTAGTGTTTTGCAAGCTATTTAGTAAAAATTACAACCTATTTTTGCTATAATCAGATACAGTATGAAATTTGCCTCAATACGCGACGCCACTTATTTTTTGGACGAGTTAATCGCCCATCCGCCCGAAAAACATAATCGGCTGGTATATGTAGCGCATATTTTGGAAACCCTTGGTAGTCCGCAAAATCAAATTCCCGCCATCCACATCGCTGGCACCTCCGGTAAGGGTTCGACTGCTTATTATGCTACCAGTTTACTGAACCGGGCTGGCTATACCACTGGTACATTAGTGTCGCCGCATATTGCCAGCGTCGCCGAGCGCTCGCTCATCAACGGACAGCCACTGCCTGAACAAGAATATTTGCATTATTTTCAAGCGTTTGCCAATCTTTACACAGTACACAGCCTGCATCTATCGTATTTTGAATTTTTGACGATTTTTAGTTTTTGGCTATTTAGGAAAATAGACGTTGATTATATCATAATTGAGGTTGGGATTGGCGGTCGGCTAGATACAACCAACGTGATTTTCCGTTCGCCAACTGTACGCGTCATCACTGATATCGGACTAGACCATACGGAATTATTAGGCAATACTCTGACAGAGATCGCCCAAGAAAAAGCTGGTATTATCCATCAAAGCGATTCAGTCGTGATGAACCGACAAGCTTCTGAAATTGAAACGATTATTCGGCAACATACAGAGTCACAGCACTCACAGTTCTCTATTGCTTCGCCAATTATTGACGATTTTCTGAAAATACTGCCGGATTTTCAGCAGCGGAATTGGACATTGGCGTACCGCGCCGTTGAAAAGCTGCTGGCGCTAGACAAAAAGCCGCCTCTGCCAAAAGAAGCTCTGAAAAAATCTGCGCATATCACTATTCCCGGACGGCTAGAGAAGCGCAATGTTGATGGAGTTAACATCATATTTGATGTTGCGCATAATCCCCAGAAAATCCGCGCCTTGATTGATTCATTACGAAAAATATATCCAGAGAAAAAGCCTGTTTTCGTGGCAGCATTCGGGCAGAATAAGCAGTTGTCGTTGGCGAAATCACTCTCCATGATTGACAACTTGGCACAGCTGACTTACGCCACCACGTTCAGCGCCGATTACGGTAAAAACCACCGCAACGTACCACCAGAAGCCATCCGCCGTGTTATGAAATCTGCAGTCGAGATTGAATACAATCCAGACAGAGCTCTCACAAAAGCCATCAAGAAAGCCCAACAGCTTGATACGTACGTCGTTGTTACCGGGTCGTTTTATTTGGTGAGTGAATTTGCGGCAAGGTAGATCATTATAATGTTCGGAAGAATTTAACAAAAATATCTTCTAGCTTTTCCTGCTGAGCCGCACCGCTTGCCATAAATTGTTTGGCACCAGGCGTTGCGTTTACCTCTATTACGCCGTATTCGCTATCTGATTGCGTAATATCCTTACACGCCAAATCAACCCCACATATTCGTAAATCAAAGATTCTTGCCACCCTGACAGCTAGATCTCGCCACCGCTGATGCATAACTTCACCGACATCAACTGGCGTTCCTCCTGCTGATAAATTTGATATATCCATCAAACGAACATCTGCGCCTTCCGGTATAATATCGGTCATAGACAGACCCATTTTCCCTAATTTATTCATAATTATAGGTAGCTGCCTTTCAAAATGTATATCTCTACCAGAATCTACCAAGGTCTTATGTTTCAAATCAATTAGCTGTTCTAAATTACTTACTCCATCACCCTCAACAGAAAAAGGTCGTCTCTCATAGGCATTAACTACCTCATCATCAAAAACCAATATGCGATAGTCAGGCATTTTTAATTCTTCTTCAATGACAGCTACTTTAACACGTTCCTCGTTATACTGATTAAGAAGCTTATCAAGTTCTTCAGCGGTTTCAACTCTAGCTACACCAACTCCTTGAGAACCTCTGCTAGGTTTAACATAGACAGGAAATCCTAAAGATTTATCAATATAGCCAAGGGCTTCTTTTGTGTCACGCATAGAGTGATTAAACTGCTGACGGTCTGATTGACGCAGCATATCCGCCCACCAAGGTAAAAGAAATTCAGAACCTCTTGCACAATTTATGCCATTTTCTCTAAGCAAAAACTTTGTATACCCCTTATCATTAGCTAATTGCTCTGCACTTCCTGAATTAAACCCAGGATCATGTCCATATAAAACTCTGTGTTCTCCAGAATTATACTCAATTGACGCCACATACCCATATTCAGGTTCGATAATAATATCTTTTATCTCTGGTAGCTTACCAGCATTATATGCGTCTATCAAAATATTGATTAAGTACGTATAATGTTCTCTTGGTTCTATACGCTTTTCTGTATGATGCTCGTATATTTCCATAATACCCCCTCAAATATCTCCTGGCGGAAGGAGAGGGATTCGAACCCTCGAACAGATTGCTCCGTTACACGCGTTCCAGGCGTGCCAGTTCAACCACTCCTGCACCCTTCCTTGTTGATAATTATACCACAACTTTATTGCCCCTTATGGTTGCACTTACTGACGTTCATTCTCTATAATAAGTCAAAGATGAAAGAAACTATTCCACCACGCATTAGGCTTGTTAATGTCACCAAAAAATTTGGCTTTGGTGATGCTGAGATTCGCGCCTTAGATAACGTCGATTTAACTGTTAAAAAGGGCGAGTTTATCGCTATTATGGGACCAAGCGGTTGCGGAAAAACTACTTTATTAAACACCCTTGGACTATTAGACCAGCCATCAGAGGGCGAATATTATCTGGACGATGTCGCTGTTGATAATCTTAGCTCACGACGACGCGCCAAAATTCGCTCTAAACACATCGGCTTCGTTTTCCAGAATTTCAATCTTATCCCTCGCCTGACTGTAATTGAAAACGTAGCGTTGCCGTTAACATATAAAGGGCTTGGAAAAGTCAAACGGCTTCAGGAAGCTAGCCGCATTCTGAAAACTTTTCATCTGGGACAGCGCGAATATTACATGCCGCATCAATTATCTGGCGGTCAGGTTCAGCGCGTAGCAATTGCCAGAGCGTTGGTTAACAGTCCGTCAATTATCTTAGCCGACGAGCCAACAGGAAATTTGGATAGCAAATCGAGTCATCTCATTATGGAAGAATTGTCCGACCTACACCGTCGCGGCAACACCATAATTATGGTTACTCACAACCCAGAATTGACTCATTATGCCAGTCGCGTCATCACTATGTTGGACGGAAAAATCGACACTGACGAGCATAAGGAAAAGCGCAAGTTCACTAAGAAGTTAATTGTAGACGACGAAAAAGAAGAAAAACCTAAGAAGCAAAAATCTTCAAAGAAATCGAGGGCGAAAAAATCGTGAAAATATTAGTAAAAAATCATTTTGAGAACGCTACTCAGGCGCTACGAGCTAATCGTGGACGAACATTTTTGACAATTGTAGGCGTAGCTATTGGTATCGCCAGCATCACCATGGTTCTATCTTTAACTGGCGGATTTAATCACCTATTCGGAGACAATTCCAATCAATCAGACACTCCTGTCGCCATTGTTAAGTCTGGTAATCAAAAAGCCGTCCCGAATCTGCTGACCGAATCCGACAACACGACGACGGTCAACACATTGACTGAAACGGACGCCAGAGATATAGGAAAAATTGCCAATACGAAAGCCGCGCCAATTGCCTTCCTGCACGCCGAACTGCGCGCCCGCGAAGGTAAAATCGATATCCAAAACGCCGCGTTAATCGGCAGTACGGAATCGCTAAAAGACGTCGCCAATTTGCAAATTGCTACTGGACAATTTATTAACGACATCGGCGGAGTTGTCGTCGGTCAGCAATTGTCGGTCGATTTGTTCGGCACCGAAAGATCCATCGGAAACGTTATTTACATCCGAAATCAACCATTGACTGTTGTTGGTGTGTTGAAGAATATTGAAAATCCAGCCAGTTATTTGGATGTGAATTTTAATAACGCCGCCATTATTCCATTGTCTGTGATTAAAAAATTCACTCAAGGAACGCCGCAAATTCAGCAAATCATCGTAACTACCAAAGATCATAAAAATCTCAATTCAGTCATAAAATCGGCTGACGATATTCTGAAGAAGAATCATGATAGCGATAAGAATTATCGAATCGTTTCTGGCGAAGAGATAAACGAAAAGAAGTCTAATGTCGCGAGGTTTCTCTCGATAATCTTAACTGTCATCGGCATTATTTCTCTGTTAATCGGTGGAATAGGCGTTATGAACGTGATGCTTGTCAATGTCGCCGAGCGTCAGCGTGAAGTCGGCGTCAGACGAGCCGTCGGCGCCACAGGCTGGGACATCATCAATCAATTCTTAATCGAGGCAGCGATTATCGGATTCCTCGGCGGAATATTGGGCTACGGGTTAGGCTTGGCGGGAGCTTATATTGCCAGCTTATACTTGCCACTCACGCCTTATATTTATTGGCAAACAGCCGTCTTATCAATTGGATTATCCATAATCATCGGCGTAATTTCTGGCGTATATCCAGCAGTCCGCGCCACTAGACGCGACCCAATCGAATCTCTACGATATTAAATTAACTAAGTTCCGCTTTCAATTTTTCAATTAGCTGAACTGGACCAGGATTGACTCCATTGAGAATAGCTGTGTAAATACTAGCCGCGTCAGCCAGCACCAAACCCCACAGTAATTGCTCCATAAGCGTCTTTCCTCGAAGTTCCAGTACGTGCGCCTTTGGTCGCTTGCCACTTAACAGTCGGTCGCTCAGCTCCATTCGCTCACGAATCCTGTCGCGCTCCAAATTGCTACGAATATCAAAAACCGTAAATGGCTTTTCTACTGGATGCGACGACCAACCGATGAACTCGTTATGATTAAATTCTGGATATTGATTCGAGAACGCCAAATTCTTCGCCGATTCATTCCAGCTAATTTTCCACTTATACGCCAGCGGCCAAGTCAATTCACCGCCAAAAACAACCAACGTCTTGCCAATTGTTAATTTCGCAATCTGCTTCGCTAAATTATCAACTTCTGGCGTTTTGGCTGTCCAATTAGATATCTCACCAGCCAACCAATCGGCGCTATTTTTCACCTGATCGTACAAATCATTATCAATCACCCAAAAATGTTGTAACAATTTCAACAATCCTCGCAAATGGTAGACCGTCGACATTCGTGGCTGCGCGCCAGCTGGAACTTGGGCGTAAGTTACATTGTCATTCTTCGCTCGCTCAATCAACGCTCCACCAGTCGACATAGCTGCCAAGCACGCCTTCTTCTCCAATGCTTGCTGATAACAGCTCAGAGTTTCCTCAGTATTGCCCGAATGACTAACCGCAATAACCAACGTTTCCTCGCTCACAAATCCCGGCAAATCATAACCCTTCACCACTTCAAGCGGAATATGCAACCAGCCCGCGGTCAAAACTCGAACCATATCAGCCGCTAAAGCCGAACCGCCCATTCCCGTAATCACGATATTCTTAAAATCTCGGCGCTGATTCGCATCTTCGCGAATCGACACTTCATATCGAGCTTGTTCTGGAATATTCAAAACACCGCTTAAAACGTCGCCTGGATCATATTGTTTTATCACATTCATATCATCTAACATCTTGCACTCCTTGATTAACTCATGTTATAGTGTAACATATATAAGCTTAAACAATTTAATATATAAGGTGGGTTATAATGGATTCTCAAGCTAATCAATCATTCAGTGACGACCAAGAACTGGCTAAGGTATTAGCTGGTGTGTCACAAGATACAGACAATAATTTACAATTTGAAGAGACAAATGCTACAGCTTCACCTGTAATTAATCCTGCAACCATCTCACCGGATCCTGTCGCTACAGACCAGAACGATGAGCCTGCTGTTGATATAGCGAAGCCTACTACTCCAGAGCCAGTTGCATCAACTCCAACAGTCAGCGCACCAGCACCAGCTGCAACCGCAGATCCTGCGCTTGATACGATTAAACAAACTGCCTTGAACGAGTTGCGTCCATTAGTCGACAAGCTGGACGTTTCTCCAGAAGAAAAGTTTGACACTTACCTATTACTTCTTCGTTCTACGGACGATAAAACTCTGATCGCACCAGCACACGACGCTGCCGTAGCTATTGTCGACGAAGCTCGCCGTGCTCAGGCTTTACTGGATATCATTAAAGAAATCGACTACTTATCAAATCCTAGATAATCCATTTCTCCAAAATAAAAACCCGCCATTTTCGGCGGGATTTTTATTGCTCGGGGCAGATTTACATCATACCCATTCCCGGCATACCACCAGGAGCAGCTGCAACTTCAGCCTCTGGAATATCAACCACCAAAGCGCCCATAGTTGCCGCAGTTGATGCAATTGATACTGCGTTTTGGACAGCTTCTTTAGTCACACGAGCCGGATCAATCACACCAGCCTTCTTCACGTCAATCAGACCATCTTCTGGCTTCATAACGTTAACGCCGAATCCAGGTTTACCAGATTCAACTTGAGCAAGTAGCGCATCGGCATTCAACCCAGCATTTTTCATAATCTGCAAGAATGGTTGCTTCAGAGCGTCTTTTAGGATTTGTCGACCGACCGACAAACTATCCGCGCCGCTAACTTTTAGATTGCCAGCCAAATTGACCAAAGTTACGCCACCACCAGCGACAATTCCCTCAGCCAAAGCCGCCTTAGTAGCCGCCACGGCGTCATCAACGCGGAATTTCTTTTCGTCAATTTCAGTCTCAGTCGCGCCACCAACTTTAATAACCGCAACTTTACCAGACAATGCCGCGGCACGCTTGTCGAATTGCTCTTTCTCATACTCACTAGAAGCATTTTCCGAAAGCGACTTAATCTCAGCAATTCGCTCCTTCACGCCTGAAGGTCTACCCGCACCTTCGATAATTGTCGTTTCGTCTTTACCAACAATCACCTTGCGCGCCGAACCTAAAACTTCCAAGCCAGCGTTTTCGAATGTCAATCCATGATCTTCAGAAATCACAGTCGCGCCAGTCAACACGGCGATGTCACGAAGAACATCTTTACGACGGTCACCAAAACTTGGCGCCTTAACGGCTACAGTATTGAATACACCTTTCAGCTTGTTCAGCACCAAAATACTCAATGCCTCGCCCTCAACTTCGTCAGCAATCAAAACCACGTCTTTCTTGCCGCTTTGTGCCAATTTTTCCAACATTGGCAAGAATTCCTGCACGCTAGAAATCTTCTTGTCGGTGATTAGAATTGCTGGCTTTTCGTACACAGCTTCCTGGCGACCCGCGTCAGTAACAAAGAACGGACTCACCCAACCCTTGTCTAAACTAAAACCTTCGACAACTTCAGCTTCCAGCTCCAAACCTTGACCAGCCTCAACAGTAACCACGCCGTCTTTACCGACTTTCTCAATCACGCCAGCGATCAATTTACCAATTTCCGCATCGCCCGCCGAAATCGTAGCAACTTCAGCCACGCGGTCAGACTTGCCTTCAATCGGCTCAGCCAATTTGTTCAATTCTTTAACAATTTCCGCACCAGCTTGCTCGATACCTTTCCTAAGTTCCATCGGATTATGTCCAGCCGCAATCAATCGATTTGCCTCTTTCAAGATCGAGTACGTCAACACCGTTACAGTCGTTGTGCCGTCGCCTGCTTGCTTGTTCAAATTCTTAGCAGCCTGCTTGATTAAATCGGCACCGACTTTGTAGCCCAGCGTTTCGTCATCATTTTCTGGCAATTCAATCCCTTCAGCCACAGTTACACCGTCATGAGTAACCGTTGGACCACCAAAACCCTTCGCAATCACAACATTGCGACCCTTTGGACCGTAAGTTACCTTAACTGCGTCATATAGCGATTTAGCACCGCCAAGCACGCGATTTCGCGCATCGTCATCATAAAAAACTTTTTTTGCCATAATTAAACTCCCCTTTTTATCCAACAACCGTTGCTAAAATATCTTCTTCGCGAACAACCAAATATTCCGTGCCGTCAATTTTCAAATCCGTAGTCGAATATTCCTTATAGACAATTCGATCACCGACTTTGACGTTCTTCACATCGCCGCCAACTGATTTAACTTCCGCAACTACTGGCTTCTCTTTAGCGTTATCAGGCAAGTAAATTCCGCTCGCTGTCTGAGTCTTTGCTTCTTCACGCACCGCTACAACACGGTCGCCAAGAGGCTTAATAGGTGTACTCACGTTATCCTCCATTTCGTTAACAACGTATCTATTATAACGCACTAATTTAGCACTCGTCAAGTGTGAGTGCTAATTATCTCCTACGCCTCGACTTTCTAGATTTTTTACAACGGTCGTGGTAATATTCACACAGAAGTAGGTAGCGCCACCCATATTGGATGGGAAAGCGGACCTACTTCTTTTTATGACGGCTGTCTTCTTTCCTAGATATTTCTTCAAGTTCTTCCTTATAAAGTGAACACACCCTTTTAACAGCGTTATCACTCGGCATTAAATTGTCTCCATATAAACCAAAGTCACCCCGTCTATGATCGAAACCAGACCAACTAGCGTGGTATCCCTCATCACGGTCACTATTATTAGCATTCCGCGCAGAGTCTGGCGTTGATTTTATATCAAGACCAATTGTATTACCCTTATACTCAACTATAAGATCTATTCCAGCAAGATCATCGTCAATGCTAGTCGTATGAACAGCCCGCACTCCCTTAGTTTTCCTTAAAGCTATTTCAGCAGCGATTTCGTGACGCATACCATTGATCACGTGATCTAAGAATTTATATGCATTTTCAATTTCCTCATCGCTATAGCCAAGGCAATCCATAGCGTTCTGAACGTCCGATATAAGATCTGATTTGCGAGTATATTGCCCTTCGCTAATTATGTCTCGTACAACTTTATTAAAAGCTACAACTGTCTCTTTTTCTTTTATCTTATTATTGCGCTCATAAAATACCCCATTCCTATAAGATTCAAGTTTTTCTTCCGCGCAAATCCAACAAGGCATCCTTTGTATAAACTCTAGTATTTTATATTCCGGTGCTTTATCCGTGTCACCTCTCTCTTTTAAAATATCATCCGCAACACCTGACGCAACATATCTATCCACTAATCGATATGAACTTTCCGGATTAAACTCTCTGGTTGCAGCTCGCCCTATTCCTAATACAATTTCACGCAGTCTTTCTTGATATTCGGAAGATTCAACAATCTCCCAAGCAATCTCAGCTACTCCTAATCCTCTAGCAATCTCCATACAATAGTCGATATAATACCATAAAATCATTAAAAATGCAACCTCAAACCCTTCTCCCTACTATTCCTCAATCTGTTATAATAACTCCATGCAATTATTCAAACATCTCTTAGAAACAATTCTCGGTTCTTATGTAAAAAAATATCTTAAATCTCATCCTGACACCAAACTAATTGCCGTAGTCGGTAGCGTTGGTAAAACTAGCGTAAAATCAGCAACCGCCACTGTTCTATCAGAAAAATTCACCGTGCGCCATAGTCGTGGCAATTTGAACACAACCTTAAGCGCGCCGTTGGAAATCTTAGGTGTAGACGGACCAAAAAACGCCAAATCTCCCCTAGCCTGGCTAAAAGTCTTCTTTGCAGCACACGCCAGCATAAAAAACCCCGAATCGCCAGATATAATTATTCAAGAATGCGGTGTTGATTGTCCTGGTGAAATGGCTATTTTTATGCGCTATATTCAACCCGACATTGCCATAATTACCTCTGTTGCTCCTGAGCATATGGAGTTTTTCAAAAATATGGATACGGTAGCTCATGAGGAATTGTCTATTAGTCAAGTCGCTAAAAAAACCATCTTCAACCTTCACGATATCGATGAAAAATATCATAATCTCATAGTTGGAAATCGCGTGAGTTACGGCGACGAATCCGCTGATGTTTTCCTGGAAATTAAAAAGACTACAGACACTGGTTGTATTGTCAATTTAAAACACTCCGAGGGAACTTCTCAGGACATCAATATTTCTGTATTAGGAAAACACAACATCCGCTCAATCACTGGCGCAGCGGCGGCGGGGTTAGCCTGCGGAATGAATATTGAAGAAGTTGCGGCGGCTTTAACAAAAATCAAACCAGTTTCAGGTAGAATGAATATTTTACGTGGCATACGCGGCTGCACATTACTGGACGACACTTATAACGCCAGCCCTATTGCCATGGAAAATTCGCTAAAAACGCTCTATTCCATCTCTGCCAATCATAAAATTGCCGTATTGGGCGATATGAATGAATTGGGTGAAACATCCGAATTAGAGCATAAAAAAATCGGTGAAATCTGTGACCCTAAACAGTTAGAATTGCTCATCACCGTCGGTAAAATGGCTAAGAAATACCTTGCGCCAATTGCTGAGAAAAATGGCTGTAAAGTAATTTCTTTCGACACGGCGCTTGAAGCTGGAGAATTCCTGAAAAATAACGACATTAAAGATATGACAATTCTATTCAAAGGCTCACAGGGCGGCATTTACCTTGAAGACGCCGTGAAAGAATTGCTACTCGATCCAAGCGATGCAGAAAAATTAGTTCGTCAATCACAAAGCTGGAAACAGATT
Organism: Candidatus Saccharimonadota bacterium; assembly: GCA_900556885.1. Classification (GTDB taxonomy): domain Bacteria; phylum Patescibacteriota; class Saccharimonadia; order Saccharimonadales; family Saccharimonadaceae; genus Nanosynbacter. Next base: position 29,570 of record UNSQ01000005.1, read on the forward strand.
AAAGCGAGATTTTACGACTCTTTTTCTCAATCTCAGAAATAATTTCCTGAACGACCTTCTTGTCGTTCCACGGAATTCGCTTGCCATTCACAATTCGATACTGCTCATGACCCATGCCAGTAATCAGAACCGTATCGCCACGAACAGCCGACTTCAAAGCTTGATAAATCGCCTGTTTTCGATCAGCAATTTCCGTCATTTTATGAGCCTTTTTCGTTCGCTCAATTCCCTGACGAATCATCGCCCGAATTTCATCTGGATTTTCGTTATAACTCTCCTCGTCAGTTAGGAAAATCCTATCCGCCAAATTAGCCGCCAGTTCGCCCATAATCGGACGCTTTGTCTTATCTCTGTCGCCACACGCACCAAACACCAAAGTTAATCGCCCCTTGGTAATTTTATGAGTGGTTTTTAGCAATTTTTCCAGCGCGTCTGGCGTGTGAGCATAATCCACAATAATATCGATTCCAAGCTTATTTTCTACTCGCTCGAATCTTCCAGGAATCGCCTCCAAGTTGGCTACACCTTCTTGGATATCTTCCAACTTTATTCCCAACAAATATGCCAACGACACCGCAGCCGACATATTCATCACGTTAAATTCGCCAGGCAAATTAGTCGCCAGCTCCAAATGAGTTTGATGATCAATCAGTAAACTCGCCTCTGTTCCCTTTTTATACAACTTAACGTGCGTTAAGTGAGCTTCAGCCTCCGGATTTGTCCCGTAAGTCATTTTCTCACCAGAAGCCGTAAACTTATCAAAATATTCAAACCACTCGTCATCACGATTCAGTACGATATATTTCGGCTTTTTTTCAAACAATTTAGCCTTAGCTGCCGCGTAAGCTTCCATCGTTTTGTGATAATCCAAATGATCTTGAGTCAAATTAGTCATCACCGCCGCCTCAATTGGCACGCCGTCAAATTTATGCTGCGACAGAGCGTGACTTGTTGCCTCTAAAATCACATATTCCACTCCTTCACGCTGAGCTGTCTGGAAAAAGCTAAACAGCCTTGCCACAGTCGGAACCGTCGCATTCAAATCATTTATCTTTTCCTTGCCAGCAATTTCAATCACCGCCGTCGTAAATAATGCGGTCTTAAAGCCAGCCTCTTTTAAGATCTCATTAATGTAACAAGCTGTCGTGGTTTTCCCGTTCGTGCCTGTTACTGCGATAATTCTCAAGCCACGAGCTGGATTGCCGTATCTCAGGCTAATCATCTTCGTGCGCGCAACTCTATAGGCGTTTTCGGTTTTTTCCAAAGCTCCTTGAGGTAGCGTTTTTCTAGCAATTTTTACCAACTCGTTTTTCATAATACCCATTTTACCACTTATATTTGCTATAATAAAAACAAATGAGGATTTTGGGAATTGAATCCAGTTGCGACGAAACAGCGGCGTCAATAGTTGAAGATGGCGAACGCTTGCTTTCAAATGTCGTCAATTCTCAAATTGATATTCATGCAGAATACGGCGGAGTTATTCCAGAAATTGCCGCGCGTAGTCATTTGGAAGTTGTAAATCCCGTCATTAAAAAAGCTTTGTCTGACGCAAATTGCACTTGGGATGATATTGACGCCATCGCCGTTACTTACGCGCCGGGGCTTATTGGCTCGCTATTAATCGGCACTCTCGCCGCTAGAACTCTCGCTATTATCCACAACAAGCCGCTCTTTAAGATTCATCACGTAGAAGCCCACGTGTACGCCAACTTTATCAATAAGCAATCCGACAATTTATCTCTAACATTGCCGAAACAGCAGCCGTCATTCCCTATGCTTTCGTTAATCGTTTCAGGCGGACACTCACAACTTGTCCTATTTAAAAATCACGGCGATTATCAGCTTATCGGACAAACACAAGACGACGCGGTTGGCGAAGCGTTTGATAAAGTCGCTAAAATCATCGGTTTGCCATATCCTGGCGGCCCAGCTATCGCTAAAGCTGCTGAGCTTGGCGACCCACACGCGTTTCACTTGCCTATCGCCAAATTATCCGGCGAATACGATTTCTCCTTCTCTGGGCTTAAGACAGCCGTTTTGAGGGCCGTTCAGCACGAAGTCGGTAAAGACTTCACTTTTCCCTCTCATGAGCTTCCAGCGCTCGTAGATGACGAATTACGACGTAATATGGCGGCGAGTTTCCAATACACAGCCATAAAAACTCTCGTAAATAATACCAAGAAGGCGTTTGACAATTTCCAGCCAGCCTCCGTTGTAATCGCTGGCGGAGTCGCAGCTAATCAAGAATTGCGCCGTCAATTACGCGAAGCTTTGCCAATTGACATCGAATACGCCCCTATCCAACTCTGTACAGATAACGCCGCGATGATTGCCACTCTCGGTTATTTCAGATCTCAAATTGACGAGCCTACAGATCCATACGATTTAGAAGTTCAGCCAAGTTTATCAATGACAGCAATATAGCGTTGTGAGGATTACAACATGAATCAACATTTTCTACAATCATCAGCCTGGGAAAAATTCCAACAATCGCTCGGTCGAAAAGTCTTTCACAACAGAGGTGAAGGATGGGAATATTTCGCAATATTAGAGCACGGCACGGGCAATTCTCGCTTATATTGCCCTTTTGGCCCAACTGCCACTAATGAGAAAAGCCTACAGTTGGCGTTAAAAGATCTTGTTGACCTAGGTAAAAAACTTGGCGTAACTTTCCTCAGAGTCGGGCCAATTAAACCCACCTTTTCTAAGGTGTTATCTGATGAGCATTGGAAGAAAGCCACTTACGTCCATTTACAGCCAGAACATACGCATGTTATCAACCTCCAGCAGCCAGAGGAAGAAATTATAGCAAGTATGACACAACCCGTAAGGAATTGTTATAGGAATTATCACAAAAAAGGTGTAACGGTTCATCAATCTCAAAACCCGGACGATATTAAATATTTCCTAGAATTGATACATGAAGTTGCCAAACGGACTGGTATGTCGCCGCACCCAGATTCATATTTTCATAAGCAAGCTGGTTCCCTGCTGCCATCAAAAGATGCTTCTTTTTGGTACGCAACATATGATAATAAAGTAATTGCTACTGCCCTGTTTTTCGACTCAAAAACAACTCGAATTTACGCGCATGCAGCAGCGAATTCTACACCAGAGTATCGCAAGCTTAACGCTGGAACTGCCCTGCTCACCGAAGCGATAATCGATGCGAAACACCGTCAAATGGAGAAAGTCGATTTATATGGAATTGCGCCTGAAAACGCACCAAAAAATCACCCATGGGCTGGCTTTACGAAATTTAAGCGATCGTTCGGCGGCGAAGATGTCTATTCTGGGTCAACCTGGGAACTTCCCTTAAAGCCACTTCAATATTGGCTATATCGAGCGTATCAAACGATCAGAAAATAGCCCTATTTTTACCCATCGCGCCGCATAAATTTGTGGTATAATTAAGATGTAATATAAACATGTGGAGAAATTAGAGGATTACGTAAATAAGGGCTTTTGCACGTGAAAAGCTACTTTGTTTTCTTTTGTCTTTTTTCACATGAAAAAAACCATGGAATAACTTATGCAGCTAGCTAAACAATACATACCAAACGATTACGAACCAAACATTTACGCCCTATGGGAAACCAGTAATGCATTAGAGCCAACAGGGGTAGGTAAGCCATATTCAATCATTATGCCGCCACCTAACGCGAACGGTAATCTGCATATCGGGCACGCACTCGATATGAACCTGAAGGATATTCTGATTCGCTATCACCGAATGAAGGGCGACGACGCTGTATTTATTCCAGGCGCCGACCACGCTGGGTTTGAAACTTGGGTTGTGTATGAAAGGGAACTGACGAAGCAAGGGAAGAGTCGCTTCGATTTTTCACGTGACCAATTGTATAGTCAAGTTTGGAATTTTGTACAAGAAAAACGCGGCAATATGGAGCTGCAATTGCGCGCGTTAGGTGTTAGCGCATCATGGAAGCATTTGACATTCACTCTGGACGACAAAGTCATCAACACCGTATACGATACATTTAAGAAAATGTGGGATGACAATTTAGTTTACAGGGGTGAGAGGATTGTTAATTACTGTACCGAACACCAAACCAGCTTTGCTGACATCGAGGTAGAACATAAGAATGAGAAAGGGAAGTTGTGGAAAATAGCTTACCCGACATTAGATAAAATTGGCGAGATTATCATAGCTACTACGCGCCCAGAAACTATGCTCGGCGACGTCGCCGTGGCGGTTCATCCAGACGATGAGCGATACAAAAAATTGATTGGAACTCGCATTTTACTGCCGATTGTCGATAAGGAAATTCCTATCATCGCGGACGAATACGTCGACATGAGCTACGGCACAGGTGCGGTTAAGATTACACCAGCACACGATCCGAACGACTTTGAAATTGCAAAACGCCATGATTTACCTATAGAATCAATTATCAGCCCAGAAGGGAAGATGATAAACGTGCCAGCGCAGTTCTTAGGATTAACGCCAGTAGAAGCTCGCGCTCGAGTTTTGGAGGCGTTGGAAGCGCTAGAGCTACGCCGCGGCGAAACTGAAATTGAACACGCCGTTGGACATTGCTATAAGTGTGGCAGCGTAATTGAGCCAATGATTAAAGAACAGTGGTTTATTAAAACACAATCACTCGCACAGCCAGCAATTGACGCGCTTAAAAAAGAAGAAATTACTTTTTATCCAGCATCCAAGCGTAAAGAACTCATCGCATATCTTGAGCAATTGAAAGACTGGAATATTTCACGACAAATTCCATGGGGAATACCAATTCCTGCGTTTGTAAATGAAAACGACCCTAAGGATTGGATATTCGACACTCGCACTAACGAGCAGAGTATTGTTGTAAATGGCACAACATATATCAGGGAAGAGGATACCTTTGATACTTGGTTCTCATCTGGTCAATGGCCATACATCGTAACAGATTACTTAACTGGCGGCGATTTAGCTAATTATTTCCCAACTGACATGATGGAAACTGGTATGGATATTATGCGCGCATGGGTTTCTCGAATGATCATGCTTAGCCTATACCGAACAGGGAAGTTGCCGTTCAAAGAAGTTTATCTACACGGAATGGTTAATGACGAGCACAACCAAAAAATGTCCAAGTCTAAGGGTAATGTTATCAATCCGATGGAATTGGTTGCGGAATTCGGATCTGACGCAACGCGCATGGGAGTTATCGCTGGACGGGCGCCGGCTCAAAGCCAAGCTTTCAACAAGGGATCAGTCATTGCGGCACGTAATTTCTGCAATAAGCTATGGAATATTGCCAGGTTTGTCGAGGCGCAAATTGGCGATAATCATCAAATTGTCGACTTAGAGCCGCAAACTCCGGCGGATCACTGGATTATTCGCCAATTGAACGACGCTGCCAACAACATTGCCGTTAGAATAGAGCAATATCGCTTCTCAGAGGCATCAGAAACTGTTTATCACACCATTTGGGACGACGTGGCTGACTGGTACATTGAATCGTCTAAAACCGCGATCAATCGTCCGTTATTATCTTGGGTTTTGGCAACTTCCCTGAAAATCGCTCATCCATTTGCGCCGTTTGTTACAGAAACAATTTGGCAAACGCTTAATTACACCGACGGCATTTTGATGCGTGAAGCTTGGCCGACCCCAGAAAAATTCGATCCTATTGCTGCTGAACAATTCGAGCAACTTAAACTCTTGGTTGCCGAAGGTCGCTGGGTGATTGCTGAACTGCCAGGGAATAAGAAATATCGATTGTTATACGGCAATGACAGTCTTATTGCCGACAATCAAGACACAATTAAACATCTTATGCGGCTTGAGGCAATTGAACACACCGACCAACCACGTGGACTGAGATTGGCGGCGGCAAACAGGGAAGCGTGGCTAGATATTGATAGCGAAACTCTGTACCAACATCAGGAAAATTTGGAAATGCGCCTAGCCGAAGCACGTCAGAAATTGGCGGGATTAAAGAAACGCCTGGAAAATCCGACTTACGTTGAGAAGGCGCCAGCTCACCTTGTCGAGGAAACTCACGAGCAATTAGCCGAGCAAGAAAAAATCATTACTCGGCTTGTTTCAGAACTGGAAGTGATTAGCTTAAAATAGCCTAGCTCACACTTTCAAAATCAAGGTGATATCCGTCAAAAGTATGTTGACCACGAGCGGCATATTTTTGACGTAATCGCTTCTTATCGTTGTTACGAGGCGTAGTTCGTGGTCGCACTGAACTTTCTTTCAACACATTTGACAATTGAGCGTGTTCTGGATGAGTATGGGGCTTTGTTTCTGGCATTTTTATTTCACCCTCAACGCCACTTTGAACGCTATATGTTTTCCAAGATGACAAAAACGCTTTATCGACGTTGGTATCGTGCAGCAGCACACCAAACGCTACATTCAAACTGACAAACATAGTTGTAACGGTGAAAAACTGTTGTACTAAATTCATTTTTGTTCTTTCTTTTTGTATCTATTTTTAGAATACTGATTACAATGTTAGCATAAGCTTTGTTTTTTGTCAAGTATATTTCCCAGCATAGAAATAGTCATCCTGGATTTTACAGAGAAAATGTTTAGTATAATGGAGTTTATGGGATATCTAATTTCTATTAAGGTCGCACTAATCCTTTTCCCAATCTTGGCTTTTCTTATCACGTTGCCGTATATGATTGCGAACTATCGAAAATATGGCTCCGTCAATAAGCTGCGGACTTTGATTTTCTATTCCTTTATTCTGTACCTGTTAACCGTATATTTCTTAGTTATTTTACCGTTACCAAATCCAGAATCCGTTCACACGACTTACGCAGAAAATCTGAATTTAATTCCGTTTTCATTCGTCACAGATTTTATAAAGGATAGTCCACTTGTATTAACAGATAGCTCAACTTGGATTACGACGATAAAACATCCCACTTTTTACGTTCCTGCTTTCAACGTTTTAATGCTCATTCCGTTCGGAATTTACCTGCGCTACTATTTCAAATGTAGCCTTAAAAAGACGTTGTTATTGACAGCTATTTTAAGTTTATTCTTTGAGTTAACGCAACTGTCTGGACTTTATTTCATCTATTCAGGACCTTACCGATTAGCCGACGTCGATGATATCATCCAGAACACGATAGGCGGATGCATCGGTTACTTTCTAGGCTGGTTTGCGACGTGGCTACTTCCGTCCAGGGAAGAAATAGATGAAAAATCCCTTGAGGCAGGTTCACGAGTTTCTGGAATTCGCGTTGGTTTGTCTCTAATAATCGACGCTGTTATCGTCCGTATTCCTTACACTTTATCAAAAACCCAACTTCCGTTTTCGCTATTTTTAGCCCTCTATTTTAGCCTAATTCCTCTACTGAATGGTAAAACTTTTGGTAGCGCATTATTAAAGTTTGGGTTAACATTTGAAAATAAAAAATGGATTCGCACAATTTTCAGAGGAATCTTACTCACGATATATTTTCGAATCATTCCCGCAGGCTTGTTTTACCTAGCGAATAAATTTAATAAGGAAGCAGATTCGTTATTGTTTCTCTGTCTGCTCGCAATTGCGTTATTAGTATTCATATTATTCGTATTAATTACAATTATAATAGCCCTATTTAACCGACGTTTTATGTTTGATCGTCTATCTGGCGCAAGTTATGAAAGTACGATTCAAGTCAAACAAGAGAAATAAAAAACTCCATCAAAACCAATAAAAATAGGAGACTCACATGGATCTCCTATTTTTCAAATTCAATAGCACTATTTTGGCGGAAGGGGAGGGATTCGAACCCTCGGTACGTTTTACCGCACGCCGGTTTTCAAGACCGGTAC
>UNSQ01000006.1 GCA_900556885.1 Candidatus Saccharimonadota bacterium
ATAATATTCAGCGTAGTTATTTAGAAGCATTCTTTCATCCACTAGCAGTGCAGAGTAATTATCAGGATTATTCCACGAATCCACTACTTCTTCGGTTATCTTCTTTTTTGCAAAAGCTCTTGCAACGTTATTGTATACACCAAGAACCGACGCCTCTATTAGATACTTATCATAAACAAATGAACACTTATCGTCGTTACGATCAAAAGTTATATCTTTCTTTTTAAAAGCTATGTTCCCAAATCCGCCATATGTTTTATCTAAGATATTTTTATCAGCAAGTCCAAACAATAAATCCCCAGCCATACTATATGCTTCTTCTTGGCTTTTTTCTTTTGAGGAGACACTTGCGTAGTAATAATGCAAGCCATCATCTTTGAGAGCATAAATTCTGCTTGACCCACAATTTCCCATCGCACCACCACTAGAGTATTCGGCATAAATTATTTCATCTGGTTTTATGGCATCCACTATCTTCTTCGTAAGCTTTTCTTTGTCTAGATTCATATTAAGCACTCCTTTCTTAATTCTTGCCAGATTCTGACCATCACTCAAAGGTGTCGAGGCAAGTCTAGGAAAAACCGCAAATCAGTTTTTGTTATACTGAGCATAATTACACTTATGATTATATCATTTTGATATAAAAATCAGCTCGATTACTGCACGCAGCAGAACTATGCGGAGGGCCGACTTTATACTTTCAGCATATTACATCCTTTGGCTTTGTACTACGTCCGGTTAATCTTTTCCAAGAATCTAGCTCTCATGATGCTAAAATTAAGTTCAGATATTGACACGGTATGGTTTTTTAGTCCTTTCAAAAAGTCAGAGAAATATTTATCTTCAAGAAAATTTGCCGCATTTTTTCTGAAAAAATCATAGATATCTTTATATGTGATTATTGTGTATGGTTTTGCTAAGTTGTATTTTGATGTATCAATATGATTGTAGTTTGGCGTAAAAATATAATAATGGCTAATTTTCCCGTATGCGTCGTCGTCAGGATTAGAAATTCGCTTTTCTGTATATTCCTGATACTTATTTAACTGGGAATATCCATCATCTTTTATACCATTTATCCCAGATTTAATTTTGTTTTCTATTACAAAAACATTGTTGTCATCTTCTATCCATAGGTCAATATTATTGTTGCTTTCTCGTATAATATCGAATCTCGGACGAAGGTCATCTACGCCAAGTATCTCACGAACGAATTTCCTAAATATAGCCTTATTATATTGAAAATAATATGCCAATAAGTTCGAAAATGTTAATTCATCATTTTCTTTTCGTATTATCTCTAGGAATGTCAGACCAGCTCCGCGCATTGATTCATCAGTAATCAATTTCTCTGTAGTATCGTCGCTCTCCCAATAGTCGTCATTATTAAGTAAGTTTTGCAATTCGACATATGCGTTATAGTCGTCTTGTGCAGAATAGTATTTTCTACCAGATTGATTGCTTATGGCTTTACTATTTGAATGAAGTCTAATTAAGCGTATAGTATCATCGTTCGGCTTAAACTCATCGTTGATAGTTAATAGTATTCTAGTATTTTTTCTAGGTAGCCTAATCTTATCAGTTCTGTATGTAAAAAATATGCTAGAATCAGACTCGCCATGGTATATGTTATCACTAAAGACATTGCTAATTGGCGTATCAGCATATTTTACATCATTCGGCGCAACATCAATGGGGTATAATTTTTCCGCTTTAGCAATGACTTCTACAGTAGTTTTTCCCTCAATATTACGCACAAAAATTACGCTTTTGACGGAATGGCTACTATCAACCTTTCCACCTGGTGTAATATATAGATAGTTTTGCCCATTATCGTCTTTAAATAAATTAATTACTTCGTGACCGATATTTGCGCCTTCATTTAGATAAGATCCAGCAAAGAGTTGATTAATGAGTATTTCATCGTTTCTCATGTATATATTTTATCATTTTTATGCATCTCATGATATAGACCAAGGCATTATTATTGAGACACCGGCTGGATGGATATTAGGGTTGAATCGCACGTCTTTGATCTACTAGTTGTAATTCATGTTTGACCCACGCACGGTTGGGTGACAGGACGAGTGGAGTGGAGGGCAATGCTTATCTATTCCCATTTTTTAGTAAGCGATAAACTCGGTTTCATTCTCAAAATGATTGGTTTGCGTCCGGATCAGTCGTTCTGCATAGAGACTGCTCAATTTCAGAGTAAAGCAGCTATTGGTCTGCCTGATGGAATAAGTAAGAAAGCGGCGATTGAATCGGCGAAGTAAGCATAAAAATTAGTAAAATCTGATATGGTACTAGCATTTTCACTTCACCCATGCTATAATTAGTCAAGACGTTTTATAAAATCTAACGAGTAAAGAGATGGCAAAGAAGAATACGAAACGAAAGCTGATTGGTTTGGTGAGTAACTTGAGCAACCACCGAACTTACTATACTACTGTTAACACCCAGAACCGCACTACAAAAGGTCAGGGTAAATTGACACTACGTAAGTACGACCCAATTGCAAAGCAACACGCTACTTACACTGAGACTAAGAAAAACCTTGGTCGTAACGAAGTTAAAGCTCGTAAAAGCTAATTTAACAGAATTATACAGAAACTCCCTCGCATTCAGAGGGAGTTTTTATTTGGCAAGGATATTTGGCTATTTCCTCAATCGAGATTTCATATCACGAATGGTATTCATATAGTAAAGAAAAGCGTCGTACGGCAAATCATACGGGCTAAAATAAGCATGGACGTCGCCGTCAGCAAAATTCTTCGTTCCCATGTAATAGAAGTGGTCTGAAGTTTGCAATTTTCGCCAATCGCTAATTAAACCTTCGTCTTTACTATTCAAGACCTCATCTTCAAGCTCATAGACATATCGCAAAGCTTCTTTCTGCAGGCTGTTTCCGTTCCAAGCCGTCAAATCCCGCTCGGCGTCCGCCCACGTTACAGGTGACGGCATACTTATTTCACCGGCAGGCGCATTCGCGTCCAGCGCTTCGCTAACGGTATAGAAAGTATTACCACTAGCGCTCAACCATTTATCAACAAACTTCTCAAAGAAGCCGAAAATCCCAGATTCCGCCCATTGATGTTCGCCGAAAGTTTCATAGTCCATAAACAAGTTAAGCAGTGGCGCGTAACGGACAGAATCTTCCACCCACGTGTTAAACTTGTCCGCGGTCAACGGCCATTCATTCCATTTTCGATCACTAAACCTAAACGCTAAATCATCGCTCAATCGATAATTCTTAAGTAGCAATCCAATTTTCTTCGTGCCTCTCGGGCGATATACATAATTCGGACTGCGCCAATTCAGAATCGGATCCCAGCCTTCAGCCAACACACCCTTAAAGCCATCCTGCTCAGCCCATTTCGCCAAATCGTCGCTATACGCCAATTCCGTATTTGCCAAAACTCGCGTTTCCGCACCAAAAATCTCGCGAATCTTCCAGCGGTGAAGCTCAACTTGACGCTCGAACTCCTTGCGCGAATAGAAAAACGCCAGACTGTGATGATACGGACTTGATAATACTTCTACTTGACCAGTCTTTACCAGGCGCTTGAAACTCTCCAAAACCTCAGGATTAAACCTTTCGGCTTGCTCTAAAAACGCTCCACTAAAACTCAGCGAGATCTTAAAATCAGGATATTTTTTCAATAGTTTTTCAAGTAAAGCATTCATCGGCAAATACGACTTTTCTGCAACTTTTTGGAATATTTTTTGATTGTCCTGATCTGGATTTTGACCGCCAGAGAAATAGTTATGCTTCCAAGCCACGTCAAATATACTATACTCGCGTATTCGCCACGGTTGGTGTACGTGTAGATATAAAACTATTCCTTTATTTTTATTCATACCAGCGCTCCTTTATACAGTTTCAGACATTTTCTAGCGGCATCCTGCCAGGAAATTCTCGCGTATTCATTCTTAACGTTTTTCTTCAGAGATTTCTGTAAGGCAGGTGATTCGGCGATATTAACAATTTCATCCGCCAATTTATTCACATCCCAATAGTCAAACCGCATAATATTATTCAGAACCTCGCCGACGCCGGATTGACGACTAATAAGCAACGCCGTATCATGATGCGCCGCCTCCAAGGCAGTCAAGCCAAATGGCTCAGAAACCGAACTCATCACAAAAACATCAATCAAGTAGTAAATATCTCGCCACTGTTTTCCGCGCACAAATCCCGTAAAAATCATCTTATCGCTAATACCTAAATCTGCCGCTAGCTCAATCAATTCATCTCTTTGCTCGCCATTTCCAGATAAAACAAAAACAATTTTCTCATATTTATCAAGCGCCTTCGCTGCAGCTCGCACAAAATACGTCAAACCCTTCTGAACCGTGAGTCGCGTCAACGCGCCAACAACCATATAGCCATCCTTTTTCAACTCCTCCAAATATCTGTAAGTACTGGCGTCATACTCATGTGGCGGCAAATCAGCCAAATCAATTGCGTTATAAACCACCTCAATTTTCTCTGGCGGGATGTGATAATTCTTAACAATTATTTCCTTCGTGATTTCACTAACGGCAATTATTCGATCAGCCATCAACAAGCCTTGTTGCTCAATTTCGTGAACCAGAGGATTCCCGGACTGCTCGCCAGAACGGTCAAATTCCGTCGCGTGAACATGCACAATTAGCGGCGCGCCCGTCATTTCCTTAGCAATTATTCCAGCTTCCATCGTCAACCAATCATGCGCGTGAATCGCGTCGGGCTGATGATTTTTTACAAACTTCCGAACATATTTACCGTAACGCCTCTGTACGGCACGCATCGGTGAAAGACCGTACTCGTCCTTAGCATTCTCACGGTCTTCCTCCGAACCGTTATTATACGCACCCAAATCGTGATAATTCGGTGGCAAAGGAGTAGCTGAATAGATATTCATATAGTCAATTCCGGGATGCTCAGCGGTGTAGGGGATGATAAAGTCGATATCAACGCCCTCCGAAGCAAGCGCCTTCGACATCTGATAGCAAGCAACGCCAAGTCCGCCACTATTGTGCGGAGGAAGTTCCCACCCAAGCATTAAAATTTTCATCTCTGAGTTAATTGTAGAACTACGCTTATGTTTTTTCAAGTGATTTTGGGATCTTTTTCACGAGTTTTTATTTTTCACAATTTTAACATTTGCGACAAAGCTAATTCGTGATAAAATAGTTGCTATAGGAGTGTAGCTCAGGTGGCTAGAGCACTGGTCTCCAAAACCAGGTGTCGGGGGTTCGAGTCCCTCCACTCCTGCCAAGATTCTCGCTTGAAAGAGAATCTTTTTTATTAGTCAAAAATCTGCTATAATTTCTCAATATGAAACCTTTATCACCTTCACTTCCGCATATTATCGCCATGGTTGGTGCGCCAGGTTCAGGGAAGACACAGTTCGCTGTAGAATTTGCGAAGATTTTCAATTCTCCAGTGGTAAGTTCTCGACAATTTGAAGTTTTTACGGACAATACAAAAACCATTTCTGACGCAACATTGTCGCTTTTGGAAGAATTTTTGAAGACTAAGCAAACTGTCATTTTGGACGGATCAACGGATCAGCGTACGAATCGTATGCGTATCAATCGCCTTGCCAGGGAATATGGATATAAAGTCCTATTTGTTTGGGTACAAACCGATCCCGCCACAGCCAAGCATCGCTGGATAAAGGCTTACGGCGGAAATGACGAATCTTTCGAGCGACGATTGAAGCAGTTTTCAGCGCCGCACAGCAGCGAATCTTACGTCGTGATTAGCGGTCGCCACACCTTAAGTAGTCAGGCTCGCACTGTTCTTAAGCAAATTGGCGCCAGTCGCCCAGAAGCCCCACGCCGCCCAATTGCCGGAAATCGCATTAACATAGGTTAACCATGACAATTATTACCGACGAAGAATTCGGAGAAATTGTCGTTAAAAAACGCAGCCTGGCGAAAACTGTTAGTTTGAAAATTGCGCCAGATGGACGAATACAAATCACAATGCCACCATACGCGCCGCTGTTAGCCGCAAAGGCATTGATTAAAACTTCTCGGAAGCAAATCCGCGAATTAGTTTCTCAATACCGAGAAAAACTTTCTTACACGAAAAATCAGCAAATTGGCAAAAGCCATCATTTATTGATACAAACGACCACAAAACCTTCGAGTGTAAAAATCGTCGGAACGCAGATATTGGCAGAAATCAACGAGGCGGAATCCGTCGAATCGGCCGCAAACCAACAACTTATCCGCAGTAAAATTCTGGTTGTGTTCAGAAAAGAAGCCAAGTCATATTTACCAAGGCGATTGTCGTTTTTAGCGAAAGAACACGGCTTTTCTTTTGCTCGGAGTAAAATCACACACTCATCAAGCCGCTGGGGAAGCTGCTCTTCATCTGGAACGATTAGCTTGAATATCGGGATGATGAACTTGCCATTTGAGCTAATTGATTACGTAATTATCCACGAATTGTGCCACACCAGGCATATGAATCACTCGACGAAATTCTGGGACGAAGTTGCCAAATTTGACCCGCATTATAAAATCCACCGAAATGAATTGAAAAAATATTCGCCATACATATAGAAACGCATATGCTTATGTTATACTTTAGCTATGTGGGCGCTAATTTTTCTATTGATCACTCTGAGTGTTGTTTTAGGTGTTATAGCTATTGTTTTACATAAAATATTGTCGGAAATTAGCGATAAATCTGATTGTAAAAATGATAAAAAAAGCCTTAGTGAACATCAAAGGATGATCACGCTTATCAATAATATTACCGACGCGATTCTCAGTACGGACGAACACGGAATTATCAATACGTACAATTCTGCGGCGCTTAATTTGATTGACACGAACAGCGGAATTAACGGCGAACATATCAGTCAAGTCCTGAACCTTGAAACGACGGATAAAAAGCCGATTGACATCTTTAAGGAACTTACCAAATCTTCCGCAATTCGCCAGCGCGACGACGTTCTGATGAAAATCGAAGATGACGATTATATTCGTCTGGAAGTTACGCTTGCGCCAGTTCAGGGCGGCGACAAGATGACGCCGGACGGATATGTGCTTATTTTGCGCGACATCACGAAGACGAAGAGCCTCGAAGAAGAGCGTGATGAGTTTATTAGCGTAGTTAGTCACGAATTACGCACGCCAATTGCTATTGCTGAAGGTTCGCTGAGCAACGCCAAATTACTGGTCGAGCGTAAAATGACCAGCAAAATTCCCGAAGCCATTGACGAATCTCATAAGCAAATTTTATTCTTAGCGCGAATGATCAACGACCTCAGTACGCTATCACGCGCCGAGCGAGGTGTGGCTGATGAAACGGAGATAATTGACGTGACAGAGCTGGCTGCTCAGATAAATTCCGAATATTCACCTCAGGCGGGCGAAAAAGGTTTGGCTTTCAATTTGGATATCGGCGGGAGACTTGGCGTAGTTAAGGTTTCTCGTCTATATCTGGAGGAAATTCTCCAAAACTTCATCACCAACGCCATTCGATATACACAAAAAGGCTCCATAACTTTATCAATCAAGAAAAATAAATCTGGCGAAATCACCTTCAAGGTTATTGACACGGGAATTGGCATTAGCAAAGCCGACATAGCAAAAATTTTCGACAAGTTTTACCGCGCAGAAGATTATAGAACTCGCGAGACGAAAGGCACGGGATTAGGTCTATACGTCTCCGCTAAGTTGGCGAAGAAATTGGGCTGCAAAATTGAGGTAGAAAGCCGATTAAACCACGGATCGACGTTCGGATTCAAGCTGAAAGAGTTTAAAAATAATGACAAATAATATTCGGTCAACTTGTTTTTTTGGCTCGGATGAATTACAATGACTATTGACAGTCTGTGAAAAACAGACTTTTTAAATTGGGAGAAAATATGGCACAGAAAGGCAAGGCAAGCAGTAAAACTACGGTTCGTCGCATTAAGGCTACTGACGACGCGCCAAAAAAAGAAAAAGCTGTAGCGAAAAAAATCAATAAACCAATAAAAATCACCACAAAAACACCTAAAAAATCTGGCGAAAAAGGTGGATTGATTGGATATTTCAAGGGCGCTTGGGAAGAGTTGAAGCTAGTTCGCTGGCCAACCCGCTCAGCAACTTGGGCAATGACAGCGGCGGTGCTTATCTTCACCTTTGTGTTTGTCGTTCTGATTTTATTACTTGACGCCGCATTTAACTGGGGCTTTAACCAAATTTTGAAGTAGAGGAGAGATTATGAGTTCAAAACGATATGATGATAGTAAGCAATGGTATGCAATTCACACCTATTCTGGCTATGAAGAAAAAGTTGCCGAATCAATCCGCCAACGAATCAACGGCGTTGATATGGCTGATAAGATTTTTGACGTTATCGTGCCAAAGGAGAAGCAGATCCAGATTCGCAACGGTAAGCGTAAAATTGTTGAGGCTAAAATTTTCCAGGGCTATGTCTTAGTTGAGATGAAACTGACCGACGAAACTTGGTATATCATCCGCAACACGCCAGGCGTTACAGGATTTGTGGGTGCCGACACTACGCCAACTCCAGTTTCTGAAAAAGAAATTGCGAAGATTAAGAAGCGAATGGGCGTTGAAGAGCCAAAGCACCAGATTGATTTCTCAGAGGGCGAAGTTGTTTCAATTATCGACGGTCCATTCAAGGGCTTTGATGGCGCCGTGAGCGAAATTGATGCATCTAAGGGCACTTTGAAGGTTATGGTTAGCATGTTTGGTCGCGACACTCCAGTCGAGTTGGACGCCCTGCAGGTTAAAAAAGTTTAGCTTGCAATTTTAAGCATTTTTCGATATAATATTCGAGTTACGCACTACAAACTATAAGGAAGAACTATGGCAAAGAAAATTATTGGTAATTTGAAATTACGCATTCCAGCCGGTCGAGCAACAGCAGGTCCTCCAGTGGGATCAACGCTTGGTCAGTGGGGACTAAACATGATGGACTTCATTAATCCATTCAATGACGCTACAAAAGACATGATGGGTAAGGATGTAATTGTTCACATTCAAGTTTACGAAGACCGAACATTTACTTGGAACTCACTTGGTCAACCAGTTGACGATATGATTCGTGAGAAAGCTGGAATCCAAAAGGGTAGCGGCAAGCCACACTCAGACAAGGTCGGTAAGATTACCCGCGCACAATTGCAAGAAATCGCTGAGGCGAAAAAAGATCAATTGAACGCAATCGACATTGAAGGCGCAATGAAAGTTATCGCCGGATCAGCACGCTCAATGGGCGTTGAAGTCGTCGACTAATCTACAGAACTTTTAGTAAATAGCCCCGAACTTCTCGGGGTTATTTTATGGTAAAATAAATGATTGTGAAGAATATTTTAGATAACAGTGTAATCTCCGCGCTTAAAAATGAGCAATTGATAATTGCTAAAACTGACACGATTTACGGAATATTAGCCGCTGCCAATTCAGAAAAAGCCGTCGAGAAATTATACGAAGTCAAGCGGCGTCCTTTGGATAAACCGGTCATTATTTTGGTTGCAAATATTGACGACATTCCTAATCTCACGCCGTCGATCAAACACAAATATCAAGAAATCTCCAAAAATAGACCAACAACAATCATCGCCAAAGTGAGTCCTAATTTTCTGCCACATCTTTCGAGGAACGGCGAAACATTAGCATTCAGAGTCGTGCCAGAATCTCCGTTGGCAGAATTAATTCGAACCGTCGGTCTTTTGGTTGCGCCCAGTGCAAATCCATCAGGAGAAGAACCGGCAAAGAACGTCACCGAAGCGATAAATTACTTCCACGAATTAGTGCCGATTTATGTCGATTCTGGAGAAGTCGCCGACGCTCAACCGTCGCAAATTGTCCGAATCAACGAGGGCGGGGAAATTGAGTTTTTAAGAAAATAATCCTCGAAGAATTATCAAAAAATCGCCAAATAAAAAAGACTTCCTCTGAATTACGGGGAAGTCTTTTTGCGTGAGTTACTTCACAAACGGATGCGCAATTTCCAAATCTGGGCGCTTTTCCGCAATTCTCAGCAGCTCGTTATACTTGGCAATTCGCTCTGAACGTGACATCGAGCCGGTCTTAATTTGACCCGTACCCAAACCGACTGCCAAGTGAGAAATCGTTACGTCCTCCGTCTCGCCAGATCGGTGGCTCATCACCGTATTCCAGCCAGCATTCTTCGCCATCAAAACAGCCTGAATCGTCTCGGTCAACGTGCCAATTTGGTTCGGCTTGATTAAGATCGCATTACCAGCCTTTTCTTCGATTCCGCGCTTCAATCGCTCGACATTCGTCACCAAGAGATCGTCGCCAACCAATTGCGCAAAATTGCCCAAATCAGCCGTCATTTTCTCCCAATCTTCCCAAGCTTCTTCGTTCAATCCATCCTCAATCGATAGAACAGGGACGCGCTCCAACAGGGCTTTATACGTGCGAATCATTTCGTCAGCCGACAGAATTCGGTGTTCAGTCGCCAAGTTATATTTGCCGTCCTTGTAAAGCTCGCTCGCCGCAACATCCAGCGCAAAACCAAAGTCCACGCCTAATTTATAGCCAGCCTGCTCGATGGCGCGAGATAGCAACAAAATAGGCTCCATATTACCATTCCTGACATGAGGAGCGTAACCGCCTTCATCGCCAACCGTCGTAGGATAACCTTCATCTTTCAGGATTTTTGCCAACGCGTGAAAAACTTCCGCGCTCATTCGAACCGCGTCCGCAAAAGTTGCCGCGCTAGTTGGAATAATCATATATTCCTGAAAATCAGTCGCACCCAACGCATGCTGACCGCCGTTCATCACGTTGATCATCGGCATCGGCAAGCACATTGCAGGATTTCCAGCCAAGCTATTGACATATTGATACAACTCTACGCCACGCGACTTAGCAGCGGCTTTCGCCACAGCCAGCGACACAGCCAAAATCGCATTCGCACCCAAACGCGCCTTATTCGGCGTACCGTCCAGACTCTTCATTTTTTCATCAATTGCAGCCTGATCAAACGGATTAGAACCTTTCAAAGCCTGCGCAATCTCACCATTGACATTTTCAACCGCACGAAGCACGCCTTTACCGCCGAACGCCAACTCGCCGTCCCGAAGCTCAACAGCCTCGAAAGAGCCAGTGCTTGCGCCAGACGGAACAGCCGCACGACCGAACGAACCGTCGCTCAAAGTCACGTCCGCCTCAACCGTCGGATTTCCACGCGAATCTAAAATTTGCCTTGCTTGTATGTTTGTAATTGTTATATCCATAATTACTATTTTATCAAAAACAGCAATTATATGTTAATCTTCATTTCTCTCTAGGTCGCGCTGTATTATCACCGGCTCACCAATTTGAGTTTCACCCAACCCTGAATAAAACACTTTCGGACTATCACACATAGCGACGCGCACAACCCGAGAACCGTCAGACCCTCCAAGAGTTAAAGGTCCTTCGCATTCTTTGGTTATGATAGAAATATATCTCTGTGTTTTTACTATTTTCTCGCTCAATCCGCCCAATTTACCGCCAGCTATTTTACAAGCGTAATCAATAACTCCTTCAGACACTCTTTCGCCAGTAAGTACGTCAACTACTACGATTTCCTCCTCTTCCGCCGACGCCATTCTCAGGAGATCGCTTATCGCTTTCTTATATTCATCCAATTCAAGTAATGCCGCCATTACTCTCGGGCAAGATTCACATTGCGGCGGAACGATTATAGCGTCTTCCTTCTCCCAAGACGGAGTAATTCCACTTACTATTTCCTTAAAATTATCATTTGAACCACTTAAAACTTCACTCATAGTATGAATATTGTACAATTATTCTCCATAAAATCAAACATTTGCCTCAATCTCTAAAAATATGGTATAATTTCACTATTATCAATCAATGCTGGGAGGTAGATTCGCCGGAGAGTCCCGAATCGCCGTTCGTACCACAGAAAGGATTTTTTATGGCAAAGAAAGCCGAGTTGCTAGAAAAAGCAGCAGAACTAAAATTAGAAGTCAGTGAGAAAAACACAATCGCTGAAATCGAAGCAGCAATCGCAGAAGCTACAGACGCAAACAAACCTCAAGACAACAAAGACAAAGACGTTGTTGCTGAGCGCGAAGCTACTGTCGCTAAGTCTGGCAAGCGTAGCCAAAAAGCTCTTGACGAAGCCGCTGAAAAAGCAGAGAAGGAAGCTCGTAAGGAAGCTGGCGACACTACTCCACAATCAGACGACGCCGAAGCTCACGTAAAGAAAGGTCCAAAGCCAGTTACTCGTCCACGCTTGGAGCGCCGCGGTAAAAAATATCAAGACGTTGCAAAGAACGTTGAAAAGAACAAATTGTACAGCTTAGACGAAGCTTTGAAATTGGCTACTGAAACCAGCCCAGTCAAGTTCGACGCTAGCGTTGAAATCCACATCCGCCTAGGCGTTGACCCACGCCAAGCCGACCAAAACATTCGCTCAACCGTAGCATTGCCACACGGTACAGGTAAGGACGTTCGAGTTGCCGTTTTCGCACCAGAATCAGAGCACGCTGCCGCTAAAAAAGCTGGCGCTGACATCATCGGTGATGAAGAATTCCTAAGCCAATTGGACAAGGAAGAGTTGAACTTCGACATTTTGGTCGCAACTCCACAGTACATGCCAAAGCTTGGTAAATACGCACGTTTGCTTGGTCCACGCGGTTTGATGCCAAATCCAAAGTCCGGCACTGTCGCTACTGACGTCGCTAAAGCCGTTTCTGAAGCGAAAGCCGGAAAAGTTGAATATCGTGTTGATAAGCAAGCCATCGTTCACTTGTCAATCGGCAAGGTGTCATTCGGCGCTGAAAAATTGTCAGAAAACGCACGCGCATTCTTGACCAGCCTGAACTCCCAAAAGCCATCCAGCTTAAAGGGTGTTTACGTTAAGAGCGTTGCAATTGCCACAACTATGGGCCCTGGCATTAAAGTAGAGAACTCTCTGTAGTCTTTACGTTTCGGTCAATTAAATCCCGTCGATTCTGGCGGGATTTTTTGTGTTACTATTGCATTTTTCATTTTTTATGATAAAATAGTAAAGTCCACCTAGATGCTGATGTTCGGATTCGATTTCCAGCCTAGCTGGATAAGGACCTTAACATCTGCTATCTATTCGTTCTCAATAGTGAAAGGATGGTGCGAAATGCACCAGCACCGGAAGACACCGTTGAGGGTGCCTATCGTGGCGGCCATCGTCGCGATTCTTGTGTCATTTCTCTTCGGAGGAGTGACACGAGCCTCTGACGAAACGTCGCTCCAGTCGGCAGCCACTCAGTCAGCCAACGAGGCTCAGTCCTCGGTCGCTGTCACCGCGACGGCAGCCACCAACAACGAAGATCAGTCTTCGTCTGGCGTTGTCGCTACTGCGACAACCACCGACAAAGACGCTCAACCCGCCAACGGCGGGCACGGGTGTATTTCCCGGGACATTTCTCCTGGGGAAGTTGACACACTCCTCCAGACTCAGGATGGGTCTGTGGAGTTCACCGCCTATGAGGCGGTGAGATTTTCGATTACTTTGACCCTCGAAGAGGGTCATTGCTCTGGAGACTCTATCATCATCTCTGTCCCGAGTGAGCTCGGGACAGACGGTGATGATAGCCCCGTCCCGATGACGACTCCTTCCGGAGTGGTCATCGGATACGCCACGTATAACGGTACCGCCCGCACAGTGACCGTCACGTTGACCGAACAGGTCGAGGTTCCTGGGCGCCAGGACTTCCACGCTTCGGCGTGGTGGACCGTGCATATGGAACCCAGCCTGGTCCCTGGAGAAACCAGGGAACTTCGCTGGAATGTCGACGGAGTCATCCGTCGACAGTCTATCCAAGTGGGCGCCTGCGACGGCTGCTCCGTCATCGGAAATAACCCCTCTAAGTGGGGGTCCGTGGACGGGAACACGCAGCACGTGACGGTGGTTCTCCCGACCGCCGATCACGATGGACAGGAGTTCGTCGTGACGGACACGCTGACCTCCCCAGGTCAGCAATTCGTATGCAGCGATCTACTGGTTGGGCGAGTCGGCGTGTACCACTCGGCTGGCCCCTGGGGCCAGCCGATGTACGACCGATTCCAAGACCCTACTGTCGTTAGCTGCGATAGCAGCAAGGCGACGCTCAGTGTCACACTCAACACTGGAGAAAAAGCTCGGCTCCAGCTGAACGTCGGTGTCGATGCCGCGGACCCCGGTCCGTGGAGCGATTCCGCTACCATCACTTCCCAGGATAAGTCCTGGGAAGTGAGCACCCGGGTGGTGCGACGCGAATCCGGCGGCAACGCCGGGTTCACGCCCACGCCGACCCCGGCACCGAGTCCGAGCCCGTCGGCACCCGCGCCGACCCCGTCGACGAGCCCCACACCGGAGCCGACTCCGTCGGTCACTCCGACACCGTCGGCATCACCGAGTCCGAGTCCGTCGGCACCAAGCCCGTCGGTCACGCCGACTCCGAGCCCGTCGACAACACCGTCGACACCCACGCCGAGTCCGTCAGCGACACCGACTCCGAGTCCGAGCACAACGCCTACTCGTAGGCCTGTACCGCTCCCCACTCCCGTTATTGAACGGTATAAGGAGCCTACGCCCTCGGCTATCCCCACACCAGCACCCCAGCACAAGAAGCTGGCGGTCACTGGTACAAGTGGAGACGTAGTCACCAGCGCGGTCGCGCTAGTGACTCTCGGAGGCTTCCTCATTTGGGCGCGCCGTCGTCAGACGGCACACTCGGAGAGGTAACCCATCTCGTTGAGGGGTGTTAGTTTAATCGACTAGCACCCCTCAACGGAGAACCTACAGACAGATAGATACAGAAAGGAGGTTCCACCCACACCCGCTCCATCACGGAGCGGGTTTTCTCTTTGATTAGATATAGATGCCTATTGATTTTATTACGTTATTATTGTAAAATAACAAATATGTCATGGTTAAGTAACGAGAGTCTATTAGAGGGCGCTAAATGCGCGGAATTGTCCGCCAAAGAAGCTGATCGCTTGTTTTTCCAAATAAACCCAAATGTTCCAGACCAAGATTTAAGAGGCACCAGAAAGACAGAAGCCGCGGAAGCTGCCATAGATATGTGCCGAAAATGCCCAGTATTAAAACAATGCTTAGAATATGCGCTCCGCCACCCAGAATCTGCAGAATATGGAATTTGGGGAGGCGCAACTGTCGCTCAACGCAGAAGAATATTACGATTAGGCGAAAATGCAATAAAAAAGGCAATTGAATCGGCTGGAAAATAATCACCATAACTCTTGTTTTTCGTTGTCATTTCTGCTACAATGGTTTGGAACATTACCAAAGACAGTGGCGACTTGACGTAAAACAAGTGTAAAAATGCCACCGAGGGATGAAACTAACAGTTTTATTTGACGTCTTTGGTAGTGCGAGAATCAAAGACGTTTTTTGATTCTCCATTACCGCACGTTAACAAATTGGCACATAACAAATTAACTCAATCAAAGAAAGGATTTTTATGGCAATTTCACGCGATAAAAAACAAACTTTGGTTGCTGAACTGACAGAGCTATTAAAAGACGCTAAGGGTACGGCTTTTGCTCGATATCAAACCCTTACCGTTGCCGACCTACAAGAACTACGCAAGGCAGCTCGCGAAGCGGGCGTTACCATCAAGGTTGTTAAAAACCGACTGGTACGCGTAGCTCTTCAGGAAATCGATACTTACAAAGAAACCGACACCAGCTTATTGGTTGGTCAATTGGTTTACGCTGTAAGCACCGAAGATGAAGTTATGCCAGCAAAGGTATTGGACACGTTTGCAAAAACACATCCAGCACTACAACTTGCAGGTGGCTTCTCAGGCGAAGGCTTGGCAATTAGCGAAGCTGACGTTAAAGCATTGGCAGGCCTACCAAGCAAAGACCAGCTCGTTGCTCAAGTGGTATCACAATTGCTATCACCAGTACACGACACAGTCAACGCGCTTGGCGGCAATTTGCACGGACTTTTGGACGGCATCGAAGCCAAAGCTACTGCTTAAGTTTAGCAATCAACACTAGTAACGTTGCATTCATCGCAACAATATAATAATAAAGGAGAATATCAATGGCTGATATTAAGAAATTGGCTGAAGAACTTGTAAAATTGACAGTTCTAGAAGTTAACGAATTGAAAAATCATCTTAAAGAAGAATATGGCATCGAGCCAGCTGCTGCAGCTGTCGCTGTTGCTGGTCCAGCTGCTGGTGGTGACGCCGCTGCTGCTGACGAAAAAACTGAGTTCACAGTTACTTTGAAAGACGCTGGTTCTCAGAAGGTTGCAGTTATCAAGGCTGTTAAGGAAATCACTGGCCTAGGTCTAGGTGAAGCAAAAGCTATCGTTGACGGCGCTCCAGCACCAGTCAAGGAAAAAGTTTCTAAGGACGAAGCTGAAGCTGCAAAGAAAACTTTGGAAGACGCTGGCGCTACTGTCGAGCTTTCATAATTTGTTATATAACGCCAATTTGTTTCGTTTAATCACCGTCCGCTCTGGGCGGTGATTTTTATGTCGCCAATCTTAATATCACGAACCGCACATCATTTTCAAGAGTAAAATTTGCAACACTTTTTTATTCATATCTTATAGTGCTGTGGAAAATTGGATAAAAATAGATAACGCGACTTGATATAAATGTAAGGATATGCTATATATTAGTTAAGTATTATAAAAAATAGACAAAGGAATTGCGAGAACCATGTCTGAATTACCAGAAAAGCAAATTAAGCGTCTGAGGACACTTATTCAAGAGGCGGAAACCAATTTAGCTGCCGCAAAAGAGTTATTGATTAGCATTATTGGCGACGATGGTCAAGTTGTTACGCCAAAAACTTCGTCAGATAACGTAGCAGGAAAGATTATCGAAGGCGTATTTGACGGCCAGATGATGCTTAGCCCAGACGGCAAAAATTACCCAATCCCAGCTAACTACGCTTCAAAGTCGAAGCTGGTTGAAGGTGACCTGATGAAATTGACAATCGCTGAAGACGGCAGCTTTATCTATAAGCAAATCGGTCCTGTACCACGAAAGCAAGTTATCGGAACACTTGTTCAGCACGACGGAATTTACTACGTCGAGGCTTCCGGCCGCGAATATCGTATTTTGCTTGCTAGCGTAACTTACTTCCGAATTAACGTCGGCGACCAAGTTACAATCATCATCCCTGAAGACAATCCTGACGCAACTTGGGCTGCAGTCGAAGCTGCATTGTAAATATTATGCTACCGAGCGAGTTTCTGCTCAGTTATGCCAGTTTTAACTCCGACAATAAGCCGTTCGTCGAATGTCAAGTTGGTGATAAAATTGAGCGTTATGAATTATTTGGACAAGATTTATCTCTTAAGTTCGATTTTTCTGTTAAATATTGCGCGGGTTGGGTGGATTTTGAGAATCGCTGTAGTCAGATTTGCCCAGACCACGCCGCAGTCGATGAAAAGTATGAAAATTGCCTAAAATGCCGCGACAAAACTGGCTTTAATCCAGCATTTTACAACGCCAATTCGGTTTCCGCTCAACAAGAAAAAATCAATCAAAACCCGCACTTTGTTTACTTGGCGTACTTCGCGCCGAACGTCATAAAAGTTGGAATCTCGCAAGAAGAGCGCGGAATTCGGAGATTATTGGAGCAGGGAGCGCGATTAGCCATAAAATTAGAAACGTTTTCTTCGGCATTGATCGCCAGGCAGTACGAGGCGAAAATTTCCAAGCTAGACGGAATAGCTGAAACTCTGCCAGTTCACAAAAAGATGGAATTAATAAAACAAGCGTTTAACCGTGCTGACGGCGAAAGGGAATTGCGACAAAAATTACTTGAAATAGAGCAGAAAATTGGCGTGTCGTTTCCGAAACTTGAGCTAATTCCTTGTGAATATTATTTTCAAACCGCTGGCGTTGATTTGTCACGTGTCGTTTTAATGAAAGATTACAGTCAATTGGTCGGACACGTACGCAGTGTCATCGGCTCGATTGTCATCACTGATTACGACGGTCAGCCGCTGGCTTACAATCTCAAAAAGCTTATTGGTTATCGGGCGCAAAAAGTTGACGGAGAAATTGAACTGGATTTACCAACCGAGCAATTAACGCTATTTTAAAAGACACAAAATCTCCTTTTTTAACAGAGATGACATTATTATTGTGATATATTCTTGACAAAATTGCTTGACATTTTATTCTATTATTGATATATATATATATTAGTTTTCACAACGCGTGTTAGTTTGCGTCAAATCGACGCACCATTTTGCGGAGGATTTATTTTCTCCGCCCGACTCCTGAAGGAGTTATCATGGGAAAGAACTGGTGGAGCGAGCCGATGGGCGGCTGCGACTCTGAGGGCAACCCCATCACCATGTCGTTCGGTAGCGGTCCGAAGGAGGGACACACCATCATCGGAGATGGTGACCGCAGCGGCGGTATGGGCGTCGGCGGTGGTCTCGCCGACGGTGCGACGCACTACTCGTTCCTCGAGAGCGACAACCACGACCACTACGGACCCGGCAACGGATCCAACAACAACGGCACCCACCGCGGCCAGTACACCACCGACGCCGGCCACTAGACCCATCGTCCTGGACATGACCTGAAAAAATGTCTTATCCTGAGTATGATATAAAACTACTCACTTACCTAGAGGATTCACTATGTCAGAATGGACAGAAAAAGATTTTGAGTCGTACACCCAATCTGATTGGGAACTTATTAAAACAGTCAAGCAGCTTGCCGATGAAAATCTTGATAATGTTAAGATTTTAACACGTGCCAATGATATAGCATTGGCAATTTTTGGTATGTTGTGCGTACGGCTGCGCGATAATGGAGAAGAGGGTGCGGACGGCCTCGGTATGTCGTTACAAGAATATATAGGAACAGTCCTAGCCAACGCAAAGAGAAAGAAAGAAGATGACGGCTGGGCCGCCGAGTTTGCTAAACCTATTGATCAATTTATCGAATACGGTAAAAATAAATTTGGCGAATAAATTATCACCTATAGATATGAACAATTACTCAAATTTTGTATTTCCGTCTGTAGTTTTTGAAGCATTTCCAATTCTGAAAAAATTGGGTTATGTTCGACAATTCACACCACTGATACCGCTTAGTCCAGATACAACTTTTCATCTATTCGGCGGTAAGGATGGATACTTTCTTATACTAGTTATGACCGACTATGCTGACCCAATAGATCAAAGTCAAGAGTTAAAGAATATTTCTGGTGAATATGCGTTTGAATTTACTAAGCTTATCAAGCCGTACAGTAACAATGAGCATATTGAAATAAGAGAAAATGACGAGATACTTGAAAATCCAACCGTGTCAGACCCTAATAGTTACTACTGTTTTTATGTCGCCGAAACAAAACACAAAATCGATCTGCACTATCCATAAAAAATGCCGTTTTCTGCTATAATTATCTCATGAGGAGCATGAGGGGATGAGTCAGGCGCTATATCGTAAATATCGCAGTCGCAGTTTGGATGAAGTTTTAGGTCAAGATCACGTGACTAGTATTTTACGTCGAGCGTTAGAGCAGGGAAAAATTGCTCATGCGTACTTGTTGACTGGACCGCGTGGCGTGGGAAAAACATCGGTGGCGCGAATTCTGGCGCACGAGATTAACCACTTGCCATATGACGACGACTCTTCAAACTTGGATATTATTGAAATTGACGCAGCCAGCAATAACGGCGTTGACGACATTCGAGCCTTAAGGGAAAAGGCCCAAGTCGCGCCTGTTTCTGCGCCGAAAAAAGTTTATATCATCGACGAAGTTCACATGCTGTCAAAATCAGCATTTAACGCGCTATTGAAAACCCTGGAAGAACCGCCAGAGCACGTGGTGTTTATCTTAGCTACAACCGACGCCGACAAACTTCCAGCCACCATTCTTAGCCGTGTTCAGCAATTTTTCTTCCGCCCAATTCCGACGGAAATTATGACGCGCCAGTTAATGAATATAGCGAAGAAAGAAGGATTTGCAATCGAAGAGGACGCCGCCAGGTTAATTGCTGAACGTTCCCGTGGAGGATTCCGTGACGGTATTAGTACGCTTGACCAATTGTCGATTTTAGCAACTCCAGACCAGCCGCTAACAGCGAATATGGTTACCGAATATTTGGGGTTGAGCGACGCGACGATGCTCGGCAATTTGTTGGATTCATATCCGTCCGACGACAATGAGAAAGTCTTAAACATCTTCCAGGAATTAGAAAATAGCGGCGCAAATTCAGTTGTTGTGTCGCATCAATTATTGTCAATTGCTCGCAATAGGTTACAAAAAAATCCAAACCTCGTTGGGCTGGTTCAGCAATTGATTGAGGTTGATAGGCATCCGCACCCAGACTTGAAATTATTGACGATATTTATGAATAGCAATTCTCAGCCGACAGAAAAGCCAGCCGCGCCAAAGAAAAATATAGCTCAAGCCGCGACCCAAAAACCCGCCGAAAAACCAACGCCAATTAAGTCTGTAAAGCCGGCCAAACCGACCGAAAAGCCGATTAAAAAAGAAGAAAAACCAGCCGAGCCGGCAAAAAAAACTGCCGCAAAACCAAAGAAAACCGACGCGCCGCTAGAGCTAAATTGGGAAAAAGTCATTGAAAGAGCGAAGGAAAAATCCCTCGGGCTGGCATCGTTGTTGCAGAAAAGCCAGTGGTCATTTGACGGTGAAAAATTGACAATTTACGCAGGTTCCGCGTTTTATAAGAAAAAGTTAGATGACGCGAAGAATAAACCATTGATCTCAGAAATTATCTCAGAAGAAACCGCGATGGATTTGGAAATTGATATAATTGGAGAGAAGAAACCGCCAGAGGACGAAAAATTGGCGGAAATTGCAGAATTAATGGGTGGCGGCGAAGAAGTTAAGCTGGAGGATATTTAATGGCAGATAAAAGTGAAGAAGTAAAAGGGAAGATACCGCCACAAAATTTGGACGCGGAAAAGAGTTTGCTTGGGGCGGTTTTAATTGACGAGGAAGTTTTGGCGGACGCCGCAGAAATTACTCACCCTAGCGATTTTTATGACAAGAATCACGGACTGATTTTTGCTGGAATGATGCGGCTATTTGAAAAACACAAGCCCGTCGACCTTCTGACCTTAACCGACGAATTGAAGCGAAAGGACGAACTGGAATTGGTTGGCGGCTCGGCATATCTAACAGAGCTAACAAACTACGTCCCAACGGCAGCGCACGCATCGGCTTATGCGGAAATGATTGCGCAAGCAGCGGTTCGCAGGCGCCTAATAAAAGCGAGCGGCGATATTTCAGAACTTGGCTATGACGAATCGACGACCACGCAGGAATTATTAGAGAAGGCAGAAGCTGAACTTTTCAGCGTGTCGGACCAATCAACCAAGCAAGATTTGGTCAGTCTGGAAAGCATTCTGACGGATAGCTTTGACCGAATTGAAGAGCTCAGTAAAAATAAAGGCTCTCTCAGAGGAGTCCGCACTGGATATCGCGATCTGGACAACATGACCGCTGGCTTGCAAAAATCAGATTTGATCATTCTGGCGGCGCGTCCAGCTATGGGTAAGACAACGCTGGTGACGAATTTGGCTTATAACGTGGCAACAATTGAAAAGAGTCCCGTCCTATTCTTCAGTCTGGAGATGAGTAAGGAACAGCTGGTCGACCGTATGCTGGCAGATGCATCGGGTGTTGATAGCTGGAATATTCGCACCGGAAATCTGAGCGATGAAGATTTTGCGAAGTTGTCTGAGGCTATGGGAGAAATGGCTGAGGCGCCAATTTACATCGATGACACACCGGGGCTGTCAGTTTTGGAAATGCGCACTAAAGCACGTCGAATTGCTCATGAGAACCAATTGGGATTAATCATCGTCGACTATTTGCAGCTTATGCAGGCCAACGGAAACCACAACGGGAACCGCGTTCAGGAAGTTTCGGAAATTTCACGCGGGCTGAAGCTTATTGCTCGCGAATTGAATGTGCCGCTAATTGCCCTGAGCCAGTTGAGCCGTTCTGTCGAATCTCGCACGCCACCAATTCCGCAACTAGCCGACCTGCGTGAATCCGGTTCCATTGAGCAGGACGCCGACATCGTGAGCTTTATTTATCGCCCTGGATATTACGAGCCTGACAACCCAGAAGTTCAGAATATTACAGACTTAATCATCGCTAAGCACCGTAACGGCCCAGTCGGTAAAGTTCAGCTATACTTCCACCCAGAGCGCCTACGCTTTATGAGCCTGGATCGCAAGCATGAATAGAATTGTGTTATAATCATACCAATGAAAAAGCAAAAAGTTACCGATATATTCCTTTACCGATGGCGCTACGTTTTCGGCTATACGCTACTGGCGCTGCTATACATAGGGGCTATTATAATTTCCGCGTTGCACGTGCCGGGAGGTTTGTCGCAAGCAGAAATCGACATGGTCAATACGACAAATCACTTGAACTTTAGCATCAAGGGAATCGCCGTCACAAATCTGCCATTTCACCTTCTTCAATTGCTATTCTTCAAACTGTTCGGCGTCAGTTTGTTAACAATTAAAGCGCCCGCCGTAATCCTTTCAATCGCCAGCTCCGTCGCTATTTTCTTCCTCTTAAAGCGCTGGTTTAAGCCGTCCACAACGATCCTATCGCTATTAATCATGGCAACGACCGGACAATTCTTATTCATCGGACAAAGCGCAACTGTTGGCATTTTATACATTTTCTACACCGCGCTGACTTTACTTTTCGCTACATTAATTCTCCAGAAAGCCCAGAACGCCTCCATTTGGCGAATCAGCTTAGCCATCACCACGGCACTCAGCCTCTTCACTCCGTATTTTTGGTATATCAATCTGGGGCTTCTGATCATAGCCTTTCTACATCCGCATCCACGCTATTTTCTTATCTCCAGAAAACACCGTAAGTCTTGGATTGTGCCGTCCGCTATTTTATTCACGATTGGTTGTGCGATTAGTTTTCTTTGCTATAAATCCCACGCGCTATTTTACAATCTCATCGGCATCAACGGTCTAAGTTTCGACATCATCGCAAACCTCAGGACTTTATATTACACATACATTCGCATTTTCCCATCAGTCGTAGGAAACCAAATCACGCCAATTATGGACATCAACGCAATGGTGTTAATCGGACTAGGATTATTCCGCAGTTTCCAAAAAATCTCCAGCGCCCGCTCGTTTATGATTTGGTCGTGGCTAATCTTAGCATTGGCGCTACTCATCTTCCAGCCAAGCCTCACCCCGATAATCATCATCCCGCTATTTATACTCTTGGCGGTCGGATTGGAGTCCCTAATGAATATGTGGTACGGACTTTTCCCGCGCAATCCATACGCTCGCGGCACAGGACTGGTTCTTATATCAATGCTAATCATCGTTATGGTGGCGGGCGGCAGCTTCCGCTACATCGACAGTTATCGTTATTTCCCAGAAGCAGCTTCACGCTTTAATAAAGATTTATCTCTACTCCGTAAAAATACCGCGCCGACCGATTCATTCTCGTTATTAGTCAGTAAAGAAGAATCACCGATTTACGAAGCGCTTAAAAAACACAACTATCACCAGATATCAATTATCCACACGGCGCCAGCAAACGTCGGACAGACTTTATATGTTAGCCACAGCGTAAAGTCTCAAATTCCGCAGACTTACTCTGGGCACCTGTCGTCAGTAATTGTCAATGACCATAAAGACGGCGACCGCTTCTATATCTACACATCCGACCGCAAATAGGGTATAATTGTAAGTGTTAAATAAGGAGGAATATGGCGTTTGATCAGGTAAAAATGCTGCAACAATTACGCAAAGCACAGAAACAATTAGGCAAAGAAATCATCGAAGTTGAGGCTGGCGATGGCGCTGTGATCGTACAAATCACTGGCGAATTAAAGATTAAGTCTGTAAAGATTGACCCAGAAATGGTTGACTTGGAGAATATCGAAGAGTTGGAACACTGGATCGAAATCGCAGTTCGCGACGGTATGACAAAGGCTCAGGAAGTCGCTGCTGAAACTATGAAGCCATTGATGGGCGGCTTGGGCAACTTGCCATTCTAAAGTCATGTCAATCGACATTTTGCCAAAAGCTCTGACTGCTTTAATTGATGATTTTGGTAATCTACCTGGAGTTGGACCGCGTACGGCTGAAAGATATGCCTACGCGGTTTTACGCCGCAACCCCAAATCCGCAAAGCAATTAGCGCATTCATTAGATCAATTGCACGACCGCGTAAAAACCTGCCCGAAGACATTTGCGTTGATCGACTCAGACGACGACGTGTCGCCTTTATACGCAGATTCGAACAGGAATAAGAAAGTCGTTTGTGTAGTCGAGGAGCCGCTAGATATCATTGCTATAGAAAGAACAGGGCAGTTCCTGGGTACGTACCACGTGCTGGGCGGCGTTATTTCACCAATTGATAATATTGGACCAGAGCAATTACATATCCCAGAGCTAATTGATCGTATAAAAACCGACGACGTTCAGGAGATTATTATCGCTACGAACGCTTCAGTTGAGGGCGAGTCGACCGCGCTATTCTTACAGCGCTACATCCAGGAAGCTGGATTGAATACGACTATCACACGCTTAGCCAGGGGTATTCCAGTCGGCGTTGACCTTGAGTACGCAGACCAAATTACACTAACTCACGCGCTAGAAGGTCGAAAACAATTATAAACTCAACAGCTTCATCACCAATAAAAATACCCGCCATCTCGGCGGGTATTTCGGTTGCTAGCTTAGCTTATTACATTTGGCGGCGGCTAGCGATGTAAGCGATAGTAGCTGTAGTTAGTCCACCTAGGCCTAGTGCTGACATGATCGCGTCACTTGCACCAGTCTTTGGCAATTCTGGGCTAGGTGTTGGTGTTGAAGGAGTGTTTGGTGTAGGGGTTTCCTGACACTTGCTCAAGTCAGTTGTGTACTTTGACTCGTTGTACTCTTCCTTCTTGATTTCACGAATCTCTTTTTTCTCGATTACACAGATTTTAATCTTAGCAGGTGCTTCCTTACAATCGTTCGGATTCTTTGAGTGCTTGCTCTTGTCGAACTCTGATTCCTTAATTTCTGTTGGATATTTCTTAGTATTAAGGTCGCAAACGATCATTTTTGGCTCTGACTTAACCGTAACAGTTTTTTGACAGTTAGGGTTTTGCCTCTTAACTTCACCAGTTTCTTTGCCGTTTACAGTAATAGTAACTGTGTAGTTGCCTTCTTTTGCGTAAGTGTATTGAATTTCTGATGAGTTAGTTGTCTTGATGTTGTTATCACCGAAGTTGTATGTGTAGCTGGTGATAGATGCGCCATCCTTAGCAGTTGCCTTAACGCTGAATTTGAAGGTGTTACGAGAAATTTCAGTTACTTGCAAAGCGTCACATGTTAGAGCAGGCTTTGCTGGAGGTGTTGTTGGGTTACCCCAAACTGGGTTACCACAGTCTTTAATCACACCAGTGATAAATGAGCCGTTATTGTCAAACCATGCGTAAATATTGTAGCTCTTAGGTCCGTCAACGAAGCTCTGACCAGTTGTGTATTGATAGTAGGTATATCCGTTTGAAGTCTTGTAGCTACGTTGTGGCTGAGGCTGACGAGTACCAGCTTTAGACTGTACAGTTATAGCATTTGTGGCTACAACACGACCGTCAACTGTAATGTTACCATTTGCGTCAACTACACCTTCACGCATGTTTGAGCCACCCTGAACCATAGTTTCAGTAACGTACCACTCTTTGTATAGTTCTTTAATTTCTGTACGGCTGTATGCTGTTTGCAATTCTGACATAGAATGTGTACCACAGTATACAACGTTAAAACTGTTACAGCCGGCAGCCTGTGAAGGTGATGCCAACCAGATTCCACCGAGCATAGCAAATCCCAAAGAGATAGCGATGCCGATTTTCTTAAATTTGTTCATAAAAACTCCTCTTTTCCAGCCCTATCTTCAGGCTTTATGTCCTCATACTAGCACAATCTTTATATTTTGTCAATAATAATTTATAAAAATGTTTATGTTTTTTCGATTGCGCAGTATTTTTAATAGTCCATCACATATTATACCACTTATGTAATTAAAAACAATATATATTATATTAGAGTAAAAATCATTTGTTATAATAAATAATATGCTAGATACAGCTAAACAATTCATTCAATCCGCAAACAATATAGTTATTATTCAAGCCGAAAATCCCGACGGCGATAGCCTGGGTTCAAGCTTGGCGCTAGAAGAAGTCTTAAGTGACCTAGGGAAGACTGTTGCTTTATATTGTCCAGTAGACATACCGAAATATCTTCATTATATTCGCGGTTGGGATCGAGTGCAGAACGACTTTCCATTTCAAGCCGACGCCGCGATAATTGTCGATACGAGCGCGGACGTGCTTCTCAGTAAGGTATTGGAAACTCCTGGAGCGCGACATTTTCTGGAAACGCACCCAACTCTGGCTATCGATCATCACACGGCCGAATCTACGCTCAGCTTTGATCATATTATGTTATCAGAAACCGTCGTGGCGACCGGGGAATTGCTATATAAACTATTCAAGCACTCCGACTGGAAGATAAATCCTCAGGCGGCCGAAGATTTATTGATAGCTATTATGAGCGATAGTCTGGGACTTACTACGCAAAACACCACAGCTCAGACTTTTCATACGGCGGGAGAGCTTACAGAACTGGGCGCTTCCAATGCGGAAATTGAAGAGCGACGACGCGAATTTATGAAAAAATCGCCAGAAATTTTGGCGTACAAGGGAAAATTAATCGAGCGAATCGAATATTTATTAGACGGGCAATTGGCGCTGGTGCATGTGCCGTTTGAGGAAATCCAAACCTACAGCGACGCTTATAATCCCGGTGCGCTGATTGGTGATGAGTTGAGGCTAGTTGAAGGCGTGGCGCTTAGTTGTGTTATTAAAACTTACCCTGACGGCAAATTAACTGCGCGCTTACGAGGTAATTTACCAATTGCCGATACTGTGGCTGGATACTTTGGCGGCGGAGGTCATCCGTATGCGGCAGGATTCCGCGTATATGAAAGTTATGATGAAATCGTAAGGGAATTAGTCACAGCGACGAATCAAGCTCTACAAACAGAATATTGATCCACTACGCTATCAATATATACCTCTCAGGCCTGCTCTATCTAGTTGCTCTATCAAATCATCATTCACATCAAATGCACCCTCAGACCATAGAGGACCGTTAACTTTTCTTCGTACCTCTTCTACTCGGTCCGATACACTAGGGCAACTAAACATTATTCTATCATTATACGTCAGATAACCCTGGAGAACTTTGCTTACGGCATAAGCTTGCAATTCAGAACGGAGGTTTACTTGATCGGATTTAGGGTCTATTTCCAAAACTGGATTCGTGACACAAT
Source organism: Candidatus Saccharimonadota bacterium (assembly GCA_900556885.1). Taxonomy (GTDB): domain Bacteria; phylum Patescibacteriota; class Saccharimonadia; order Saccharimonadales; family Saccharimonadaceae; genus Nanosynbacter. The sequence goes on from UNSQ01000006.1 coordinate 27,337, forward strand.
CATGCGCATGAGATGTCTCGTGAGCCAATAAAGAGACATTAACGCATGTCAGTCCGGACTGGGCCACACTAATAACAGGGCGAAGGTATACATAAGTGTCCGTCCCGACGTCCCTCCATTTGTAAAAATTAGTACTACAAAAACCACCAACATCTGTTCTTTCTATTTTTGTGGGCGGATAGATAGATACATAAGTACACATTCTGGCGATACTTTCACTAGCAAAAGCATCGCTTATTCTATCTTTTTGCACTGGCATAAGAGATATCTGCCTTCCAGAAACAACAAACTTATTACTCCCAATGAGCGGTATTATATTTTTATCTGGCCAGTCTGAGTCAGGATGGCTATCGCCCAACTCTTCGCCTTCAATATATTCCATAGGTTCCAGCATTTGAGCCGTATTACATAGTTCTAAGGCTAGAGCCCCAAGCGTATCAATTATCTCAGGCTCCTCTAAAGTACCTATCAACCTATCTTTCATATACTTAAAAGAGTCTAGCTCAATAGGCTTATCGTAGCTGGGTATTGGCGGACGACGCTCCTGCACTATTTTTCTCATACTTTTTATTATATATTAAATATCTTATTTTGTCAAGCACGAGGTCTTATCTGGCGACATAGCTACGATGTTTTAGATCCTGATAGAACATGTCAATTTTGAAAAACCAGCCAGAGTGCCGTACAATAGAACTAATGATAAAACTCTATAACACGCTCACCAGACGAAAAGATGAACTGACGCCACTTGACGGAGAAACGGTCAAATTTTACACCTGTGGTCTAACGGTCTATTCGCAACCGCACATCGGCAACTGGGTTGGCTATATTTACTGGGACGTGTTGGTGCGACTGCTACGCTGGCAAGATATTCCTGTTATTCGAACGCAAAACATCACCGATGTTGGTCATTTGACCAGCGACGACGATAACGGCGAAGACAAAATGGAAAAAGGTGCGCGCCGTGAAGGGAAGACTGCCTGGGATGTGGCGGAAAGATATATTTCCATAGCCAATCACGAGGCTTACGACGTGTTGAAATTGATAAAACCAGATTATTTGGTGCGGGCGACGGATTATATTCAGCAGCAGATTGACTTTGCAAAAGGGCTGGACGAAAAAGGATTTTTATATAAAATCGACGGCGACGGCATGTATTTTGATACGTCGCTTTTGAAGGATTACGGGAAATTAGCGCGGCTGGACGTGGCGGGCCTGGAAGCTGGCGCCAGAGTGAGCGTTGAAGGAAAGCGTAATATTACCGACTTCGCCGTGTGGAAGTTTTCACCAAAAGACGCCAAGCGCGATATGGAGTGGGACAGTCCGTGGGGAGTCGGTTTTCCTGGCTGGCATCTGGAATGTTCGACAATTGCCCGTGAAACGCTCGGCGATTCTATTGATATTCACGCGGGCGGGATTGATCATATTCCAGTTCACCACACGAATGAAATTGCCCAGAGCGAAAATCTGACTGGAAAACAATTTTCTCAGATTTGGCTACATAATAATCACATAAAAGTCGACGGCCGAAAGATGAGCAAATCTCTGGGAAATATTATTACTCTGGACGATATTATTTCGCGAGGGTTTAGTCCGATGGCGTTTAAACTGGCGATTCTCAGCAAGCATTATCAGACGGAGGGCAATTTTACTTGGGAAATTCTGGAAGCAGCGCAGGCGCGATTGAACCATTGGCGGGATTACGCGGTTCTGAGACATCAGACTCACGACACACTGGAAGATGACGACGATAAGGACGAGCAGGACGATTCGGTTTCGTTGCTAGCGGGACGTCAGGCATTGGTCGAGAAATTGAACGACGATTTGGATACTCCAGGCGCACTGGCGTTGATTGATGAAGTGTTTTCAAAGTTGGATCATACACCGCTTGATAAGATTCATCGGCAAAGTTTGGTGCAATTTATTGATGAGATAGACGAGATTTTAGGGCTGGATTTGACTGAGTCTACGCCTGATATTACTGACGATTTGAAGAGGTTGATTATCCAGCGACGTCAAGCGCGTGCAGAGAAAAATTGGGAAGAATCCGACAGAATTCGCGATGAACTTCTTCAGGCTGGCGTTGCTGTTCGCGATACGCCAAGCGGCAGCGTTTGGACATGGAAATAGCCCGCTAGATTCAACGGGCTATATTTTTTCTGCGTCAACTAATCTTCGTTTTTCAATTTCTTAACTAATTTATTAAGCGGCTTTTCGTTATCAACACGCTTAGACTTGACCTGTTCCAAGTAATTATCCAACAAAACTTTCACGACACCGGCGACTGGAATAGCAACCAAACCACCCAATAGACCACCAACATATAAACCAATTGTCACCGCGACCAAGACAGTCAGAGCCGACAACTCAACCTTCTTTGACTGGATAGAAGGAGAAACAAAGTTGTTCTCAATCTGTTGGTAAATCACGAAATAAATCGCGTAAATAATGCCTGCTGTCATATTATTGAAGAATAGTAGTAGCGATATCAACGCGCCAGCAATCGTTGCGCCAAACATCGGAATTAGTGTCAATACAAACGTCGCCATAACGGTGAGCATTGCCAAATTGGAATTTATGACAGGGAATGTCAAACTCAGCACAAACACCACGAAACCTGATAATATCGCATCGATTCCAGAAACGGTCAATTGCCCAGAAACATAACCTGTGACCACGTTATACATTCGGCCAACCAGCTTCTTATGACGCTCCATTTTTTCTTCGTCGTTGTACAATCCCCACAAACGCTTCACCCAAGTTGGACCCTCAAGGAGCATCAGGAATGACAGCACCAACACCAAGAATAACGATCCTAAGAATGACGCCAAAGAGCCAACGCTGGACAATAGATTTGTACCGACGCTCGTTGCCCAAGACGAAGACTGTTGCTTGATGTTTTCCATCATCGAATCGACCTGCGGGCGCAAATTGTTCTTATCAATAAAATCATTGACGCCACGCCACTGTGAGCTGGCTTGGTCGATTATACTCGGAATACTCTCGACGAATTTGGCAGATTGTTGGACAATTGGCGGAATCACAAACCAGATCACACAACCCAAAAGCAAAACCAGCGTCGTATATGCCAGCGCCGTGCCGCCCAATCGACTTTTTCCAGGAAGTTTTTTAGCAATTGCTGCAACTGGACGATTCAGCGCTAACGCCAAGAACAGGGAAATTCCCAATAAAACCAGCGCGTCCTTTGCGGAATAAATCGCCAGACCAGCCAGACCAAATCCCATAACGACCAGCCAAAATCGCACAAATGTTTTCGTGTCTATCTCTATACGTACTTTCATAATTAAACTTTACCAGCTTTTCGGCGTGTCCGCAACGCCGACAGAGATAATTTACTATCATAAGACATCGCGCCGTAACGGAAAACGCGCACCGATAGCCACATAACAAACACCGCTGTAGCGACCAAAATTGCTGTACCGAGCAAAGCTTCCCAAATCGGCAGATTGCCTATTGCGTTTCGTAACAACAATGGAATCGGCGCAGTGAATGGAAATAGCGATAAGAACTTAACGAAGAAATAATCAGGGAAGGAAACGAACGCCGTGATCCCGTAAAATGGACCAATGAATAGCATAATCACAATTCCAAACCACTGACTGGCTTCTTTGGCGGTCGGCATCATCGCACCCAAAGTCACCAACATTCCCGTAAATAAAGTGAAGCTGGCGGAGAAAATTATGATCGCCAGACCAATTCTCACAGGATCAAACACGAGCGTGCTCAAGTCCAGATTAGGCAATTGCAATTTCGAGCCAAATGCCAAATAGCCCGCCAAAACTGGCAAAACAATCACCAAAATCTGAATCAAAGCCAGCACCATCAAAGACAGAATTTTACCCGTAATCAAAGTGTCGGTTTTAACGGTCGTCAGCAGCATTTCCACCGTGCGATTTTCTTTTTCTTCGGTGGTGCTAATAAGCATTTGATTGCCAAAAATACTGATGAGAATGAACAAAATAGCCAAAAACATTCCCGGCACAATCATCTCATTAATGCCGCCGTGTTCTTTTCCGTCCAGATATGTGGTTGATGACAATTGGACTTTGTCGCGTAAAATTGCAACTTGCGCTGGACTAATGCCGCTTGCTACCGATTGACTCAATAAACTCTGCGCCACCGCGCCGTATTTTCCGTTTTGGAATAACCCAACATCTTTACCATAAACTTCAACCTTTTGCTTGCTCAAATCCTTTGGAAAATAAACATAAGCATCAACCTTATTATTTTTTACGTCGTCAATTCCAGATTCTTTCGATTTGGCAGTTTTGGCTTTAATTGCCGCCAGTATTTCTGGCTTCACCAACTTCGAATCGTCCGTAACCTCCAACGAAAATTCTTGCTTTTCCAGATTTTTTGACGCTTCAATAGTCGTGCTTTGCGACCAAAACATAATGCCATACAGCACGCCAATCAACAGAGGAAACCCTAATGCCGTCAACCAAAACGTCGGTTTTTTCAGTGTTCTAAGCGTCTCGAATTTGAAAACCGTCCCCAAATTATGCATTTTACTCATCACTCAACTCCTTCGCTTCGCCGCCGTAAACTTGGACAAAAATGTCGTCCATTGAAGCGCCGCCAAATTGACTTTTTACTTCTTCCAACGTGCCGTATGCCGCCGCTTGACCGTCCTTCAATAAAATCAAGCGATCGCACAATCTTTCGACTTCCTCCATCTGGTGCGTAACGTAAATAATTGTCGCGCCAGCTTTTCGCTGCTCCTCAATTATATTCATCAACAAACGACGATTCACTGGGTCAAAACCTTTGGCTGGCTCGTCCATAATCAGCAGTTCTGGATCGCCCATAATTGTCACGCCAAGCTGGATTTTCTGCTGCTGTCCGCCAGATAATTTATCAAGTTGCGTGTTAGCATTATCGCTCAAATTGACGCGCTCCAAAAACTTCAGAGAAAAATCCTTAGCTTCTTTACGGCTCAAACCTTTCAATTGACCAAAGTAAAGCATCACGTCTAAGACTTTTTCTTTTTTATACAAGCCGCGCTCCTCAGGAAGATATCCAAGGCGAATCTGACTTTCCACCGAATATGGCTTGCCGTTTATCAATAAGTCGCCCGCGGTCGGCTGATATAGTCCCAACAGTGCGCGTAACGTCGTAGTTTTTCCCGAGCCATTACTTCCCAAAAAACCAAAAACTTCGCCGCGAAAAACATCAAAACTCAGATCTTTAATAACAGTTTTATCGCCGAAACTCATCTTAAAATGACGAATCTCAACCATTTTTTTATTATCTGACATACGCCTCCTTTTCTTTAAATAAAATTATAGCACTTAGCGCAGGAAAAAAGATATAATATAAATATGCGACTGCTGGTTATTGAGGACGAACGAAAAATTGCGAGGATCATAACCGAATCTTTGAAGCGCGAGAAATACGCGGTTGATGCGGCGTATGACGGGGAAGAGGGCTTTAATTTGGCGGATAGTCAGCCGTATGACCTGTTGATTGTTGATCGAATGTTGCCGGGTTTAGAAGGTATGGAGATTGTTAAAAAATTGCGCGAGAACGGGAAAAATATGCCAATTCTGTTTCTGACAGCGCTGAGCACGACCGAAGATAAAACGCTCGGGCTGGACGTGGGAGCCGATGATTATTTGACTAAGCCTTTTGCAATTGATGAATTGTTGGCGCGCGTGCGAGCCTTGCTCCGTCGGCCGCCAATTCAGCAACCAGACATCTTAAAAATTGACGATTTGAAAATTGACAAGCAACAACAGACGGTAACTCGCGCAGGAAAAATTATCGACCTCACGAGCAAAGAATATGCGCTGCTGGAATATTTGATGCAACATCCAAATCAGACTCTCAGTAAAGAAACGCTGATTGATCATGTTTGGGATTTTGACGCTGATATTTTGCCGAATAATGTCGAGGCATACATAAAAAATCTACGCCAAAAAATCGACAAACCGTTCAAAAAACAATTGATAAAAACCGTGCGCGGCTTCGGTTATAGGATTGAATCATGAAAATTTTTACTTCAGCAACAATTAAGTTGGCGGGCTGGTATTTGATGATTTTGATGATCGTCAGTTTACTGTTTAGTAGCATTATTTTTCAGGTGGCACGCTCGGAAGTTGATGCGCAAATTCATAAAATTATTGTTCAAAGGAAGGGCGATTTTCCTGCAATTAATTTGTCGGAAAGAATAGATAATTCAACTCGAAATCTTTTGATTAGTTTGGGCTATATAAATCTTATCGTTTTGCTCGCTGGCGGTTGGTGCTCATATTTATTGGCGAAAATCACTTTGCGACCGATAGAAACCGCCCACAAAGCTCAATCGCGATTCGTCGCCAATGCCAGCCATCAGCTCCGAACTCCTTTGGCAATCATGAAGGCAGAGACTGAATTTGCGCTAAAAAATCAGAAGGGGAACAAGGCGGAACTTACAGAAACTCTGGAAAGCAATTTGGAGGAAATAAATAAATTGACCGAACTTACAGCGACGCTTCTGGAGCTATCACGAACGGAAAATAAGTTGGCGCTGGAAGATAAAAGTTTTAACTTGACGGAATTGATATCCGAACTCGTTCGCGAACGAAAAGCTGAAGCGCGAGTTAAAATGAATTGCCCAGAACACATAAATATTCCGCTTCATCACACTGCGACGCGAGAATTGTGCGCTATTTTGCTCGACAATTCATTGAAACATAGCCCGAAAAATTCTGTGGTAAAAATTCGCATTATCCCATCGAAACAAAACATTACCGTCAACTTCATCAACGACGGCACGATTTCACAACAAACTCTGCCACACGTCTTTGAGCGATTTTTCCGCGGCAACCAACAGACAAAAGGCTACGGCTTAGGATTGCCGTTAGCGGAGCAATTGACAAAAGCGCTAGGCGGACAAATCTCTGTTAATACCTCAAAAACCTCAACCATTTTCACGATTTCTTTACCGATTCTGTAAATTTTCAGCTATTTTTCAGAATTAGATGTTGTAATAGGATTGTTGATTGGCAAATTGCCGATCCGAAAGGGGAAGTATGAGTACAACATTTTTAAGTAAAAAAGGATTTAAGGAACTGCAAAAGGAAATTTCTGGGCTAGAGATTTCAGAGAAAGCGCTCACGTTGGAATTGAAGGAAATTGGGCGCGCCAAATCGCGTGATGACAAATTACGCCGCAACGATGTAATTACGCAACTGGAAAATATCCAATCAAAAATCTTTACGAAGAAAGATATTTTACGTCACGCTAAGCCACTGCCAAGGAAGCGCGATCGATTGAAAATTGCTATCGGCTCAGTCGTGGATTTGGTGGATCAGCAAGGAAAAATTTTCCGCTATACACTGGTTCATAGCCTGGAAGCGAACCCTCTGGACGGGCGAATTTCCGTGGATAGTCCGCTGGGAAAAAGCCTACTGAACCACAAGAAATCCGAAACTGTTTCCTGGAAAAATGGCTTGATGACCAGACAACTACAAGTCGTCAAAATTAGCTAATCCGAATTGTCCACCACGACAGTTTAGCTCTCACTAGCGAGTGGGAGCTTTTTATATAAAGCAATTGCGACATGCTATAATTACACCAAGAATATTCACAAATTTAGCGACAAAAAATAAACGGGGGATATTATGTCAAAGCTAAACGTAGATCAAAAAAGCATCCATGCACTCTTATCGGATAGAAAGGCGGACTACATCATACCAGATTACCAGCGTCCATATGCGTGGGACGAGGACAGTTGTCAGACTCTCTGGGATGATATATTTTCTTTCGCAATACCAGACAATGACGCCACGAAATTTGATACGAACGACGAGTATTTTCTTGGCTCGATTGTGACTTTTGAAAACGACAAGAAACAGAAAGAAGTAATTGATGGTCAACAACGTCTGACAACATTCATGCTTCTTCTCCGAGCTTTCTATGACCGCTTTACTAAAATGCAAGACCAAGGCTCAAAAGACTTTTCCGAACGCATCGCCAGCTGTATATGGAAAACAGATGAAATGGGCAAGCCAGATAAAGATCACCTAAAAATAGATTCTGTTGTCGCCACTGATAAAGACAAGGAGGAATTCCTATCAATCCTAAGAACAGGTATCGTTACCGACAACCAGACTAGCCGGTATGCTAATAACTTTAGATTTTTCCTTAAAAAAGTTGAGGAATTCATCAATAGCTTCCCAACTTTTGCAAAGAACTTACCGGCAAGAATTCTCAATAACTGCATCTTAATGCCAATCGAAGCCGAATCTCAAGATACCGCTCTTCGTATTTTCTCAACATTAAATGATAGAGGTCTCCCGCTTTCAGATTCTGATATTTTTAAGGCTCAATTCTATCAATATTACAAACAGAAAAGTGAAGACGACAGGGATGAGTTTATTAAAGATTGGAAAAAACTCGAGGAGACATGTGAAAAAATCTTTCACCCAATCACCGGCACACCAATGGACGATTTGTTTACGAGATACATGTATTTCATTCGTGCCAAGCGAGACAATAACAAGTCTTCCACGACCGAGTCACTTAGAAGATTCTATGAGCGTGATAAATATTCCGTACTTAAACAAGATGACACTTTTGAAAATCTTAAAGACCTTGCTCAATTCTGGGAAGATATTACCGATCAAAATCGTGAACGTTTCAGCGAAGACGTCTTAAAGAAGCTCTTTATATTAAACTACGCGCCAAATAGCATGTGGAATTATTTCATATCTGTTTACTATTTAGCAAATCGCACCGAAGACGGAAAATTGGATGATGAAGGTTTTAAGATGTTTCTCGATCGTACAATTGCATTCATATGGGGATACGCAATAATACATCCCGGAGTGAACGCACTAAGAACGCCTATTTTTGCCGAGATGCTGAATATAGTTAATCTAAATGAAGTTACATTCTCAGACTTCAAATTTGATAAGGAGCAAACACGCAGTGCGATCCTTATTTATGATTTCAAAAACGGCAGGCCAATCACCAAATCCATGCTGGCGCTTCGTATGATGCTTAATAAAGAGCAATCATATCCAAAACTCTCTCAGCAGTTTGATATTGAACATATTTATCCCAGAAAGCGACAGGAAAATGAGAAAGGGTTATCTAACGATCGACAAATTGACCTCCTTGGCAATAAATCTCTTTTAGAAAAACGGATCAATATTCGCGCATCCGACTATAGATTTGAAGATAAAATTAAATACTACCAGGGTTTTGACAACAGTAGAGGACAGCGCATAGGCGGAACAGAAAATCTTGAGCTCAAGAATATAAGCAACGTTTATAAAAAATTCGGAGAAAAAGAAATTGTCGAGAGGACTGATCTGTTTATTGACGAATTTGTGAACCTATTAGATCAGAACGGCTTGATTGCCTAGAAACAAAAAATCGCCCAAAAGAGCGGAAGGTCGCTGCTAAGATTTTAGTGATTTCCATTTAAATATTGCACTTAATAAATAGCGTTGTCCTTATAGTAATACTTATATTATTGCAGTATAGTAAGACCATGAGCAAACTCCACCTACACATCGCTAACGCCAACCAAACTTTCACCGATGCCGAAATTGCCATATTCAAAAATACAGCGCAACAAGCCGAGACTTTTGTTTCGAGCGAGTTCGCGCAGTTTGATTACGAAGTTGATGTAATTATCGCTACACCTTCGTTTATGCTGCCAACTATCGCCGAGGATGGAATCGCTGGCAAAACGCTTCATTCGCGCTTGATTATGATTTCTGTCGATAAAAGCCAGCACGGAGTTAGCGAGGATTTTATTTTCGAAACGATTTGCCACGAAATGTCACATTCGCTGCGTTGGGAAAAACTGCCTGAATATGCCGAAACTATGTTTGATGGGATGATTTTGGAGGGCTTGGCGGTCGCGCTAGAAGAGGAAGCGATGATTAAAC
>UNSQ01000007.1 GCA_900556885.1 Candidatus Saccharimonadota bacterium
ATTTGAAAGCGCCTAGCATAGCACCGAACTTTTCTTCAACATAAGCTTCACTAAAGCCCAGTAACCCAAACACTTTATAAAGCACTGCTGGGTTATGATTACGAACACCACCAGAACAAATTTCATAACCATTCATCACCATATCAAACTGATCGGCGACAATGGATAATTTTTCGGCGTCAGTTTCAGCAGACTCCAGAGCCTGCAAGCCACCCTTTGGCATACTGAACGGATTGTGCCCAAAGTCAAGCTTCTTACTACGCTCATCCCATTCATAAAACGGAAAATCAATAATCCAAGCAAATGCCACGACCGACGGGTCCTTAAGATCAAAGTGCGAGGCAAATTCATTACGCAAGCGCCCCAATACCGCGTTAACAACCGAGCGAGAATCAGCGCCAAAGAACACTGCATCGCCATCAACCGCACCAGTTTTCTGCTGGATATCAGCTAATTCCTTCTCACTCAAGAATTTCGCAATTGGAGATTTTGCTTCGCTATCTTGATATGTAATGTACGCCAAACCGCCAGCGCCTTCGCTTTTAGCGATATTAGTGAAATTGTCAATTTGCTTGCGGCTCGAACTTGCGCCATTTTTTACACAAATAGCCTTAACACATTCAGCATTTTTAAATACACCAAACTCAGTCTCTGAGAACACGTCCGTCAGCTCTATCAATTCCATACCAAATCGCAAATCCGGCTTGTCAGAACCGTAAGTTTCCATAGCGTCGCGATACGAAATTCGCGGAATTGGACTGCCATCACCAACCGCCAAATCGCTCAAATCCAACAATTTTTTACCAGCAAAATCAGTTGCCAGTTGCTTCATCAAAGGCTCAACTTCAGCGCGAACTTCTTCTCCATTTTCGGCAAAACTCATCTCCAAATCAAGCTGATAAAACTCGCCGTACAAGCGATCTGCTCGCGGATCTTCGTCGCGGAAACAAGCCGCCAACTGATAATAACGCGGCACGCCGCCAACCATCAGCAGCTGCTTAAACTGCTGTGGAGCTTGTGGCAAGGCGTAAAACTTCCCTTCCTGCAAACGACTAGGAATCAGAAAATCACGCGCACCCTCAGGACTTGAGTTAGCCAAAATTGGCGTTTGAATTTCAATAAAATCTCGATTGTCCATATATTCATGGATTCGACGATACATTTCGGCGCGCTTTTTAAGCATGTTTTGCATTTTTGGACGGCGCAAATCAAGATAACGATACTTGAATCTTAGTTCTTCGCCGGCTTGATTATCCTCGGCAAATGGCTGAATTGGCAAAGTTTCAGCTCGGTTCAAAATCTCCAAATTGTCCACAACAATTTCCACATCACCACTGGCAATATTCGGATTTTTCAGACCTTCACCACGCTCCGCAACCACACCACAAGCACGAACCACAAACTCATCTCGCAAGCTTTCCGCCAAAGAAAAAGCATCTTTTTTATCAGGGTTAATAACCAACTGAACCAAACCCGTGTGGTCACGCAAATCAATAAAAATCAATCCGCCATGATCACGCCTGGAATGAACCCAGCCCGCAACTGTAATATCCTCACCAACTTTTTTAGAAGTTTCTGCCGCCAAAATTCTATTTTTCATATCTGTTATTATAGCATAATCTGGTCAAATTCCCAGAATTAAACATCTCGACGAGTTTTTGTGGGCAAATTATTTTTCTGCGGATTAGCCGTGGCAGCTTTACGAATATCTCCATAAACATCATATTCGTCAATAATTTTCTGACCTAATAGCGCTTCAATTACGTCTTCTAAGCTCAGTAGACCAACTGTTTCTCGAAACTCATTTACAACAATAAACAAGTGATGCTGCGTTTTCAAAAATGCAGCCAAGGTGTGCTGTAGAGTTTGATTTTCGCGAATATAATAGACGTCTTTACTCATGGCTGTTTCCGCACGATGAGATTTTGCTTTGCGATCAATCGTCAACAAATCCTGAATTCTCAGCATGCCAACAACATGGTCAATGTCGCCGTCAATGACAGGAAATCTGCTATACCCCTTTTTATGAAGATCATCAAGTACTAGCGGCCCAAGAAGTTCGTTCATAGGTACCGATTCAATCATGCTTCGCGGCGTCATAATTTCCTCGACCTTCATATCATTGAACTTCAGTCCGTTAGTAATAAGCTTTTTCTCAGAAGATGAAATCGCCCCGCTGGATTGAGCCACCATTTCCAGCAACTCTTCTTTCGATTCAATCACCCGACTATCACCAACCACTGGCGATACCGAACGGATTAGCGACAAAATTACTTGATGTCGTTCAATTGTCGTTAAAATTAGCGGTTCGTATTTTTCATAAAGCTGCTGTGAATATTTCTGCCACAAACCAATTCGCGCGACAGCTCCGATTTCCAGGGCTATTATAATTGACAAAATGAGCCCAGCAGCCCAATTGAACAAATAAACGCTAATAACACTTAAAATTACCAAACATAAAGAAGCCACGGCGCGCTGCAGTGAAATAATATCTCGTAAAAATTCTCTTTGTCGCAAAAGAATTTTAGCCTTTTCATCGCCTAGTCCACTTCTCCGCCGCAACTCAAATTGGCTATGCGAAGACGTTTTCGGTTGAACTCCCAGCACTATCAGCAAAACCGCCAAAGTAACCAAATATCCAAAAATTAGCACAATCGTCATAGTTTTATTGTACCGCATTCCGTGCTATACTTACTAGAGTAAATGGAGGTAAAATGAATAAGAGAAGCTGGATAATTTTCGCAATTATTGTAGTGACAATTGTTGGTGGAATGGTTTATATTTCGACGCAAAATCGATTAAATATTAGCGATATCAATAACGATCAGCTGAACACGGTTATCGGCGCAGAATCAAGAAATGGCAATATCGCGGATCATAAAATTGGCAGTAAAGACGCCAAAGTAACGATTATAGAATACGCCGACTATCAATGCCCTGGCTGCGGCACCGCTGCACCAAAAGCTGAAGCGCTAGCTAAAAAATACAAAGATCACGTTCGGTTAATTTTCCGCAATTTCCCAATTGCTAGCTCACACCCTAATGCACGCGCTGCCGCCGCGGTAGCTGAAGCTGCTGGTCTGCAAGGTAAATTCTGGGAGATGAATGAGCTTCTATATGCAAATCAGGACGCTTGGAAAAATGCCAATACTACAGAACGCGACAACATCTTCAAATCTTATGCTGAACAATTGAAGCTTAATATCGATCAATATAAAACCGATATTGCCAGCAACAGGGTTAAAAATAAAATCGACTTCGATATGGCTCTCGGTCGCAAGCACGGCGTTGCCGCAACACCAACTTTCTACATAAATGGAAAAAACACTGAAATGGATAGTTCTGGCTCAATTGAATCATCAGTCAAGGAAGCCTTGAAAAAAGCTGGCGTTGAAGTAAAAGATTAACGCATTTTCACACAAACCAAAATCCCGCTCCGGTGCCTTGGAGCGGGATTTGTTTATAGTCGTCCCTATTCTATCATTGGATCGACTGCACTCTTTTTATTGTGCTATGTATGTTTGCCATTCGGCAGGCACCACATCCACCGCGATCTTTTTGCGCCTTGATGGCACAAATTTGATTGCTATTGGCATGTGTTTTGCACTCCTTATTATTATGTGCAGCCCCACGCGCTTCGACCTTTATCACTTAATATCAGCAATTTAATGCTTCGGCGCGAGACATGCTAACAATGTTACCAAACGTTTATTGGTACGTCAAGCAAAAACATTTTGAAAATGCTTATTATATCTATATTAGAATAAGCGGAGTCGCTTAGCAACAAACATAACAAGTAAAATCAACAACACCGTAAAACTGGTGATAACCGGGTACGCCCAAGGCTCGCCCTGAAATGGTAACGCGATATTCATTCCATACATTCCGTAAAAAACGTTCGGAATAGCCAGGAGAATTGTTATGGCGGTCAACGCCTTCATGCGTTGGTTCAGCGTATTATTAGCAACTGTCGAATAAGCGTTTTGGATACTGGAAATTGTGTGTGTGCTGGAACTGATTGCCACTAAAACTTGCCTGATATGTAGATCGACGTCTTCCAAGGCTTCCAGATCTCTAGTCTTAAATAGATGACGGCGATTTTCCATTAGTTGTGTAATAACGCGGGACATCCCCTCCAAACTGCTTCGATATTCATTGAGCGTGTCTTCAATTGCCACAAATTTAATAAAATCCGAATTCTCAACTTCATGACGACTTAGTCGCCGACGAGCATCGCTAATTTGCTCCGTTAACAAATGCACGCGCTGTTCGTATTGAGAAATAATATACGCCAAATTCGCAGCAAAAACTCCCGCTGGACGCTCGGTTGTGCTAAATAAATAATCGCCAACCTCCAGAGGTGAAAATTTAACATGAGGCGATATTGTAATATAATGACCGCCGCTAATTGCAATCAAAAACGGTGCCGTTTTGCCAGAATCAGTTTGACCAAATGGTATGCGTGTAAAAATATATTCAACGCCATCGGAAAACTCCGCTCGAGGCAATTCGTGGATGTCCAGTACGTCACGGACAATATTAGCAGACAACGACAAAGCCTTTGAAACTCGAGTAACATCAAGACTTCCAGTCAAATTAATCCAACCGTTTTTATGCATTCGTTGAGCTTGCGTCAACTTTTCAGTCAACGATCTGCGTTCAAAATAGCCCACCATCATGAGAAAATTATAATATACATAAGCGATATTAGCAATCTGTCGAATTGCAATTAAACTTTAGCGGCGGCGCAGGAAATAATAGCCCACAACAAATGCCAGCACTACACTAACTGCGGTAATTCCCCAAAACATCAATGGATTATCGGCACCTGGAATCGGCACGTTCATACCATACAAACCAGCGATCATCGTCGGAATAGTCAAAGCTACGGTAATTACGGTTAGCAGACGGATCGTTTCGTTAAGGCGCGTATCCATCACTGCCCTATAGCTATCGCGTACATTAGTAATCGTCCTCAACAAACTTTTACAACGCGCAATCACCTGCTCCAAATCAATCGAAATATCCTCAACGTCTTCCTTATCATCAGCTTTCAGTCGCAACTTCTGAGTCGCCAAAAGTCTCTCAATTGCCCAGTTCATCGGAATTAACGCGTCAAGATAATCATTCAATTTGCGCTCATACTCCGCCAAGGTGGCAATGTCATTAACTCTCAGCGTATGAATACTGTCTGTAGCCGCTCGCATTTGGCGATTAATCGTTGCCACGCGCCGCTGATATTGCGTTGAAATTGCCTCAACCATCGCCACCAAAAGCTCAACTTGTCGATCCGTCCTAATTCGCACTTTATCAATAAATGGCTGCCACAATCGCCCCAAACTATCTCTGGACAACGTCACAATATGATCTTTATTGATGCAGAATAAAATTGGCGTGGTAAAATCGTTAAAATCGTCGTCAGTGTCTGGCAATCGCGCAATCAAATAAGTCCACTCATCGTCAAACTCAATACGTGGCACCTCGTGTGGATCAAGCGCGTCACTTATCAAATCCTCATCCAAACCCAGCGTCAGCAATTGCGAAACCTCTTCGTCGCTTGGTCTTTCGCAGCGCACCCACGAACCAGACTGCAAATTTTCTTGCTGACTAATTACTGAATCGTTATTTGTTGAACGAAGATATTGCAACATAATTTTATATTATAAAATAAAACATAAATAAACACAAGAAGCTCCTGCGCCGTTTACAGGAACTTCTTGATTTTGATTACGATTTGACTATCGTGCCCGCCGAGCCGCTAATAGCTTCAGCAGTTTTATCCAGCGAAGTAATAATCGCCGTACGCCCCGACTTTCCATCCAGGAACGACAAGGCGGCCTGAGTTTTTGGCAACATTGAACCTGCCGCAAATTGCCCATCGTCAATATGCTTTTGAAGTTCTTCTATTGAAACTTCCCCGAGAGATTGCTCATCTGGTTTGCCAAAATTAATTTTAGCAGCATCAACCGAAGTCAAAATCAGCAAAGTATCGGCGTCCAAAAGATCTGCCAATTTTGCCGCGCCGAAGTCCTTATCAATGACCGCAGCGACGCCTTTTAATTGACCAGTTTCGTCTTGCAAAACAGGAATGCCGCCGCCGCCAGTTGAAACGACCGTCACGCCAGCATGAACCAGCGCCTTAATCACATCAGCCTCAACAATTGTCTGAGGTTTTGGCGACGGAACGACACGTCGCCAGCCGCGACCAGCGTCTTCTTTTACCGTGTAGCCGCGTTCGCTAGCGACGGTTTTTGCCTCGTCTTCCGAATAGAACGGACCAATTGGCTTGGTTGGATTTTGGAATGCTGGATCGCTTAAGCTAACAATCGTTTGGGTTATAACGCTAACAGCGCGATTGTTCATCTGATTAACCATAAAGGCGTCATGAAAAGCCTGTTGCAACCAAAAGCCAATCAATCCCTGGCTCATAGCGCCAGAATCTTCCAGCGGCAAACTTGGCACATCTGGCGTGTTAATCGCCTCTTCATGCAACACAATATTGCCAACCTGAGGACCATTGCCATGAACAATTGCTACGTTATGACCAGCCTGGATTAACGGTAAAAGTTGTCGAACGGTTTCATCGGCTACTCGTTGTTGTTGCTCAGACGCGGCTTCGCCCTGCCGTTGCAGGGCGTTACCACCGAGCGCTACTACAATAGTACGCTTCTTATCCATAGGCTACAGTGCTCCGAAAATTGCAATAACTGTAATGCTGATAATAGCAAATACCGCCATAATTGGAGCTGAGCGTTTTAGCCAGTCGCGATATGAAACACCAGCCAAAGCCAATCCACCCATCAATGACGCGATAGTTGGAGCCATCATGTTGATCAAGCCAGACGCTGTCGCAAATGCGGCAACCATAACTTCTTTACTTGAGCCAACCAAGTCAGCAATTGGCGCAATAACCGGCATAGTTGCTGCCGCCAAACCTGATGATGACGGAACAATAAATGACATTGGCAAGTAGAATAGATACGCCAACACACCAACAACACCGCCACCAGCATCTTTCAGAAGAGATTCACCCCAGCTGATGATTGTGTCCTGGATTTCGCCATTAGACATCACCACAGAAACACCTGTTGCCACTGCGATAATCAAAGCAACTGGCAAAATGTCTTTCACACCGTCGATAAATGTATCAACTGGGAAAACACCCTCTTTCTTAAATTCTTTGTAGTAAATTGCGGTTATGACAATTGTTGAAATTAGGAATAGTGCAGTGATTTCATTGAAATACCAATCACCAAATGCCACACTGTGGACTACACCAAGTACCGCGCCAATGACTGGCAAACCTGCAGCCCATTCAAACATATCAGCGAAGAATGTGATATTCCAACTTCCCCATGGAATCAAGGAAAGAATCATTAGCACAAACGTAATAGCAAACACGGACATAACGACTTTTCGTGGACCAGTGAATTTTGGTACGTTTGTCGTGTCGAGAGCAGCCGTAGCTGGCTTATAGCGAACATCTTCTTTGTACTTGCCGGCCTTAACTTTTGCGGCGTAACGCATAGTAAAGATAATCGCAGCAATCAAACAAAGTACTAAGATGATAGACATTATTGGAATAACGCTACCCAATTTCACGTCTGCGGTTTTTGCTGCAACGCCAGTAGAGAATGGGTTGATTGTCGAGCCGAGCACACCAGTACCAGCACCCAGCACAATCACCATCACACCAGTCATGGCATTATAGCCAGCAGCAATCATCATCGGTATGACGAGCGCGTAGAACGCCACGGTTTCTTCTTGCATACCGTAGGTAGTACCACCGATAGCGAAGAAAATCATCAGAATCGGGATGAGCCACTTTTCCTTGCCCTTCATCTTTCGAAGCAGTGCACCAAGAGAAGCATCAAGCGCACCAGTTTTCATGGTGACGCCTAAGAATCCACCAAGCACCATCACAAAGACGATGACATCAAGCTTGTCTGACATACCTTTAATAGGTGCAGTGAAGATGTCCCACAAACCTTGCTGGTCGTGTTTTTTGACCTCTTCCTTTTTACCGTCTTTTTCTTCCGTGACGGTTCGATCTTTGTCGACTACGTGATACGAATTAGCTATACGATCGCCATCTTCGTTCGTCTTATATAGTCCAGAAGGAACAACCCACGTCAATGCCGCCATAACGATGATCACGACAAACAAAATAGTAAACGCCGACGGTGATCGAAGCTTCTGCTTTGCTTTTTTAATTTTTTCTACCATTGCCTCGGAGCCTCCTTAACCTCCTTATTACGACAACAACTACAATGTCAAAGCCATCACAGCCTTGATTGTATGCATACGATTTTCCGCTTGATCAAAAACTATCGAATGTGGCGAGCGGAACACCTCATCCGTCACTTCCATTGAATCTAAACCGAAATCTTCCTGAATCTTCTTTCCAGTAATCGTTAATGCGTCGTGGAATGCTGGCAAGCAGTGCATAAACTTAACCTCAGGATTTCCTGTCAGGTTAATCATCTGGCGATTAACTTGGAAATGTCGCAATTGGTTAATGCGTTCAGCAAACTTGTCTTCTTCGCCCATTGAAACCCAAACGTCCGTGTAAATTACATCAGCACCGCGCAAAGCTTCTTCGAAGTTGTCAGTGATGGTAATACGTGCGTGGCTTGACCTCGCAAAATGATTTGCCTTATCGACCAAAGCCTGATCTGGATGCAATTCACGAGGTGCCAAAATGCGAAAATCAAGTCCCATAATAGCTGAGCCGATCATCAACGAGTTCGCCATATTGTTGCGACCATCGCCAACAAACACCAGCTTAGTTCCCTTCAATTTTCCGACATGTTCTTCAATCGTCATGAAGTCAGCCAAAATCTGCGTTGGGTGGAACTTATCGGTCAATCCATTCCATACTGGAACGCCAGCGTGACGCGCCAATTCCTCAACGGTCGCGTGATCAAAACCGCGGAACTCAATTCCGTCAAACATTCGGCCCAAAACCTTAGCGGTATCTTCAACCGTCTCTTTCTTACCCAATTGAATATCATCTTTACCGAGGTATTCTGGCGCAACTCCAAGGTCATTAGCAGCTACCGTAAATGCGCAGCGCGTTCGCGTTGAAGCCTTTTCGAATAGCAATGCCACGTTTTTACCCTCATGAATTCGGTGCGGAATGCCGGCATATTTCAATCGACGATATTCACGAGCTGTATCTAACAGCAAGCGAATCTCTTCAGCGGTATAATCGCTCAAAGTTAATAGCGATCGTCCGTTCAAACTCTGAGCCATTAGAATACATCCTCTCGTACTAGCGGCATACTCATACAGCGTGGACCGCCACGACCGCGTCCAAGCTCAGCACCACTAATTTCAATAACTTCAATACCGTTTTCGCGCAATTTCTGGTTAGTTACGTAGTTGCGATCATAAGTCACCACAACACCCGGCGCAATCGCCAAAGTGTTTGAACCGTCATTCCACTGTTCACGAGCAGCAGCAATCGGATCGCCACCGCCACATTCAATCAACGTAACACTTGGCAAGCCTAGCGCAACTCTCAAGACATGCTCCAAATCTGTTTCGTGTGTAATTCGTGGGAATGGCTGACCTTCAACCTTCTCCAAAATGAAACAATTCATCCTGCCGCCATGGTCGCGGATTTCTGGATGAATCGTAAACTTATCACGATCAATCATCGTAAACACGGTGTCTAGGTGCATAAAGGCGTGAGATTTTGGAATTTCCATAGCGATGACTTTCTCGAATTTCGAGCCAGCAAACAATTTGGTTGCCATCTTTTCAATTGCCTCAGCAGTTGTTCGCTCTGAAACACCAATTGCCATAACCTTATCGCTTAATACTAATTCGTCGCCGCCTTCCATTGAGAATTTCTCTGTGCGGTTGTACCAGACTGGCGCACGATTAGCAAAACGTGGATGATGGTCGATGATGTAGCGCATAAATAACGATTCACGACGACGAGCCGTCCAGTGCATCTTATTGATTGTCAAACCATTACCAATTGCGGCAGCTGGGTCGCGTGTAAAGTATAAGTTTGGCATCGGATCGAGATAGAACGGATAACGATTTTTCTCGATCATATTATGAAGTTGCTGATGCTGATCTGGAGGCAAAGTAATTTCATCCTTGCGAACACCAGCCATAATCTTGCGGATCATAGCGTGAGTTGGTAAGTCCAACAAGAATTGGCGCAATGTTTGAGTAACGCGGCGTGAATCCTGCTTGGAAGCAGCCAACATTTCATCGACAAATTGTTCGCGCAATTGATCTGTGTTAATTGCCTCAGCGACCAATTGATCCAGATACAAAACTTCGATTCCACGACTTCTCAATACTTCCGCAAAAGCATCGTGTTCAGCCTGCGCCACTTTCAGATATGGAATATCGTCAAATAAAAGATCGGTCAGATAGTCTGGCGTCAAATTTTCCAGTTCTTCACCTGGCCGATGCAATAGAACGGTCTTAAGTTTTCCTATTTCAGACGTGATGTGAATTGGTTCGTCCATCACAACCCTCCCCTGTTTATATTAGTGATATTTTAATTGTAACACGTTTATGTTTTTGGGCAAGAGGAGATAATTGCCAAGCTAGCTTCAGTCCTGACCGTGAATTGTCGATTAACCTTCAGCCATTCATCAGTGGCTTTCGCGGCGCCCGGCAGAGCTTCATTTGCGTAATCATCGACAATAATTATCGCGTCTTCGTTAAACTTACTTTCACAAGCCCGAAAAGAATCGACAATTGACTCATAAAAATCGCCGTCAAAAAACGCAAACATAATATTTTCCGGCACGTCATCAGCAGTAAAATCAGAAAACCAGCCTTTATGAATAATCGGCGACTTCAATCCTGCTTTCTTAAAATTCTGGACAAACGTCTTACGCGGCGCTAATAACTCGCCAGCCTTAAATTGATCACCCGCGGCGCTATTATCCTTCTGGGTTTTTTCTGGCAATCCCGCAAACGAATCGTAAACGTGAAACTCGCCCGTAAAATTATAAGCGTCCAATAGTCGGCGAATAAACAAACTAGTCGTGCCGACATAACAACCAAACTCCACAATATTTCCAGTAGCGCCACGGCGTAAAGTTTTTTCCAACTCTCTTAAAAGCACGCCCAGCTCTTTTATATCGACTTGGTCGGAAATGATTGGGTATTTAGTGAGGAGTTGATCTGCGATATTCATGACTTAATTATAAATAGTTCGCCAAATATCAACAAATTTATTAACGACGCAGCTCTATATATTTACGGTTTTATGAAGTAAACTATCAATTAGCACCTATGAATAATCACGATATTATCAAAACATTTTTACCGAAACAACTGGATATAAGACAGTTAAGTTCGCTTCAATCCACCTTGCGAAAATCAAACATAATTGTATACGGCGAAATTCACGGCATTAAAGAAAATGCCGACGTCATCTATACTCTGATTAAGAAACTTGACGTAAAGAGATTAGCTATTGAAGCCAGCCCCACTGTATCCAACTTCATCAATTCAGTAAAGACCGGCTCTTGCGATTTTTCCTTAGTTGATGAAGACCTTTTTGACTTAAGCGTTCTATCTCTTGAGATGATAAAAACGATAGCAATTCTTCTGCAGCAAAATCAACTTAAAGAGCTCGTTTTTATTGATACATTTTTTGACAATTTAGATGAGGACGCCGTCATATCACCAAGCCCTCAAGCGCGAGAAGAGGAGCTAGCTAAAAATATCCTTAAAATTGACGATTCCCTATTAACCTTATGTATTATGGGACAATGGCATACGCAGCCCAAAGTTGTTACAGATGGCGAAACACGGCATGAATCAGCGTTATATCGCTTAAGAAAAGTAAAGCCAAACGTGCCGTTTATTCACAATGTCTACAGACAAGGACAATTATTTAATGATGGAAAAATAATTGAACTTCCGAAAAACCCATCAATTCCACCTTATTATGAAATTGTCCAGAAAACTGATATTGATTTCGATTTGCACACGCCAGAAGCGACAAAAATATCACTGTATAAAAAGTAACAGACAGCTACTCAGCAAACTGACTATTATAAAGCTCGGCGTAAAATCCATTTTGCTTCAGCAGAGTTTCGTGATTGCCCTGCTCAATGATATTCCCGTCCTTAACCACCAAAATCAAATCGGCGTCGCGAATGGTACTCAAACGGTGCGCGATAACAAAACTAGTTTTTCCCTGCATAAGCTTATCCATGGCTTTTTGGATAAGGACTTCGGTGCGCGTGTCGACCGAGCTTGTCGCCTCGTCCAAAATCAACATCGGCGCCTTCTCTAACATTGCCCTAGCAATTGTCAACAGCTGCTTTTCTCCCTGGGAAATATTAGCAGCCTCCTCACCAAGAACCATATCATAGCCACCCGGTAGCGACCGCACAAAATGATCAACATGCGCTTCTTTGGCGGTTTTTACCATCTCTTCTTCGGTGGCTTTTGGATTGCCATACATCAAATTCTGACGAATCGTGCCATTAAATAGCCACGTATCCTGCAGCACCATACCAAACATTTGACGCACATCGCTACGTTTCATTTTACGAATATCCACGCCGTCAATTTTAATCGAACCGCTATTAATCTCATAAAATCGCATTAGCAAGTTAACCAGTGTCGTTTTACCGGCGCCAGTCGGACCAACAATCGCTACGCGCTGACCTGGCTTAATGTGCGCCGACAAACCTTTGATGATAGTCTGGTCTGGCTTATATCCAAAGACGACGTTATCGAATTCAACTTCGCCTTTTATGTTGGACAATTTTACCAAGTTATTCGATTCAACCGCTTCTTCTGGCTCGTCCAAAAACTCAAACACTCGCTCGGCGGCAGCAGCTGTCGATTGCAAAATATTAGCGATATTAGCAACCTGAACCAGTGGCTGATTGAACTGATCGACGTATTGAATAAACGCCTGAATATCGCCGATTTTTAGCCAACCATTAATTGCCAGCCAACCGCCCAAAATTGTCATAGCAACGTAGCCAATATTGTTGATAAAATTTATAATCGGGTGAATCAAGCCAGAAAAGAACTGAGCCTTCCAAGCGCTCTCCTGAAGCCGATTATTGATCTTAGAAAACTTAGCAATCGATTTTTTCTGGCCATTAAAGACGCGCATCACTTGATGACCACCATACATTTCTTCAATGTGTCCATTAAGTTCGCCAAGCTGCGTTTGCTGGCGCAAGAATTGTTTTTGCGAGCTCTTTGTGATCAGCGTAATCACGCCACCCGCCAGCGGAAGCACCAGTAGCGCAACTAGCGACATCTGCCAACTAATCGAAAACATCATCACCAAAATTCCCAGTACCGTAACCGTTGAAGTTATAATTTGCGACAAACTCTGATTTAGTGTTTGGCTAATAGTATCGACGTCATTAGTTATGCGACTAAGAACTTCACCGTAAGTTTGCTTATCGAAATAACTCAGCGGCAAGCGATTTATTTTTTCGGACAATTGTTGTCGCATTCTGAAAGTTACGGTTTGCGTCACCTGAGTCATTATCCACGTTTGAATATAGCGAAAAATTGCACTCAACACATACATTCCGACTAGCAAAATAATTATTCGACAAATAGCGTCAAAATGAAATTCTGGACGCCGACTAAGATCTAACTTTTTAATCGATTCGAGCTGGCTGGACGGAATCTGTTTTTCAATCTCCGACTTATTCGGCAATCGGTTCAAAACGTCCGCGCCAGTAGTTCCCGCTGGCAAAGAAACACTTTTTGGCAATTTGCTAGTGATCGCCTCGTAAGCTTTCATATTGGCATAATCATCAACAATTTGATTCGTCGCGCCGCCTAAAATCTTCGGGCTGGCAATCGCAAAAATCGTGCTCCCAATTGCAAAAACCAACACCATCAACATTTGCCATCGAAAATCCGACAAATATTTGATCAGCTTCTTGACCGTTCCCTTGAAATCTTTAGCCTTTTCGCCAGTGCCCATTCCGCCCATCGGGCCGCCCATTCGTACTTGCTGACGTTTTTTCGTGGTTTGTTTGGACATTACGACACTCCTTTCGCAGCAATAGACATTTTCTGCAAATCATCTTCCGAGAGTTGCGAAGCGGCAATTTCTTGATAAACTTCACAATCTTTCATCAATTCCTGATGCGTTCCCTGACCAACAATTTTTCCCTCATTAAGCACGATAATCTTATCTGCATTCATAATCGTATTAATTCGCTGACCGACAATTAACACAGTTTTATTCTTAGTTTCCTTTGCAAGCACAGCCCGTAACTTCGCGTCCGTCTTAAAATCAAGCGCCGAAAACGAATCGTCAAAAATGTAAACATTCGGCTCAACCGCAATAGCCCTCGCAATCGACAAACGCTGGCGCTGACCACCAGAAACATTGCTGCCACCCTGAGCGATTTCACTTTTATAGCCACTTTTTAACTCGCTAATAAATTCTTCCGCTTGGGCAATTTTGGCCGCTTTTTCAACCAACTTATCACTAGCCTCAGCGTTGCCGTATTTGATATTACTAGCAACCGTTCCACTAAACAACACGCCTTTTTGCGGCACGTAACCAATTTGACCAGACAAATCTTCCAATTTCAGATTTCTAATATCAACGCCATCAAGCAAAATCTGCCCCGCCGAAACATCATAGAAACGAGGAATCAAATTAATCAACGTCGACTTTCCCGAGCCAGTACTGCCAATAAACGCCGTTGTCTGACCAGGTTCGGCTACAAAATTAATATCCGAAAGCACCGGTAAATCCGCGTCAGGATAAGTAAACGTAACGTCCTTAAACTCAATTTTTCCCTTGGCATCTTTTGGTAATTTTTTCGGCGACTTCGGGTTAGTAATCGACGGCAAAGTGTCTAAAACTTCCCCAACTCGGCGCACCGATACGGCGGCTCGCGGTACCATAATAAACACCATTGACAGCAACAAGAACGAGATTATCACCTGCATCGCGTATTCCAAAAACGCCATCATATTACCAATTTGCAAATTGCCACTACTTATCAAATGCGCGCCAAACCACACAATTGCCACACTCGAAAAGTTCATCACTAAAGTCATAATCGGATCAAGCAACATCATCAAACGGTTCACAAATAAGTTCATCTTATTTAATTCTGTGTTGGCTTCTTGAAATTTTTTCTGCTCAATCTTCTCGTTATGGAACGCACGAATAACTTTCAGTCCAACCAAATTTTCCCGCGCCACCAAATTAAGTTTATCCACCAGAGTCTGCAATTTCTTAAACCTAGGTACGGCAATCGTAAATAATGTAGCGATCACCACGAGTAAAACAAACACCGCCAAAGCGATAATCCAGCTTAGATCTGGCGCATTATTCATGGCTTTTTGCAGACCGCCAATTGCCATAATCGGCGCCATTAACGCCAGCCTCAGTAGCATTATTGACGTTGTTTGAATCTGCTGGATGTCATTCGTTGAGCGCGTAATTAGCGACGCCGTAGAAAACTTATTAAAGTCCGCCAAAGAAAAACTTTCTATTCGTTCAAATAATTTCAATCGCAATTTTTGCGCCATTCCCGTAGCAATTCGCGCCGCCAAAAAACCCACGACAATTGAACAAAACCCACCAGCCGCCGTCACCAAAATCATCATCAAGCCATTATTCCAAATCGCCGACATATCTTGTTTAATAATGCCGTTATTGACAATTTCCGACATTTTATCTGGCAGCCACAAATTCGCCATCACAACGCCATACGTGAATCCAATCAAGATAATAAACAGCAACCAATAGTCTCTAAAAATTCGTAAAATATGTTTCATTTATAGTCCTTTATATCTTAAGTCCACCTTATATTATATCATTTTAGAACTAGTCGATCCCATTTTAATAATTCCAATTGGACAAAAATATCTGTTAGTTTTATACTGTTTTTAGCGTCGGGGTGTGGCGCAGCTCGGTAGCGCGCACCGTTCGGGACGGTGAGGTCGCTGGTTCAAATCCAGTCACCCCGACCATGAAATTATCGGGCGTACGTTCAGACTAATTGGACCTCTGGCTATTAGCAATCAAAGGAGGTTTTATGCGACGAAGAGTAAACGTACGCGGAATTATCATCAATGAAAACGGCGAAATTTTCTGCCAAAAATTAACCGCAAACACCGGCAAAGGTCGTGATTTTTGGTGTACGCCGGGCGGCGGCTTGGAAATGGGCGAAAGCTTGCTCGACGGTCTACGCCGAGAGATGATTGAAGAAACAGGTGTTGAGCCAGAAATCGGTAAGTTATTATTTATACAACAATTCGCCGAATCAGGCGAACAATCCGCACATGACCCGAACGAGCAATTAGAGTTTTTCTTCCTCATCACCAACTGGCAAGATTACCAGCAGATTGACCTGGAGCAAACATCGCACGGCGTCGAGGAAGTGGCGGAATGCGGCTTTGTTGATCCGAAAACCACGCGAATTTTACCAAGTTATCTGACAGAGGTTGACCTGGATCAGCTGGTTAACAAATTGACAGAAGTTCCAGTTCTAAGCGAATTATAGCGAGGTCGCTCGGGCTATTTGGCGAAGAATTTTTTGGCACGTTCAGTTTTCGGGTGATCCATTACCTGGGCTGGCGTGCCATTTTCGATTATTTCTCCCTTATCCAGAAAAATCATCCTAGTCCCAACTTCACGGGCAAATTTCATTTCGTGCGTCACGATTACCATCGTCATTCCCTTTTTGGCAACTTTCCTAATCACATCCAGAACTTCGCCAATCATCTCTGGGTCTAGCGCTGAAGTCGGCTCATCAAAAAGCATAATTTTCGGTTCCATCGCTAGCGCCCGCGCAATTGCCACTCGCTGTTTTTGACCGCCAGACAAACTATTCGGCGAAGCATCCGCTTTATCCAATAACCCAACATCGTCCAATAAACTTCGCGCCAATTTTGTCGCTTTTTGATCTGAAAATTTACGCAGCTTTTTCGGAGCTAATTTAATATTTTCAATCACACTCAAATTCGGAAACAGATTAAATTGCTGAAAGACCATGCCAATATTCTGGCGCAAGGCGTTTAGATTTACGTGTGGATCAGTAATTTTCACTCCATCAACGATAATCTCGCCCGAAGTCGGCTCCTCCAGCAAGTTCAGACAACGCAAGAACGTCGATTTGCCAGAACCAGACGAGCCAACCACCACGACAATCTCGCCCTCTTCAATTTCCACGTCAATATCGCGAAGAACTCGATTCGTGCCGAACGTTTTTTTCAAGTTTTTAACGCTGATCATCGTCATGCTTCAATTTCCTTTCTACTCGCGCCATTACTCGCGTAAAAATAGCCGTCAAAATTAAGTACATCGCCGCAGCGGCAAATAGCGATTGAAAAGCTGTCGCCGTCTGAAAACGAATATTGTCCGCGCCCCGCATAATATCATTCAAGCCAATCCAACCAACAACCGAGGTTTCCTTTAACAGCGCGATAAATTCACTAATCAACGCCGGCAATGAATTTCTCATTGCTTGCGGCAAAATAACTAGTCGCATTGCCTGCCAATTACTCAAACCCAAAGACCTGGCTGCTTCCATTTGTCCCTTGTCAATACTCTGAATTCCGCCACGAATAATCTCAGCAATGTACGCACCGCTATTTATCCCGAACGCCACCGCCGCCACAAAAATCTTCGGCATAAATTGATACGACCCAAAAACGACGTAATACATAATCAGCAGCTGGACCAAAAGTGGCGTGCCGCGAATAATATCGACATAAATTTTTCCCAGACTAGCCAGCGGATTAAAGTTTGCGAGTCTGCTCGTTTTCATCCTGCCAAATGGTCGTAAATTCGACGTTCGCATCAGGGCGATAAGCACACCAATTGCCGATCCTAAAATCAGCGACAACACAGTCAAAACCAGCGTCACCTCTAATCCATGCCATAAAAATAGCCATCGACCGCCGCCAAAAATCACTTCCCAAAAATTCACGATTTAGCCTCCTCGCCAAAATATTTGCGGATCAGCTTTTCATAGCGACCATCTTTTTTCATCTTGGCAATTTCTTTATTAACCTTTTCCAAGAGATCTTTATTGTCCTTTTTAATAGCAATCGCATAACTTTCATCGCTGAGCGCGCCCGGTAAGATTTCTAAGTCAGAAAATCCAGCCGAATATTGCTTTGCGGGAGCGTCGTCCAGAATGACCGCTTCAATTTTTCCCGAACTTAATTCCTGCAAAACACTCGGCGCGGTTTGGAATTGTGTGACTGATGCGCCAGCAATTTTAGACGCCAAAGTGTCGCCAGTCGTACCCAGCTGTACGCCAATTTTTCGCCCTGGCAATTGATATTTATTGCGAATCGGACTGCCCTTTTTAACAATTATTCTCTGTGAAGCCGAATAATACGGATCTGAAAACAACGCATTTTTTTCTCGCTCAGGCGTCACTGTCATTCCAGCCGCCACCATATCAATTTGCCCACTATCCAGCGCCGGAAGTAGCCCGTCAAACGACATATCTTCGACCTTCAAATCTTTACCCAAACTTTTAGCAATTTCCCTCGCCAGATCAACATCAAACCCAACCACTTGATTATTGTCAATATATTCAAACGGCTTAAATCCAGCATTCGTACCCATCACTAAAACATCAGTTTTTGAGCCAATTACACCATCTCGATGTAAAAT
Organism: Candidatus Saccharimonadota bacterium; assembly: GCA_900556885.1. Taxonomy (GTDB): domain Bacteria; phylum Patescibacteriota; class Saccharimonadia; order Saccharimonadales; family Saccharimonadaceae; genus Nanosynbacter. The sequence goes on from UNSQ01000007.1 coordinate 18,629, forward strand.
ATCGCCCAACATCAAACAAATCATCCCCGCAAATAAAACCAGCCCAATCCACCAACTAATTCCGAATGTGCGCGTCTTATTCTTGCTCATGCTTTTATTATACCCCTTCATCCGCAAAAAACGTAAGTGATATAATAGAATGGTGAGAAAAATTAAATTTACCAAACGTTTCTGGATTAAATCAATATCAATCATTTTGCTTTTTTTGGCGGCATTTTGCTTAATTACGGCGCGCTATAAATATATAGTCTTTAAAAATTCGCAAATCGACGAGATAATTTTTTATTTTGTTAACGGATTAGCTGGTGGCAAATCTGACAATTTATGGTCGGCCGTCCTGCAAAATCTTCCGCTGGTTTTCCTATTATTCGGCGCTTTATTAATCCCAATGTTCGACAAATCGATCTCTTTTATCAATCGCATAATCGCCTTCTGCTTGAGAAAAATCAAATCATCACGAAAACTCACCTTGCCGTTTTTGAGATTACGAAATCAAGCAATTTACTCGCTGAGTATGTTTTTAATTGCGATCGTCCTTCTAATTCAAAGTTTCGGCATCCCTAATTATATTTACGCCCTGACCCAATCAACCAAATTATACGAAGAAAATTACGTCAATCCAAAAACCGCCAAATTGACTTTCCCAGAGAAAAAACGCAACTTGATATACATCTATTTAGAGTCAATGGAAAATACTTTGGCGTCAAAGGCTAATGGCGGCAGTTCTGAAACCTCCGTTATTCCAGAGCTGGAAGAATTGGCGTTAAAAAATATCTCATTCTCAAACAAAACATCCGGTGTCGGCGGCGCCTTGCCTGCAACAAACACTGGCTGGACTGTGGCAGGAATGGCTGCGCAATCTGCCGGCGTACCACTGAAAGAAAACTTGGTTGGTGGGCGCGACCATAACGCCCTGGGCGAGTTTAAAAAATTCTTGCCAGGCGCTTATAGTCTTGGTGAGATTTTAGAAAAACAAGGTTATAATCAAACATTTATCATGGGTTCTGAAGCAAGTTTTGGCGGACGCGATAAATTATTAACTCAGCACGGCAATTTCAATATCGAGGATTACAATTATGCCAAAAAACACGGAAAAATCTCCGAAGATTACAAAGTTTGGTGGGGTTATGAGGATAAAAAATTATTCCAATTTGCCCGCGAAGAAGCCTCGCGCTTGGCGGCATCAAACAAGCCATTTAACTTGCAATTATTGACCGCCGACACGCATTTTACCGATGGCTATTTGGATGAAACCTGCGCCAAAACCTTCAGCAATCAATACGATAACGTTCACGCTTGCTCCTCAAAACAAGTCGCCGCATTCGTCAATTGGGTTAAATCTCAGCCATTTTATAAAAACACCACAATTATCATTTCTGGCGACCATTTAGGAATGCAAACTTCATACTACGACGAAAAAATTGGCGGAACTAATTATCAGCGAACCATTTACAACACATTTATAAATCCAGCCATTTCGACTAGCCACTCAAAGAATCGTCAATTCACGACATTCGATATGTATCCATCAACTTTGGCGGCGTTGGGAGTTAAAATTGACGGCGACCGATTAGGTTTGGGCACAAATTTATTTTCTGGAAAGAAAACCCTAGTCGAGCAATACGGCGGAATTGAAAACTTAAATTCAGAACTTTCCAAACGTTCCGCTTATTACGAAAATAAGATTTTCACCAAATCCGGCAATTAACCGTTGTAGCCATTTGGATTATTGCTCTGCCAATTCCAAGCGTCGCGGCAAGCATCTTCAATTGTCAATTCTGCTCGCCAGCCTAATTCTTTTTCTGCCAATCCTGGGTCCGCATAGCACGCCGCAATGTCACCCGCTCGACGTGGCGTAACTTGATATGGAACATCGCGACCAGACGCCTTCTCAAATGCCTTCACTAATTCCAAAACTGAAGTGCCACGACCGGTGCCGATATTATAGACTTTATACTCGTTCGGTCGGCCTAAATTCTCCAGAGCTGCCACGTGAGCCTTTGCCAAATCAACCACGTGAATATAATCACGTACGCCAGTTCCATCTGGAGTGTCATAATCGTCACCAAAAACACTCAAATGGTCCCGCTTACCAACAGCAACTTGCGACACAAACGGCAGAAGATTGTTCGGGATTCCTGAAGGATCTTCCCCGATGCGACCGCTCGGATGCGCACCAACTGGATTAAAATAGCGAAGAGACGTAAATTGCCAATCTTGATTCGTCGCAGAAATGTCACGAAGCATTTGCTCAATCATCAGCTTCGTCTGACCGTATGGATTCGTGGCGGACAACGGCATATCTTCGGTAATTGGCAATCGAGCTGGGTCGCCGTAAACTGTTGCCGAGCTGGAAAACACCAATTTCTTCACATCAAATTCTTGCATCACATCAAGCAAAACCAACGTGCTTTCGAGGTTATTTTTATAGTAAAGAAGCGCCTTTTCAACCGACTCGCCAACCGCCTTCAACCCAGCAAAATGAATCACAGCATCAATTTTTTCAGACTTAAACAATTCTGATAGTCGCTGATGATCACATAAATCGAATTCATGAAACGGTATTGATTGACCGGTGATTTCTTCAACTCGCCTCAGACTCTCGACGGATGAATTTGATAAATTATCGACCACCACTACGTTATGATTTGATGATAATAGTTCGATGATTGTGTGACTGCCGATATATCCAGCGCCACCAGTGACAAGAATATTCATACACTTATTATACTACAAAAAGCCTATTTATTTTATTAGCACTCTTGCACTGAGAGTGCTAATTTGTTATGATAGCTATATCAGATTTCACCATTCTGTCTTTTACTGGGGCGCAACAAATTAGGACTAAAAACCAAAAGGAGGATTTTATGCCACCAAACATGAATCAAGAAGAAACAACTAAACCACTCGAAAAATTCGGTACAGATATAACGGCGTTAGCGCGAGAAGGCAAACTCGATCCAGTGATCGGTCGAGATGAAGAAATTCGACGCACTATGCAGATTTTAAGTCGCCGCACTAAAAACAATCCCGTTCTCATCGGTGAGCCGGGAGTTGGTAAAACCGCAATTGTTGAGGCGTTGGCGCAACGAATTGTCAAAGGCAACGTTCCCGCTTCACTAAAGGACAAGCGGCTAATTTCTCTGGAAATTTCCAGTCTTTTGGCGGGCGCTAGTTTTCGCGGGCAATTTGAGGATCGATTAAAAGGCGGTCTGAAAGAAGTAGAAGACGCGGCTGGTGAGATTATTCTTTTTGTCGATGAAATTCACACCATGGTTGGCGCTGGAAAAAGCGAAGGCAGCATGGACGCGGGCAATATGTTAAAGCCAGCGCTGGCTCGCGGAAAATTGCATATGATTGGCGCGACGACGCTTGCTGAATATCGTCAATACGTCGAAAAAGATGCCGCCTTAGAACGAAGGTTCCAACCAGTTTACGTTGGCGAACCAAGCTTTGACGACACCGTCGCCATCTTGCGCGGATTGAAGGAAAAATACGAAATTCATCACGGAGTAAAAATTGCTGATGACGCAATCGTGGCAGCCGCCAGATTGTCCACCAGATATTTACCCGACCGATTCTTGCCAGACAAAGCAGTCGACTTGCTTGACGAAGCGACCAGCTCGCTCAAAATGCAGTTAGAAAGCGTGCCGATTGCGCTAGATCGATTGAACAATAGACGCTTGCAATTGGAAATCGAGGAAGCGGCGTTGAAAAAGGACAAATCCGACCACGCCAATATTCGCAAAGATGAAATCAAGGAGCAAATTGCCGAGATTCGTGCAAAAGCCGAAGTGATTGATAAAAAATGGCAACACGAAAAAGACATTTTGCAAACCGTCAACACGACTACCGAAAAAATGGACAATCTGCGCTCACAATTAGAAATTGCTGAACGCGACGCAGACTTAGCCACCGCCAGCCGCATTAAGTATGGCGATTTACCGGAGCTGGAGAAAAAATTAGCAAGCGCCCGCGAGGAGCTAGCGGCAATTCCAACTCACGACCGATTACTCCGCGAAGAAGTTACGCCTGATGACATCGCTGGCGTGGTGGCGCGCTGGACCGGAATTCCAGTGGAGCGATTGATGGAAAGTGAATCTAACAAATTGACTAAATTGGAAGAATCGATCAGCCGCCAAGTCATCGGGCAAGATCGCGCCGTGGCAGCTGTAGCAAGCGCCATTCGTAGGTCACGCGCTGGACTAGGCGACATTAATCGACCGATTGGCTCATTCCTATTCCTCGGACCTACTGGCGTGGGAAAAACAGAAGTCGCGCGCAGTTTATGTCGTGAATTATTCGACGACGAACACGCCATGATTCGAATTGATATGAGTGAATACATGGAGCGTCACGCCGTAGCCAGATTGATCGGTTCGCCTCCAGGATATGTCGGTTACGATCAAGGCGGTCAATTGACGGAAGCCGTTAGACGACGCCCTTATAGCGTGGTTTTGTTTGACGAAATCGAAAAAGCACACCCCGACGTATTTAACGTACTATTGCAAGTTCTGGACGACGGTCGATTGACAGATGGACAAGGACGAACGATTGACTTTAGCAACACCATTATCATCATGACCAGCAACGTCGGATCGCAAATGATTATGGACTACACAGGTGATGACATTAGCTCTCTCGACAATCAAATTTTAGAAACGCTTCGTGGTCATTTTCGTCCAGAATTCTTAAACCGAATTGACGACATCGTAATTTTTGATCGCATTCATCCTGAATCGATGCGTGCAATTGTTGACGTGCAATTAGAAAAAGTTGTTCGCCAAGTTAAAGATAGTCGCGACATAACGCTGGATTTTGATAGTAGCGTTCGTGATATGTTGGCGCGAGACGGCTACGACCCAAGTTTCGGCGCTCGACCACTTAAGCGTTTGATTCAAAAACGCGTGCTTGATCCTTTGGCGCTCGAACTGATCGACGGGCGAATTCACGACGGAGATACGATAAAAGTTGCTGCCGTGGATGATCGAATTGCCTTTACGAATATCGTATAATAGATATATGAACCAAATTCGCAGCGAGTACTTGGAAAATCATACCAACAAAACCTATCAAGAGCGGATGAACCAGACAGCGTCATCCAAATTCGGAGCCATCGAAAAACATCTTGGTGAAAACGTTAAACTGCTTGATTTTGGTTCTGGTTTCTCGCCAGAATTCATCAAGCAAGTGACGCAAACAGGAACTCACTACGTAGCCTATGATGTTTCACAAATTGTTCAATCTCAACTTCAAGAAAATAACATTGATTTCATCACTAAAGAACAACTTGAAAACGCCGAAGATGAATTCGACATTATCTATATGTCGAGTGTATTTCACGAGTTGATGAGCTATCTATCCCGACCTGAGCGCACTAAAACGCTCGCAATGCTGGATAGAGCACTCAAACCTGACGGCACCATTATCATCCGCGATTGGGGTCCCGGCGAGACGTCAAGCCTAGTCACGTCTATCGAAGTAGCATCCGAGGATGTTAACGATGAAGTTTACACATGGATCAAAGCGCTTGTTAAAAATTCAGTGATTAGCATGCCTACTATCGCTTGCGACGACAATGATAATCCTATCGTTCCGTACATCTACACTGCAAATAACCAAACTATTTACGAAATTATGTTTCACGCGGTTTGGGGATTAGATTCACTTGAACGCGAATCAAAAGAATCGTACGTTATCGTGGATCACCTTATTCACAAATGGATTTGCGCGCCACACGGTTACAAAATAACACAGTCGCGGAATGAATTCGATGAAGCCTATTTGCCACATTTACAAAAATACTTCAAAATTGACAGCATTCCATGGCCAACAAAGGTTATTTACGAACTAAAAAAGAGATCGTAATAACACACCAGCAAACTTTATAGCACAACTACCACAATGAATTACAATGATAAGCACTACAGACTAACCATCAAATCAGCGCTTTTAGGAGTCGTCAGAATGCTTGGTTTGCCGAAATATTTTCTAATAACAATTGTCGCGACCGTCGCCTTCGCCGTGATAATTTATTTCGCAATCAACGCCAATTTTTACGGACCGCTGATAATATCGCGTCTGCCGATCCTCGATAAAATCGCACTGCTCGGCTCGATGATTATAGACATCTTCAAACAAAGTTTCACTTCACCAAATGGCGTACTGCTTATGATAGTATCAATTCTTCAAGGTGTATCGATCGCCGCTGTAATTTTTACAGCAAAGAATAATCGCGACAATGAAAAAACTGTATCTCGACAAGTCGGACTAAGCGGAATCGCATCAATTGCCGCAACAATTGGACTCGGCTGCGTTCCCTGCGGAACATCACTAATCTTGCCAATTGTAACTCTGTTTTTCTCAGGAGCTGCTGCCGCCACCGCCGCAAATATTGCCAGCACAATGGTCCTTTTATTGGCTTTACTGCTCAGTTTATTCTCGCTATATAAATCAGGTCAAATTATTTTTATGTACACAGAATTATCTAAACAGGAGAAAATATGAATCGACAAAAATCATCAGGCATAGCACTTATTTGGGTTCTTTCGGGAATTGTAATCGTGGGAATTGTAGCTTTGTTTATTTATGGAATTGTTAATCGCCCGCCGAATCGTCACATTGGCGATAATAAACCGTGGAATGAAAAAATGTCGCAAGGATCCGCTGACGCGAAAAACGTGTTCATTGATTATACTGACTATTTTTGTTCATTTTGTGCCGAGGTCGAAGCTGCAACCAGCACAGAATTTTTCAAAAATGACTATATTAAATCCGGAAAAGTTCGTTATGAGCATCGCGTAGTAACACTATTAAAAGAGATGACCAACAATACCGAAACTGGCGCTCACGCTGCGTTTTGTGCCGCCGACCAGGACAAATATTGGCAGTACACCCACGATATCGTCCCGCGCATTAAAAGCGATTACTTTGATAAAGGAATTGGTGTAAAAAACGTTGCCGTGCCGAAGAAAATCCCTGCTCTTCCGCTGGAATATTTCCTAACTTCCGCCAAAAATGTCGGCATGAATGAATCGCAATTTTCCGATTGTATGACCAAAAAACCGCACCAAAAAGAGATTGATAGCAACACACAAAAAGCCTTGTCGCTTGGCGTGAACGGCTTGCCATATATAGTTATTAACGACTATCAAACCAGCGGATTCGTCGGTGGAGAAAACGGGTTAAGAAGCATCCTTAAGGCTGGCGACGTTAAATAATTGTCACTATTTCAGTTGACTCATAAATCCACGCAGTTGAGATAAAGTCCGCTCTATTCTTTCATTAGTCCAATATTTATCTGGCGTGATATTATCATCGCCAGTTGATTCCTCTTTGTAGCGGCCGATAATCTTGCCGTTCTTGACAATCGATACATCAGGCACAAATATTCGAGGATTGCCATTTTTATCTTTTTCCAAATACGGCTCTAATTTCTTGACCAATTTTTGGTAAACTTCGTTGTTACTAGCGCGAGCATCGCGAATATTCAAATAGTATATTTTATCAACACCTTCAGCCCGAGCTGCCCGATCAACGCGTTCGCTCAAATGCTGGCACCACGGACATTGCGGAAAGCCCAAGAAAACCACGCCGCTGCCGTTATCAAAGATATTAAGGATTTCTTTATCGCTGGCATAAACGAAGCGATTATTTGCCGCCACTCGCGGATATTCTGACTTGAATTTGGCGGCGTCGGACACGTTGGTAGACGGAGTCTTCGGCTGCTCGGCAGAATGCTGGCGGTTATACCACAGCCCAGCCACAGCGCCGCACAAAATGATTATGACGGAAATAATCGCAATAGGTTTTTATTCATACCAAACCTCTTTTTCATAACGTCGTATCCCACTTCCGCGCGCGAATATGACTCATCACTAGCTCTTGCGCTTCTTCAAATGTCATAATTCCCCCTTCTGGTGTAGCTTCACTATAGCTAGTCTAATTATAATACAGCGTTAGCATTATGGAAAACAGTAAAAATCGCACAAAATAGAAAGGCATTTTTCCAAAACATAAAAGCTGTTTTCGAAAACAGAAAGAATGTTTTAAGCGACAGATACGGCTATTTGGTAAAAAAGCAAGCGAAAACGGGCAAACTACCGATATATTTTAATAAAACCGCCAGACGATTAGAGTTTTGCTCCCCATTTCCACCTGAAAAGCTTAATCACTAGACGGGCTTCTACTTGACTAGTCGCAATCGCTCAATCAACCAATCCCGCGGCAAAATCGATAAGAACCAGCCAGCGCGCGGTCCGGAATCTTTGCCAATGAGCACGCGATAGATGGTGGTGAAGAGCTCCCGCGGCAGCAGCAAACCGCTTTCCTTGTAGGCGTAAATTGCTTGATGAAACCAATTACCATCAGCCCCAGCCGGCGCCTCGGCGATATCGTCAGCTAATCGCCTCAAGTATTCTTTTTGCTCTGGCGAGAACTCATCGGGATTTACCTCGTCCGTCAGACGAAACTTCAATGACTCGGGCGCCCACTTTTCCAGCCACCGACTGACATAGCCTAGTTCTGTGATGATCACTGCTTCTTCCTCGTCGACGATGCGGGCGTATTCCGAACTGCGCCGCAAAATCTCTACTGTTTTTACCATGTCGCACAGCGCCGCTTGGTATGAAATAACCAGATGCGAGAATGGAATTGAGCTGACCGCTGGCTTATCTAGCCCGTCAGTACACAAGAATAATAGCTGTTTATCAAGCTCATTTTGCGGATGCTGCTTCATCGCCGCGAAGTCGTCAACCAGCCGCACCAGGCTATCGGTCTCGTCAAAATACAGCCGCTTGGCTGGCGAATATCGAAGGATAAAGTAGCGCACTACCTCAGGCGGCAGCATATCGACAACGTCATGCGCGTTCACGCCAGTACCCTTGCTGGCGCTCATCTTTTTCGTATCACCGGTGCGATTAATAAATTCATATGGTACCGGTACTGGCGCATCAATGTCATAAACCTCGCGAGCGATCCGCTTGCCGGTATCATACGAGCCACCCTTCGTCGCGTGGTCACGACCAAACGGCTCGATATCAATGCCGAGCAGCCACCACCGCCCCGGCCAATCCAACCGCCAGTCCAGCTTTACCTGCCCGTCATCGTACCGAACCGTGTGTTCCGAGTCATCGTGACTACGATAAGTAATCGTTTTAGCATCGCTATCCATGCTGATGAAACGGCGATTTTTCAGCCGACCATGCTCCATGATTTGAATTGGCGACCACTGATCATCCAGCTGCCGACCCGATACTTCCTGGATGGCCGACTTAGCTTTGTCAATGCGGTTCAGCGAGCGCTCGATGGCCGGCACAAAAAACCCGCTCCGATATTTATCGCTAGCATAGACCACGTCCATAGTCACGCCAATTTTATCAGCACTATCAAGAAATGGCTTCAGGCAAAAATCCCCCCACGAATCGTACCGATCATCTGGTGATGGCACCATACAGAGCGGCATACCTAAATACTGCTCATAACTAGCTGGCAAATTAACCGGCACTTTACGAAAGGCGTCGAGGTTGTCTGAAACGTGAACGTGGCGCGCCCGAATGCCTGCTTGCTTCAGCGCCCGCACTACGGCATCAGCGATGACAATTTCACGCAGATGACCCACATGATACACACCTGACGGCGATGCGCCCGAGGCAACCAAAATATCTTTATTAGCATCCTGAAACGTATTTACTATATCATCGAGCCACTTCATGTGCTATATTATACACTAGCTTGTTACAAAAGAGTTGACGTTGAGCGATCATTCCGGTGATATCATAGACGTAGTCCCATTTTCTACCTACCATGAGAGTCAAAAAAGCAATTAAAGTATTTGAAAAGATTCGCGACTTACCCTACGGAACAAGTGGCAGTGATGAAGTGTGGTCGTGTTACCAAAAATGCGTACTCTTGAAACAAGAACTGCAACACATCGGCATTACCAGTCAATTGCTAATTGGTGTTTTTGACTGGCAAGACCTGCAGATCCCCGAACACATCCTCAAAATTCGCCGCCAACAATATGAGAGACATGTGATACTACGCGTGTTTATTGATGAATTTGCGTACGATGTCGACCCATCAATAGATATTGGGCTTACACCAATGTTACCTATGGCTTGCTGGGATGGCAAGTCAAGCACAACAACCATGGCACCACTGCGACGTCTGCGCGTCTACCGGCCACATTCCTTGCATGAGCGTATTTTATCACAACTACGACGTAAGATATTTCGAAGTAACCCCGAGAGTTTTTATACTGCAATCGACATATGGTTAGCAACCATACGAGTAAGTTGATATTTTTTATTTTAGTGTGCTATATAACAATCTGATTGAGACAGTTTATTATTCCCACCTAAATAATTTAATAGCCACGAGGTAAATCGCGAAAGTCCAAGCTGCAATGATACCAAATTGTGGTAAAACTTCTACGAAGGTCGCATGTTCAGTCATAATTAACCGGAATCCATCCGTAACTGGCGTTATAGGGATAAATTGAGCAACGCTTCGCAACCATTCTGGAAATAGATAAAGTGGAAAAAACGTACCAGATAAAAACATCATCGGGAAAGAAATCAAATTAGACAGAGGAGCTGATTGATTTTCGTTCTTCGCCCAACCGCCGATTAATAATCCTAAGCCCACCATCATCATCGCCGAAACCACCGACATCAAGGAGAGCAGCAGCCAATCGCCGCGCATATTGAAGTGGAACAGCAGCATACCGACAACAACCATCATGGTCAGGCTGAGTAGCGAGATTATAATATAGTGAATGGCCATAGAAATAATCAGCTGCCCCGAGGTGAACGGCGCTGCACGCAGCCGTCGGTATGAGCCGCGTTGTTTTTCAGCTGGCATTTGATTGGCCAAACCAAAAATACCCATACTCATCAAGCTAAAGGCCAGTAGTCCTGTAAATGTATAGTCAAATGATTTCAGCTGCTCGTCGCCGACAGCTTTACCGGCAGCCTTGAGCGGCGCTTCCGGCTGGCCCATACGCTTATTTATTTCATCAGCAATTTGGTTCATCACCGCTGTCAAGGCACTACCAGTTTGCTCGGAACCTTTGGCGTACAGCACGTTGATTGTGCCAGTTGGGCGAGCATCCTTACCCTCTCCCTTTACTTTGCCAAAATCACTCGGCAGTTCAATAATACCATTCAATTCCGAACGTTTAAGCTTCTCGCGCGCCTCGTTCATATCCTTGACGTCTTTGATTTTGAGAATGGTTACGTTCTTGATTTTGTTTGTGTTGTCCTTGTTTTGGACTGTGGTCTTCTCT